>NZ_BAAGZP010000008.1:0-163513 GCF_054778355.1 Saccharopolyspora tripterygii | reverse complement strand
CGGACCAAAACTGCCCGTTGCCGCGGCTTTCAGCAGGACGGGGTGTAGCTGCGGGTGGCGAGGACCTGGTCTCCGGAGGTGACCTGGATCGTCGTGCGGGTGTTGTTGGGCAGCGAGGTGCTGGAGACGACCAGGCCCTTGGCGCCCACCGAACCGGACCCCTTGCGCTCACCGTTGACCTTGACCTCGAAGGGCGTCATCGGCGCGTCCGGACCTGCGGTGATGCGGTATTCGACGACCGGGGTCCGGGCCGCGTCGGGGAACGCGGGAGCCAGCATCGGCATCGCGGCGACCATGGCCGACATGTCCTGGCACCGGACCTCGCCGAGCTGGACCTGGACCGGGGCCGGTGGCGCGGCCGCACCGGCCGTGGCCGCGGCGGGGATGGCCACCGCGACTGCGGCGAGAACGACGGTCAGCATGCGACCTGGCATCTGCGAAGCACCTCCACGAAGAGATCGGATCAGCGCTTCGAAGCTAGAGCTCCCCGGGTGAGCGTGAGAGCCCGCTGCCCCCAACGAGCGACACCGGGTAACACGAACCGGTCGCGCGCACCGTCGAGCAGGCCGCCGCACGGATCGTCGATGCCGCCGGGGTGATCGCCCCGCACGGTCAGCGCGGTGCGCACCTTGTCCCGGGCCGGGTCGAGGATCTCGCGGATGATCAGCACGCACAGCGCCACGACCATCGCGTCCCGGACCAGAACCGCGCCCAGGAACCAGCCCTCGGGCAGGCCCTTGTTCGCCGTGCCCAGGTAGTAGTACATGCGCGGAGCCCACACCGCCGCGTCGATGATCATCCAGCTCAGCAGCAGTCGCCAGCGCGGCAGCGCCAGCACCGCCAGCGGCACCAGCCACAGCGAGTACTGCGGGCTCCACACCTTGTTGGTCAGCAGGAACGCGGCCACCACCAGGAAGCACAGCTGCGCGACCCGCGGCCGGGTCGGCGCCGCCAGGGCGAGCCACCCGATCGCCAGGCACGCCAGCAGGAACAGCCCGAGGCTGACCGCGTTGAGCACCACCGGTGTCGCGCCCGGCGGCAGCTGACCGTCGAACCCGCCCCAGCCGGTGAAGTGCATCAGCACGTTGTAGAGCGAGTCCGGATCGGCCGAACGCCGGCTGTTCAGCCGGAAGAACTCGCCCCAGCCGGCCGGGTACGCCAGCGCGATGGGGACGTTCACCGCCAGCCACGCCAGCGCGGCGGCCAGCACCGCGCGCGCGGCGTCGGGCACCTTCCCGGCGCGCCAGGCGAGGATCAGCAGCGGTCCGAGGAAGAACAGCGGGTAGAGCTTGGCGGCTCCGCCGATGCCGATCAGCACCCCGGCCAGCACGGGTCGTCGTCGCGACCACGCGAGCAGCCCGGCGGTGCCCAGAGCGGTGGCCAGCACGTCGAAGTTGGTGAACGCGTGCGCCACGACCAGCGGGGAGACCGCGGCGAGCGCGACGTCCCAGACGCGACGGCGAGCCAGCAGCACCAGCGCCCAGATCGTCACCAGCCAGGCCCCGGCGAGCCAGAGCGCGGTGACGTTGAAGTACAGGACGCTGGTGAGCCCGCCGGGCAGCCAGCCGAAACCGGCCAGGGTGGCCCAGCCGTCGGCGGCGCGGGCGTTGATCCACTGGAAGATCCCGGTCAGCACCGGGTATTCCATGTAGCGGACCTGCTCCTTGGGCGTGCCCTGGTTCTCCAGCCACCCCGTCTTGTACGGGAAGGCGTCGTCGGGGGCGAGATCTCCCATGCCGTAGCGCGGGATGATGTCGGTGTAGCACATGGCGGTGTACTGCTTGCTGTTCCGCCAGTCCAGCTGCGGCCCGCTGCTGGTGTCGTAGGTGACCTGGCAGGGGGCTTTGAACAGCCACGCCGCCGCCAGCGTCAGCACCGCGAGCAGCAGGATCACCCGCAGCGGGGTCCAGAACCACTGCCGTCCGACCTGCGCGTGCCTGCCGAGCGGTCCGCCGAAGAGGCGGCTGACCTTGCGGGGCAGCGGTTCGGTCCAGGTCGGCGGGATGCGGTCCGCGTGTGAGAGGGACGAGCTGTCCACCGCCGCCGCTAACTCGTTGCCCGAGGACGCCGCTGTTGCCCGATCGGCGGTTTCGTTGGTGGACACGCCCGGATGCTACTGGCCCGGAAAAGCCGGAGGGGCACCCGCCGGGTCGGCGGATGCCCCTCTCGGATCAGCTCCGGCTACTCGCCGAACCGACGCGTCGGCGCGACGTCACCGGGCTCACCGGGACTGCTCGTGTCCGACGGGCACGGCGGCTCGAAGAAGCCGCCGCAGTCGCCGTCGTCACCGGGCTTGGTCCTGCTGGTGGTCGGGTCCTGCTCCTCCGAACCGCTCGGCATCGTGGGCGGCGGCGCCGACGAGGACGGCGGCTCCGACGACGTCGGAGGCGGCGGCAGCGGGATGTCCTGGAACTGGCCGATGGTGTCGGTCTTCTTGAACTGCTCGACCTTCAGGCCCTTGTGGTAGTTGTTCATGAACTGCTGCCACACCATCGCCGGGTACTTGCCGCCGTAGAAGCTGGTACCCGAGTTGTCCTCCAGCGGGACGTTGCGGCCGTTCTCGCTGGCCAGCATCGACACCGACGCGGACAGCTGCGGCGTGGCGCCGATCATCCAGGCCGTGGCGTTGTCCTTGGTGTCCAGGTACTGGTGCGTACCGGTCTTGGACATCACCGGCCGGTTGCCGTCCAGGCCGCGCTTGGCGTGGTCGGCGACCTCGAACATCGAAGCGATGGTGTTGTAGGCCAGCTTCGCGGCCTCCGACTCCGACTCGTCGTAGAGCGTCTTGACCGGCTCGTTGTGGACCTTGACCGGCGGCCCTTCGCGCGGCGTGATCTCGCTGACCATGTGCGGGGTGTGCGACTTGCCCTGGTTCGCCAGGGTCGCGTACGAGTTGGCCATGTCGATCGGCTTGACCGGGTACATGCCCAGCGCGATACCGGACTGGGTCTGACCGTCGGCGTTCTGCAGGGTCTTCGTGCCGCCCTTCCCGGACTTGTACTCCTCCGGGATGCCCGCGGCGTGCGCGGCTTCGGCGACGCTGGCCGGGCCTATTTTGGATGCGATGTTGACGAACACGGTGTTCACCGACTTCGTCATCGCCTCGCGGACGCCGCAGTGGGTCGGCACGTCGCAGGCCACGTTCGGGGCGTTGGCGAACTCGGTTCCCGCGATGTTCTGCGGGCTGCTGCCGTCGTAGAACTCGCCGATGCCCTTGCCCTTGTGCAGACCCGCCAGCACCGCGAACGGCTTGAACGATGACCCGGGCTCGGTGGGCGCGACGGCCCAGTCGTAGCCGCCGACGTCACCGCCGCCGCCGTAGTAGGCCTTGACCTCACCGGTCTTCGGCTCGATCGCCACCAGCGACGTCTTGATGTTGTCCGGCAGCGTGTTCTCCGCCTGGGTGGTGGCGGCGTCGACCGCGGCCTTCTGCGCCCTGGGGTCGATCGTCGTCTTGATCTTGTAACCCTCGCGGGCCAGCGTGTCCTCGTCGTAGCCGGTCTCCTCCAGCTCGCGGAGCACCTGGTCCTTGATCTTGAACTGGTCCGGCGTCAACCGGCGGTCGATCCGCCAGTCGTTCTGACCGCGGGTCTCCGGCAGCGTCAGGCCCTGGCGCTCGGACGCGGGCAGGAACCCGTTCTTGACCATCTGGTCGAGGACGTAGTTGAAACGCGTCTCGGCCTGCTCCAGGTCCTCGCGCGGGTCGTTGCCCTTCGGGCGCTGCACCATGCCCGCGAGCACCGAAGCCTCGGCCGGCGTGATCTCGCTGGGCTTCTTGCCGAAGTAGGCGTTGGACGCCGCGGTGATGCCGTTCGCGCCTCGGCCGTAGTACGCGGTGTTGAGGTACGACAGCAGGATGTCGTCCTTGGGGCGTTCGTTGGTGATCTTGAACGCCAGCACGATCTCCTTGATCTTGCGGACGTAGGTCGGGTCCGACTTGTTGAGCTCCAGGTCCAGCTTGATGAACTGCTGGGTGATGGTGGAACCGCCACCGACGCCCGAGCCGGTGAACATGAAGAACACCGACCGGGCGATGCCCATGAAGTCGAAGCCCGGGTTGGAGTAGAAGCTCGCGTCCTCGGCGGAGATCGTCGCGTCGCGCAGCGGCTTGGACACGTCGTTGAGGTCGCGGATCACCTCGCGCGAGCCGTCCGAGCTCACCGTCGCCAGCGGCGAGTCGTCCGCGTAGGTGATGGTGATCGGCTGCTTCATGTTGAGCAGCTTCTGCTCGTCCGGCGCTTCCCAGAACAGGTAGCCGTAGATGAACACCAGCGTCGGGATGATCACTGCCGCGGCCGCACCCACGTAGCAGGTCCGGCGGATCCGCCGCCACATGACGGCGCGCTTAGCTTGGGCGGCACTCATTTCGTCGTCCGGATCCTCGCTGTCATCCCTGCCCGGGTATCCGGCGCCACCGACGTCCGCGGCACCTGCGCTGCTGCGGTCGCCGAGCTGGTCGTCGCCGTACGGGTCATCGTCAAGATCATCAGCGTAGTAGTTGTACGTCGCCTGGTCGGAGTGCGTCAGCAGGTTCGGCTCGCGGGAGAAACCGGCTCCTCCCGAAGCAGCACCGGCAGCACCAGCGGCCGCCGCACCGGCAGCACCGCCGGCGGCGGCACCCGCAGCACCGGCCCCGGCGGCCCCGGACGCACCGGAACCTCCCCGGTCACCGCTGCTCGGAGCCTGCGGGAGGTTCTGCGTCGGCGCTTCGCCCGGCGGCTGCGGGGGACGGCCCGGTGGGGGCTGCTGCCCGGCGGGCGGCTGCCCCGGACGGCCGGGAGGCGGGGGAGGAGGCGACGGCGAGTAGCTCGTCGCGTCGTCCTCGCCGTTCAACCGGCTGCTCAGCGAGCTCGAACCCGGCGCGGAGTCGTCGTCGAACGACGGCGTCCAGGCACCGGTCGATTCCTCCGGGGTCTCGGCCCCGGGCCACTGCGGCGGCTGCCCGCCCGCCTGACCGGGACGTCCCGGCGGGGGCGGGGGCTGCTGACCACCGGCTCCCGGACGACCACCGGGCTGCTCTCCCGGCCACGCGGGACCACCGCTCGGCGGCGGGGGCCCACCGGCCGGGCGCGGCGGCGGTCCTTGCTGACCGCCGGGCTGCTGGCCCGGGGGCTGCGGTGGGGGTGGCGTGGGGCGACCGTCGGGGTTCGGATGCCGGGAGTGGCGGCCCTTGGCATGGTCGTCACGCTCGTCGTTCACGAGTTGGCCTCCAGGACAGGCGTCGGGGCGACGCCGGTGATGCGTTCACGTCGGGGGTGCGCCGCATCGGCGCGGTTGGGCGTGCCGGGTGCACGAGACGATCTCACTCCGCTGCAGTCTTGCGCCGTGACCGACCGTTGTTCAAGCCGTCGGTCCCGAGCACGTAGGACAGCACCAGGTGGTTCCAGTTACATGTGCGGCACACCTCAACGACGTAGACGTTGAACTCCTCGAACAGGTTGGCCATCCGGTCCAGCTCTTCGGGCTTGCGCGCCGATCCGGACGCGTGCTTGAGAGCGTCGCCGAACACCCAGGAGACCTGGGTCAGCTCTTCCTTCCTGCACACGGGGCAGGTGGTGTCGCTGGGTTCACCGTGGAATTTCGCCGCCTGAAGAAGGTACGGGTCGGCGTCGCAGACCTCCATCACCCCGACGCGGCCAGCGTGCAACTGCGCGAGCAGCGCCCGGCGCTGCAACGCGTAGTCGACCACTTGCCTTTGGGTCCGCACGACCACAGGGTACGTGCCGCCTCGACGCACTCCATGCGCCGTTCAGGGCAGGCGGGCTTCTCCGCTGTCACGTGCGGTGACGCCGAACACCTTCGGCACCGCTCGATGGTGAGGACCGATATATCGGCGCGATATACTCCGCCGGGTGCCGAGGTCAGCGTTGGCACTCCTCATTATTCGCGGCGCCTAATAGACACTCGTAGGAGGTGCAGATGCTCGAACTCGCGGTGCTCGGGCTCCTGCACAACACCTCGATGCACGGGTACGAGCTGCGCAAGCAGCTCAACGACACGCTCGGCGTGTTCCGCGCGCTGTCCTGCGGTTCGCTCTACCCGACGTTGCGCAGGCTGTGCCGGTCCGGCCTGATCGAGGAGGAATCCGACACCGAGGAGTCGAAGGCCTGGGGACGCCGCGCCCGCCGCGTGTACCGCATCACCACCGCCGGCGAGCAGCGCTTCGACGAGCTCGTCGCCGACAGCGGTCCCCGTGCCTGCGAGGACAACGCCTTCGGCGTGCACGTGGTGTTCTTCTCCCGCACGCCGGCCGAGGCGCGGATGCGCATCCTGCTCGCCCGGCGCCGCCGGGTGGAGGAGCGGCAGGAGGGCTTGCGCAGCGCGCTGGCCCGTTCCGGGGATTGCCTGGACCGCTACACGCGGGAACTGCACCGGCTCCGACTGGACCACAGCGAACGCGAGGTTCGCTGGCTGGACGAGATCATCGAGGCCGAACGGGTCGAGCAGGCAGCTGCCTCGGCGACCGGGCGACCCGATGCCGGTGGGAACCCCGATGCGGGCCATCAGCCACCGGCTCAATTCACGCGAGGACACGACAGATGACCAAGAAGGAGGGCCCTGCCATGGGCGGAGATCGTCCCGGTCGCGCTGTGCGAGTGGCGATCGTCGGCGTTGGGAACTGCGCTGCATCGCTGGTGCAGGGCGTGCACTACTACTCCGACGCCGATCCGGACACCAAGGTGCCCGGGTTGATGCACGTCGCCTTCGGCGACTACCACGTCAGCGACGTGAAGTTCGTCGCCGCGTTCGACGTGGACGCCAAGAAGGTGGGTCGGGACCTCTCCGAGGCCATCGTCGCCAGTGAGAACAACACCATCAAGATCGCCGACGTCCCGCCGCTGGGCGTCACCGTGCAGCGCGGTCACACCCACGACGGTCTCGGCCGGTTCTACCGGGAGACCATCGAGGAGTCCGACGAGCAGCCGGTCGACGTCGTCCAGGCGCTGCGCGACGCCGAGGTCGACGTCCTGGTGTCCTACCTGCCGGTCGGGTCCGAGGACGCCGACAAGTTCTACGCGCAGTGCGCGATCGACGCGGGCGTGGCCTTCGTCAACGCGCTGCCGGTGTTCATCGCCTCCGACCCGGAGTGGGCCGCGAAGTTCGCCGAGGCCGGCGTGCCGATCGTCGGCGACGACATCAAGTCGCAGGTCGGCGCCACCATCACGCACCGCGTGCTGGCCAAGCTGTTCGAGGACCGGGGCGTGCACCTGGACCGCACGATGCAGCTCAACGTCGGCGGCAACATGGACTTCATGAACATGAAGGAGCTGGAGCGCCTGGAGTCCAAGAAGACCTCCAAGACGCAGTCGGTGACTTCGCAGGTCGACCGCGACCTGGGCAAGCGCAACGTGCACATCGGTCCGTCGGACTACGTGCCGTGGCTGGACGACCGCAAGTGGGCCTACATCCGGCTCGAGGGCCGCGCCTTCGGCGACGTGCCGCTGAACCTGGAGTACAAGCTCGAGGTGTGGGACTCGCCGAACTCGGCGGGCATCATCATCGACGCGATCCGCGCCGCCAAGATCGCCAAGGACCGCGGCGTCGGGGGCCCGATCCTGTCGGCGTCCTCGTACTTCATGAAGTCGCCGCCGGAGCAGTACTCCGACTCCGACGCCTACCAGGCCGTCGAGGACTTCATCGCGGGCGAGAGCGAGAGCTGAACCGTCGCGGAGCAGAAGCGGGGCACCCACCTCACCGTGGGTGCCCCGCTTCGTTCAGCAGGGGTTGCTCGACCCACGCAGTACCTCCCTCCTAGTCGGCGACCAGGTCTTCTCTAGGAACCGACCCGCGACGTGAGCTGCTGCTCCGCGCGGGCCAGCACCGAGTGCACCGAGGCGAGGCCGTCGGTGGTCACCCAGGAAACGCGCAGGCCCGGGCGGACCCGCTTGCGCCCGACGCGCATCGGCCAGCCGGCCACCTCCCGCGCGTGGGCGGCGATGCGCTCGCCCGTCCCGCTGGGGTGCTCGGCGACCACGGCGAACTCGTCCCCGCCGTAGCGCGCGACGGTGTGCTCGTCGCTGAGCCCCTCGCGAAGCCGGCCGGCCAGCATCGAGAGCATCTCGTCGCCGCGCTCGAAGCCGTGCGCGGCGTTGAACTCGGCGAGCTGCACGACGTCGATGAGCACCAGGGTCGACAGCGTCCCGCGGGTGCGGGAGCGGACCAGCGACTGCTCGAGGCGGTCCAGCAGCAGCACGCGGCCGGGCAGACCGGTCAGCGGGTCGAGCAGCCCGGAGGAGTGCGAGACGTCGGTCTCCACGGACTGCAGCAGGACCAGGACTCGCCTGCGGCCCTGCACGGTCACCGCGTGGTAGTCGGCCCAGATGCGGCTCTCGGTGCGACCGTTGATGATGACGAGCGGGATGGACAGCGGGCAGCCGGCGCGCAGCACCTGACCGGCCAGGTCGGCCCAGTCGGGCATCGGCGAACCGGTGTCGTCGCGGACCTGCCAGTCGTGGGGGCGGGTTCCGGTCAGCAGGTCGGCCCGGTCCAGCTGCATCAGCTCGGCGGCGACGTCGTTCGTGGCCAGCACCTGGCCGCGCTCATCGGTCAGCAGCACCCCGACGTTCAGCCCGCTGACGAGTTCGTCCCACATCGGTGCCAGCTGGGCTGCAGCCACGTCAAGGACACTCATTCGGCCCCCTCCCTCCCCACCAAACGGAGCAGTCCGTTCGAGCCTCCCCTTGTTGGTAGGAGCTTTTCAAGAGCAAAGCGACCACCCGTAATGGTGGTTTCACGCTCCGCTTATAACGCAGCGTCAAGGCTTCTGCACCACCTTCCCCACGCGTCACCTCGAAGACCGGATTTTGATCATTCATGCAGGTGAAACACGATCGAGAAGGCCCCGCGAAACATCTCGGACCCGCTATCGATAGAGAGTGCGTCACGAACGGGCTTCCACCCGATGCCGCACGCCCGACTGCGCCGAGGCCATCTCTACCCTTGAGCGGCAGTGGTAGCCGAGAGGATGGTGCATGCCAATGCCCGGAACCGCAGACCTGGTTCCGCTGGCCGAGCGAATGCGTGGTCACCGGTCGCTGTTGACCGTCATCGCGATCGCGGAGCTGATCGCCATCGTGGTGGTCTCGACCGTCAACACCCACGACCACATCGACGGAGAGGTCTACCGGCAGGGCGCCCAAGCGCTGCTTGCGGGCCGCGACCTCTACCACAACCTGCCCCCCACCGAGTCCGGCCTGCTGCTGCCGTTCATCTACCCGCCGTTCGCCGCGATCGTGTTCGCGCCGCTGGCGCTGGTGCCCAAGGTGCTGTCCACCGCGGTGATCATGCTGGTCAGCCACCTCGCGCTGCTGACCACGCTGTACGTGGTGCTGCGGGAGTCGACGTTCCTGCAGGCGCACCGGGACAGGGTGCTGCTGGTGACCGCCGCCGTGCTGCCGTTCGCCACGATCAGCGAACCGGTGATGGAGACGATCACCTACGCGCAGATCAACATCGTGCTGATGGCGCTGGTCGTGGTGGACCTGCTGTGGCGGGTGGAGGGCACCAAGAAGCTGCCCTACCCGCGCGGTCTGCTGATCGGCATCGCCGCGGGCATCAAGCTCACGCCGCTGGTGTTCCTGCTCCTCCCGCTGCTGCGCAAGGACTTCAGGACCATCGCGGTCTCGCTGCTGACCTTCGTGGCGACCGCGCTGGTCGGGCTGCTGATCACGTTCGACAACGCCCGCCGGTTCTGGCTCCAGGAGATCTTCGCCAACAGCCACGTGAACTTCGGGCCGAAGTTCACCGGTGACGCCTCGACCTACGCGGGCAACCAGTCGCTGAAGTCGCTGCTGTCGAAGCTCAGCGCGCCGAACCTGACGCTGGTGCTGGCCGTGCTCGCGCTGCTCGTGCTGGGGCTGGCGGTGCTGGGGATGATCAACGCGATCCGCCAGCGGGACCTGCCGACGGCGGTGGTGATCAACGGCGTGCTCGGGTTGCTGCTCTCGCCGATCTCCTGGTCGCACCACTGGGTCTGGGCCATCCCCGGGCTCGTGCTGCTGGCCGGCGCGGCCTACGTGCGACGCGACTGGGCGATGCTGCTGATGACGACGCTGATCGGCTGCTTCTTCATGATGGGGCCGCACTGGAAGATGCCCCAGGGCAAGGGCCTGGAGCTGACCTGGAGCTTCTTCGAGCAGTTCGTCGGCAACTCCTACGTCTACTTCGGCGTCGCCTACCTCGTCTACAACGGCTACCTGTGGTGGCGCGAACGGGACCGGACGCCGGTGGACATCCCCCGGGCGGAGAAGCCTCCGGCCGCACCCGAACCCCTGTGACCCGCTGAACGCGAAACGAGGCCCCGTCCGGCTGGACGGGGCCTCGTTTCGCGTCGAGGTCGATCAGATGCGGTTCATCACGACGGTCTCGGCGTTGTCGAAGCGGTGCATCAGCTCGGGGCTGATGGCCGGCATCGGCAGGGTGACGTCGGGAGCACCGGTCATGCCGGACAGCAGCGGCAGCTCGGACCGGGACGCGACCATCGTGCGCGCGGGGAGCACGGTGTCCTCCAGCGCGGCGGTGATCCGGCTCGGCGTCGGGCCGGTGGTCTGCCCGTTCTGCAGGGCGTTGAGCTTCCCGAAGCCGGGGACCGGCGCGGACAGGCCCGGCCCGCTGCGCTCGACCGTTCCCGGCACCTTCGACAGCTCCAGGAGCGAGAGACCGGAAAGCGGCGGCACCTCGGTGGCCGGGGCCTGGCGCTCGCCCGGCACGTCCAGCGGCACGAAGTCCACCGGCGCGGCCGGGGGAGCCGGGGGCTCGGCCAGCGCCGCGGACAGCACGAGCGGCGGCACGGTGCGCAGGTCGCTGCGCAGGCCGCCGACGTCGGCGGAGGTCAGGTCGACCGCATCGGTGGCCAGCAGCCCACCGGTCTCGACCGGGGCCTCTTCGCGGGCGGACAGCGCGTCCTCGTAGAGCTCGATGATCCCGTTGGCCGGGCCGAACCCGTCGAAGTAGACGAGGTCGTCGTGCGGGATGACCAGCTCGGCCGTCTGCGGACCGCGGTCAGCCGCGCGGTCGCGCACGACGTCGCCGATCGACGCGGACCAGCTCAGCGAGCGGTGGAAGCCCTCAGCCGGGGTGATCGGGGCCCGGCCCTGCGGCGAACGGCGCAGGTCGAGCGGCTTGGCCTCGGACGGGTCAGCGGCCCAGCCCGCGAGCTTGAGCGGCGATTCCTGGAACCGGATCGCGGGGATCTCGCGGGTCAGCTCAGCAGCGGACTCGTCGAGCTGGCCGCGGCGGGTTTCCACCACCGGCCTGGTGGGCTGCGCGCCGCCCGCGAACAGGTCTCCGGACAGGCAACGGCCCAGCGGCGCGGTCTCGTCGAGCGCGGGCGGGAACACCGACTCTCCCAACGGCATCGGACGCTGCTGACAGGCGTCCCCGGCGGAAGCGACCCCCGTTCCGACGGCCAGCATGCCACCAGTGACCAGCGCGGTCTGAACGCCGCGCTTCGCCCAAGTCTGCATGGATCTTCTCCTTCACAAGGCTCCCCGCGTTCTGGGGGGAAATCAACTTCGAGCGCCGCACCGTCATCAGAACTTGATCATGGGCGGGCGGCGGTGGGCTCAGATGCGAAGTCGCCGGCGCGCTGGTTCGCCACACTGCGAATCGCGGCCGGTCAGCGGGTCAGTCGGGCGTCGCGCCGGGGCGCGGCGACGGCACCCCGCGCAGCACCTCGTCGCGGGTGTCCGCGCACGCGTCCGGGCGGACGTCGTCGGCGCGCGGTGCCGCCGGGTACCAGCCGGGCAGACCGGCTCCCTGCTGGTGGCCGTCCGCCGTCTTGGCGCAGCCGGATGAAGCGGGCAGCGCCGAGTTGCCGCCCGGGTACTCGTGCTCGGGGACGGGCGGAACGGCCGGGACGGGGTGTCCGGACGCCCGGACAGGGCTTGTCACCTGCGGATGTGCCGCGGGCTGATCGGGTTCGGGGATGCTCACGACCGGTTCCGGGGGCGGGCTGCCCGCCTGTCGGTCCGGTCCGGCGACGGGTTCCACCGGCGCAATGGGAGGTCCGGCCTCCACGGACGGCTCGGACGGTTCGGCGACCTCCTCGTCGAGGCCGCCGACCAGGTGCTCGACCGGTTCGCCCGGCACGAGTTCGAGCGGGTCCAGCCGATCGAGCGGGAACGAAGCGGGTCCAGCCTGCTGCACCTTCTCCAGCGCGGCCTCCGGGAGGTCCGCGGCGTCGCCGGTGAGCGCGGCGGCCTCGGACAGCACCGGAGCTCCGGACAGCGGGGGAGGCTCCACGAGCTCCCCGGCGGGTTCGTCGGGCTCCGCCTCCGCGGGCTGGCCCAGCAGCAAGGCCGCGGAGGTTCCGGCTGCCGCCGTGCCCGCCAGGACCAGGGCACGTCCCAGGAACCGCCGTGCGGCGGTCTGCGTCGTACGGTCGCGGACGGACATCGCGGTGCCAGAACCTCCTCGGCCTGCTGTGGCTCCCCCTCGGAGCTTCGTCATCCCTCGCGCCGGGAAGCCTGCCAAAACAAGGTCGTCTTCCGTAAGCGCAGAGGAGCCGGTTCGCTACATCGTGTTACGCACCTCGAGTTGCCGATCCGCTCGAACCGGACATCACCCCCACGTCCCACCCGTGCGGGAGCCGCGATTCCCGCGCGCCCGGGCCGGGGCGGGGTCGGTGTTCACGTGCCGTTGTGGATCAGGAGGGCCGTTGTGCGAATGGGGACCGGTGATCGGCGCTACGGTGGCGGGGTGAGCGAGCTCAAGATCAGCAGGCCGGAAGACGCTTCGACGGCGATCCCCCGGGTGCTCAGGGTTTCCGCGGCGGTGAGCTGGCGATTGCTGGTGATCGCCCTCAGCCTGTACGTGCTGGGCATGATCATCGGCCGGATCTACGTCGTGGTGATCCCGGTGGCCATCGCCCTGCTGCTGGCAGCGCTGCTGGCCCCGCTGGTGTCGTGGCTGACCAACCGCAGGGTTCCCCGGGGGCTGGCGACGGCGCTCGTGCTGATCGGCGGTCTCGCGGTGGTCGGCGGGGTGTTCAGCTTCGTCATCAACGCGTTCATCAACGGGTTCCCGGACCTGCAGCGCCAGGTGCTCGCGAGCCTCGAAGCGCTGAAGTCCTGGTTGGCGACCTCCCCGCTGCACATCAACGAGGCGCAGATCGGCCAGTACCTGGACCAGGCGCGCGAGTGGCTGCAGACCAACCAGGCCGCGCTGACCAGCGGTGCGCTGTCCACGGCCTCTACGTTCGGCAACTTCCTGACCGGACTGGTGCTCGCGCTGTTCACGCTCATCTACTTCCTCTACGACGGCCGCCGCGTGTGGCTGTTCGTGGTCCGGCTGGCGCCGCGCCAGGTGCGCGCCCGGGTGGACCACGCGGGCATCGCCGGGTTCACCTCGCTGGTCGGGTTCGTCCGCGCGACGGTGCTGGTCGCCGTGGTGGACGCGCTGGGCATCGGGCTCGGCCTGGTCGTGCTGGGCGTTCCGCTGGCGATCCCGCTGGCCGCGCTGGTGTTCCTCGGCGGATTCGTGCCGATCATCGGTGCCGTCGCCTCGGGCGCGGTCGCGGTGCTGATCGCGCTGGTGACCAAGGGCTGGGTCGTCGCGGTGATCCTGGTCGGCATCGTGCTGGCCGTGCAGCAGCTGGAGGGCAACGTGCTCCAGCCGCTGATCCTCGGTCGCGCGGTGCAGATCCACGCGCTGGGCGTCGTGCTGGCGATCAGCATCGGCGTGGTCATCAACGGCATCGTCGGCGCGCTGCTGGCGATCCCGATGGTCGCGGTGCTCAACTCGGCGATCCGCGCGCTGCTCGCCGACGAGGACGAGTTCCTCCACGACGCCTCCACCGGGAAGCCGGAACCCGCCGCCCCCGCGAAGCCCGCTCCCGCGAAGCCCGCCGCCGACGACGAACCCGCCGACGACAACGCGGAGAAGACCGGCGCGGACGAACCCGGAGACGACGAGAAGGCCTAGGCGCAACCCGCACCGAGCGGAGAGAGTCCTCAGCAGCCTCCAAGCGATCGCTGCTTCCGTTCCGCTACCCGCACCGCCGGGCCAGCGGACCGCTGGAACAAACCCGTCAAGCCACCGTGACCGCGTTCCTGCCTGCCGCTTTGGCTGCGAGCATCGCCGCGTCCGCTGCCACCAGCAGGTCGGTGAGCTCGTAGTCGAACCGGCCGGTGGTCGCCACGCCGATGCTCACGGTCAGCCCGGTGAGCTCCCGGGTCTCGCCGTGGATGTCGCGGGCGCGCACCGACAAGGTCGTGGTGGACGCCCGGATCCGGTCCGCGACCCGGTAGGCGGTCTCGTCCTGGGTGCCGGGCAGCAGCACGACGAACTCCTCACCGCCGAAGCGACCCACCAGGTCGTCTCGGCGGACGTTCTTCTGGAGCATCCGCGCGAACTCGGCCAGCACGGTGTCGCCGGCCAGGTGGCCGAGCTCGTCGTTGACCCGCTTGAAGCGGTCGAGGTCCAGCAGCAGCAGCGCGGCCGGTTGCTGACGCTGTCGGGCGCGCATCAGCTCGACCCGCGCGAGGCGTTCCCAGTGCGTGGAGTTGGCCAGCCCGGTCTTGCCGTCGTGCTGGGCGCTCCGCCGCCACTGCGGGAGCTGGCTGGCGAGGTCGAGCAGGATCATCGGTGGACCGGCGAGCAGCGCGGCGAGCGGAGCCCCCGCCATCGCGACGGCCATCAGCCCGCCGAGGCTCGCGCCGACGATGCCCAGCAGCACGTCGATGGGTTCGCCGAGAACGGTCGTGCGCGAAGCGGTGGGCTCGCGCAGCTTGAGCCCACCCGCGACCACCGTCGCCCGCACGACGAGCAGCACGACGCCGACGGCGAAGAAGCTCAGTCCCGTCCACACGGGTTCGTCCCAGCCGGCGACCAGCCGCGCGGAGAACGTGGCGACGGTGGTGGCGGCGGTGGTGAACAGCCAGCGGTGCGCTTCGGGCCGGTCGTGCAGGACGCCGTGCAGCGTGGGCCCGAGCAGCAGGAGCACCAGGAGATTCGTTGGCAGCAGCAGTATCCCGGCTGCGAGGTAGACGATGTGCAGCGTCCACGGGTCGCGCCGGATCTGCCGCCGGATGTTGATCGACGCCGAGGTGATCACGATGGTCGCGCCCGCGGTGGAGGCGAGCGCGGCGAAGTTCATCAGGTCGCCGGACTCCGGTCGCCGACCGGTCACGAACACGAGGACGACCAACACGAGCGCCAGCGCTTGGACCAGCAGGACGTATCCGATCGCAGCAGGGCGCATCCGCCACAACAACCAGTCCCGCATCGTCACCTCCGGCCCGGAGCCTGGCACAGCGGATGAGCGTGTCGAAGCACAACGGGAAAACCGCGAACGGCGTTTCGCGGTGAACGCCCCCAACCGGGCGTCGGGGATCGGCGGTTCGGACCAGTGCGGGGGTTGCGCATTCCCGCCCACGCGATTCCACAACGGAGCCCGCGTGGGGCAGGATGGTCGCCGGGGAGGAGTTCGAGTTGACGGGTTCGCAAGCATCGCCGACGCCACCGCACGTGGCCGACGGTCGAACGCCGCTGTGGCGAGGGCACAACGTCTTTCGGGTCGTGGCGTTCTTCTACGCCGCGTTCTGGTTCGGCATGTTGTACGACCAGTACGAGCGGCCGTGGCTGGCGGCGATCTGCTTGGCCTGCATGGCGGTGTGGACCGCCTTCACCGTCTGGAAGTACCGGACCCGGGCCGGGCGCACCAACCGCCTGGTGGCCGCCGACGTCGTGGTGGTCAACGCGCTGTTCCTGCTCAACGAGCTGATCCTGACCGACGCGCAGATGAATTCCTCGGATCCGTCGGTGGTGACGGTCTGGCACTCCACCGGGGTCACCGCGGCCGCGGTGCACTGGGGGATGACCGGCGGTGTCGCCACCGGGATCATCGAGGCGGCGGGAAACCTGCTGGTGCGCGGGCGGATCGGCTCGGACATGGCGCTGGACACGGTGCTGCTCATCGGGGTGGGGCTGGTGATCGGCCTGAACTCCGACCACGCGCGCCGTTCCACCGAACGACTCGCGCACGCGCTGCGCGCCGAAGCCGCCACGGCCGAACGGGAACGGCTCGCGCGGTCCATCCACGACAGCGTGCTGCAGGTGCTGGCCAGGGTGCGCAGGCGCGGCGCCGAGCTCGGCGGGGAAGCGGCCGAGCTCGCGGAACTGGCCGGGGAGCAGGAGATCAAGCTGCGCTCGCTGATCGCCACGAAGCCGGAGACCACAGAGGACGGTGAGACCGATCTGGCGGCCCGGCTGCAGGTGCTGCGCACCGCGCGGGTGCACGTGTCGGTGCCGGGCAACCCGGTGCTGCTGACCGAGCAGCTCAGCGCGGATCTCGCGGCGGTGGTCCGGGAGGCGCTGGCCAACGTCGACAAGCACGCGGGGGAGCAGACCCAGGCGTGGGTGCTGCTGGAGGAGCTGCCGGACGAGATCGTGCTCAGCGTGCGCGACGACGGACCGGGGATTCCCGAGGGACGGCTGGACGAAGCCGCCGCCGAGGGGCGGATGGGGATCGCCAAATCCATCCGGGGACGGGTCACCGCCCTGGGTGGGATGATCACTCTCGACACCGCGCCGGGCGAGGGGACCGAGTGGGAGGTCCGGGTCCCGCGCACCGCGGAGCCGAAACGCCGCCGAGGAGGACAGCGATGAGCGAACCGCCGGTCACCGTGATGGTCGTCGACGACCACCCGATGTGGCGGGATGGCGTCGCGCGCGATTTGAGCGAGCGCGGTTTCGAGGTCCGCGCCACCGCGAGCGATGGCACGTCGGCGCTGCGGATCGCGCGGACGGTGACGCCCGACGTGGTGCTGATGGACCTCAACCTCGGTGACACCTCGGGCGTTCAGGCCACCCTGCAGATCACCCAGGAGATCCCCGGCACGCGGGTGCTGGTTCTGTCGGCCAGCGGTGAGCACGCCGACGTGCTGGAGGCGGTGAAGGCCGGGGCTTCGGGGTACCTGGTCAAGTCCGCGTCGGCGGAGGAGCTGGTGGACGCGGTCCGCCGCACGGCCGCCGGGGACGCGGTGTTCACCGCTGGGCTGGCCGGGCTGGTGCTGGGCGAGTACCGCCGGATGGCGATCACGCCGGATTCCGAGCACCAGGCCCCGCAGCTGACCGAGCGCGAGACCGACGTGCTGCGCCTGGTCGCCAAGGGCATGACGGCCCGGCAGATCGCGACCAAGCTGGTGATCTCCCACCGCACGGTGGAGAACCACGTGCAGTCGACCTTGCGCAAGCTGCAGCTGCACAACCGCGTCGAGCTGGCGCGCTACGCCATCGAGCACGGCCTCGACCAGGACGGGGAGTCCGAAGAGCAGGAGTGATCCTCTCGGCGCTGCCCGCCGGGGTCAGGCCAGGGTCGTCTTCGTGGTCTGCCGCGCCGCCGCCGCGCTGGGCGCCTCCAGCGCGGCTTCCGCCGCCTTGCGGAAGGTGGCGTGCGGGTGCTGCGCGAGCGCCGCCCCGACGGCGCGGACGGCCGAGGCGTTCATCGACACGCTCGTGACGCCCAGCCCCGCCAGCACTCCGGCCAGGTGCGGGTCGGAAGCGGCCTCGCCGCAGACACCTACCGATTTGTCGACTTGTCGACCCGCCTGGCCGACCATCGCGATGAGCCGCAGCAGCGCGGGCTGCCACGGGTCGTTGAGGCCCGCGAGCGCGCCGGCCATGCGGTCGGCGGCGAAGACGTACTGCGCGAGGTCGTTGGTGCCGATGCTGACGAAGTCCACCGCCTGCAGGATCTCCGACGCCGAGAGCGCGGCGGCGGGCACCTCGATCATCACGCCGACCCGGTCGATCCCGCCTGCGCGAGCCCGCTCGGCGAACCAGCCGGCCTCGTCCGCGGTGGCGACCATCGGCGCCATCACCGACACCTCGGCTCCGGTGTCCTGGGCGGCACCGGCGATCGCTTCGAGCTGCTCGTCGAGCAGGTCGGGCTGGTCGAAGGCGACCCGCAGCCCGCGCACGCCCAGCGCCGGGTTCGGCTCGGCCCCCATGTCCAGGAACGACAGGGGTTTGTCGGCACCGGCATCGAGGGTCCGCACGATCACGGGCTTGCCCGCGAACGGGGTGAGCACCTCGGCGTAGGCGGCGCGCTGGGTGGCCACGTCGGGTTCGGCATCGGCGTCGAGGTAGCAGAACTCGGTGCGGAACAGCCCCACGCCTTGCGCTCCGGCGGCGACCGCACCGGCGGAGTCGGTGGCCGATCCGACGTTGGCGAGCACCTTGACCTGCACTCCGTCGGCGGTCTGCCCGACGCCGTCCCAGTGGGCGTGCGCGGGCGGTTCGGCGGCGCGCACCTCCACGGCGTTCGCGGAGAGCTCGACCTCGCCCTCGTCGCCGTCCACGGTGGCGCCCGAGGCGACCGCGCCGAGCACGCCGCGCACCGCGACGACGGCCGGGATTCCCAGCGCACGCGCGAGGATCGCGGTGTGGCTGGTGGGTCCGCCCTCCTCGGTGACCAGCGCGAGCACGAGCTCCGGATCGAGGTCGGCGGTGTCGGCCGGCGCGAGGTCGCGCGCCACCAGAACGCTCGGAGCGGAGAGCTCGGGAACGCCGGGCGGGGTCACGCCTTCCAGCTCGGCGATGATCCGGTCCCGCACGTCGTGGACGTCGCGCGCGCGTTCGGCCATGTACCCGCCTGCGGCGCGCAGCGCGTCGGCGAAGCCGTTGGCGGCTTCGTGGACGGCGCGGGCGGCGGGCACCGACCGGGTCGCGACGAGCTGTTCGGCCTGCGAGATCAGAGCCGGGTCCATGGCCATCGCCGCGGTCGTCTCCAGCACCGCCTTGGCATCACCGTCGACCTTGCCCGCGCGCTGGAACAGCCCGTCGGCGACCGCATCGGCGGCGGGGCGGATCCGTGCGGCCTCGGCGACCTGGTCGGCCGGGGCGGGCGTGGTGGCGGGTTCGGGCAACGGGTCGGCCACGCGGACGATAGGCCCGGCGGCGCGGCCGGAGCTCACTCCGACACCAGTCAAACGCGACATGGTCTAGACCATACCTTTCCGAGTTGCGCAGCAGAAGCATCCGGCGCGGATACGCCACCCACCGCAACACCCCGCTCCCCACCAGCGTAAGGACGCGTTCCCCGTTTGGCTTGATCGTGTGAGCCAGCGGGCACGCGCGGAGCACCCGCGGGTTCCTACGTCACCCGTCTGCAGCAGCCCGTGACGTTACTCATAGGTAACAACTGAGTAGCCGTACGGATCCGGTCCGCACCCCTGAAATCGCAGGCTGGAGCCATGCCAATCACCGCAGCGCTCATCGAACCGAAGATCGACGCGACCTGGTTCGCGGACCGGCTCACCACGGTCGCGACCTTCTTCGCCGCCCAACCCAAGCCGGCGGACGACGGCCGGGCCGCCGAGCCCCGCTCGGCAATTCCCGGACGGGTGGATCATGTTCCAGGAGAGCCCGTCGACACCAGCCATCACGACGAATCCCACTATCCGGTCGCGTCGTCGGAAGCACCCGGCAATCACGATCCGGCCGAATCCCGCAAGAGATCCAACAAAAGGCGTGAGTAGGCCTCTGTACAGCGGAAACGCCGTGAATCGCGATTTTCATGTGCTCTCGGACACAAATGATTATTCCACCATTGATCCACCGTTCGAGCGAATTCAGGCGTCAAGGTGGATCTTTTCCGGGGGAGTTGCCGTCAAACTGAACAGGTTGTCGCTCGTCGGTATTCGCGCCATCGACGATCGCAACCTGCTGTGGGCCGGCCGCAACGCCCCCCGTGCGGTCGGCCCTCAGCGCGACACCCGATCAGCCCAGCGCCTCAGGCGGGCAGCAGGTGCGGGGCGTGCTCGGTCACGGCCGCGATGACCTCGCGGGCCGAGGGGTTGACCGCCTTCCAGTCCCCGACCACCACGGTCGGCACGGTCTCGTTGCCGTCGGCGATGGACCGCACGACGCTCGCGGCTTCCGGGTCCTGCCAGATGTCGATCTCGTCGTAGTCCAAGCCCGAGCGCTTGAGCCCGGAGCGCAGCGCCATGCAGAACGGGCAACCCGGCCTGCTGTACACGGTGACTTGTTCGGCGGACATCCGACCTCCAGGTTCGGCCACGACTTGTAGTCTTCGAGCTTGAACAATCGCAACGGCGAAATCATTCGCACGAGACGCAGCTCATGCCGTCCGCGCTCCGGCCTTCTGGAACCGGGTGGTGACGCCCGTTACGGTCTGGTTCCACGTCCCACGAGCTGGACGCCATTCCTGGACCGAGGGGTAGGGACATGACGGAGCTGTCTCCACGCGAGCGCGCTCGGGCGGCCACCGAGCACGACATCCGGCGACGCGCCAGGATGCTGCTCGCCGAGCACGGCAGCGACGCGGTGACTCTCCGGGCGATCGCCCGCGAACTGGGCATCACCGCCCCCGCCCTCTACCGCTACTACTCCTCCCGCGAAGACCTGCTGCGGCAGCTGTGCGACGACGTCTGCGCCGAGCTCTCCGCGGACCTCTCGGCCGCGTTCGACCCGGCCAGCGAGAGCTTCCTGGACCGCACGTTCGCCGTCTGCCGCCGGTTCCGGTCGTGGGCGCTGGCCCACCCCAAGGAGTTCGCGCTGGTCTTCGCGACGCCGAAGGACCGCGCCCAGCAACCGGATCGCTTCGCCGGGGTGTTCCTGAGCATCGTCGCCCCGATGTTGTGGGAGAACCCCAACGTCGAGGAGAAGGTCAAGGAGCCGGTGGACCTGCCGGACCTGTCGGCGCAGCAGAAGTCGCTCGCCGAGGCCTTTTCCAGCGAGGGCATCGACATGCCGCCGGAGGCGCTGGACGCCGAAGCGGTCTACTTCCTGATGCGCTGGTGGGTGCGCCTGTACGGGCACATCGCGCTGGAGGTCTTCGGCCGCTTCCCGTTCGACCTGTTCCACGCCGATCAGCTCTTCGACTCGACCTTGCACGAGCTGGCCGACGAGAGCGGCCTGACCTGACTCAGGGGTCCTTGAAGAATCACCTTGCTTGGCGGTGCGGGTGGCGGAACCTCACACGGCGGTGCCGGCTGAGTCCCACACCTGAAACAACGGCTCCGCCGCCTCCTGAAACGACTCCTCAGTGCGCTGCCATCACCCCGGGGCCCACGAAGACGTCCACCCTGGGGTGGTAGGTCTCGAACACGAACGGGTCCTCCGCCCGGTGCTTGCCGACGTAGGGCGGCGGTTCCGTCCAGCGGCGCAAGGGGATCCCGGCTCGGAGCTCCCGCTCCTCGCGCATGATCTCGATGAAAAGCGCTGTGGCATCAGCGAATTTGGGAGCGGGCTGAGTCGCGTTCCGCTGCACCCGCCGCACGTCCAGAGCGCCGGGACCGGCCCCCGCGTGCTTGCCGTGCCCACCCCGCAGCGGGAAGACCAGCAGGAAGACGGCCGTCACCAAGAGTGTTCCGCCGGACACGACCGCGCCCGGCGAGTGCACCAGAAGCGTGAAAAGCTGATTCATGTTGCCAAATCTCCTTTTTCAACAGTCCGATGTGGAAACGTTAGCGATCCCACCGAGAATCGCCAAATGCGGCTTCGGCACTCCTCGCAGGTCGCGGACGGCGGTCCGCTCGCGGTCCCGCGTGCCGGGCATGTGAAACTCTGCCTGTGGACGCCCGCCCGATGACCGAGGACACCATGACCGACTCCGCCGACGTCACCCCCGCTCGCGGAGCGAGGACGCGCGCCGCGCTCGTCCTCACCGAGGTCTTCGCGCCGTGGGTGATCGTGGTGCTGCTGCCGCTGGCCGTGGCGTGGCAGGCGACCCACCGCGTGCTGCCCGCGCTCGGCTGGGGCCTGCTGGTGGCCGCCACCAGCAGCATCCTCCCGATGGGGGTGATCGTCTGGGGCGCTCGCACCGGGCGGTGGGACAGCCACCACGTGCGCGACCGGGCGGGCCGCGCCGTGCCGTTCCTCGCGCTGATCGTCATGAGCCTGGTCGGCCTCGGCCTGCTCGTGGCCCTGGGCGCTCCGTGGTCGCTGATCGCCCTCGACATCGCCATGATCGGTTCCCTGTTCGTCACGGGCGCGATCACGGTCTGGTGGAAGGTGTCCATGCACTCGGCGGTGGCCTCGGGAGCCGTGGTGATCCTCGCGCTGCTCTACCACCCGGCGTGGTGGGCGCTGATGGTGCTGGTGGCGGCGATCTCGTGGTCCCGCGTGCAGATCCGCGACCACACCACCGCGCAGGTCACCGGGGGCGCGATCATCGGAGCCGCCGTGGGCGGCGGCCTGTTCGCGGCCCTGCTCTACGGCGTCTGATCCGCCGCTGCTGCCCGCTCGCGAACGCTCGCCACGATCGGGGAGCGCTCCACCAGCCGGCCGAGCCCGATCAGCCACGCCGCCTCGGTGTGCGGGTCGGAGGCCACCCCGCGGTAGGGCACCGCGGTCTCGCCCGGCCGGGACCGGTGCGGTCGCCCCGAGGCGTGGGAGTCCAGCGCGACGGCGAGCGACGCGGCCTCGGCGACCTGGTGCGCGCGCCGCTCGCCGAGCCCGGCCCGCTCCGCCTCCTGGTGCGCCCAGGACGCCGCGTCCGGGTGGACGTGCGAGCGCAGCACGAGCTGCGCGTCCCGGATCTCCACCACCCGCCGGTACAGCGCGAAGCGGGCGTCGGCCCGCGCGTACATCTCGGACGGCAGCGTGATCTGCGGCAGTTCGGTGGCGAGCCGGTCCCACAGCGGGTGCAGCCTCCGGACCTGGTGCGCCGCGCGCGCCCAGGACGCGAGGGCCGCGCAGCGCGGTCCCCAGACCGGCATGGTCGCGCCGAGGGCCACCAGCGCCACGCACACCGCGGCGCACGTCCCCGCCGCCGCGACCAGCGGGCCGGGGTCGCGGCCGCCGACCACGAAGAGCGCAGCAGCGATCTTGACCACCGCCCAGGCCGCGGATGCGACGCATCCCGCCTGGATCGTGCGCAGCCCCGCGCGCAGCCACAGACCCGTCGTCTGCACGACGTACCGGCCGACGAACAGGGCGAACACCGTGGTGGCCCACCCGATGTAGAGGGCGAACACGAGCAGGTAGGCCGCCACGGGCGGGTGATCGGCGTACGCGCCCAGGAATGCCGGGTCGGACGGGACCCCGGCCGAGAGCAGCAGCACCGCCATCAGCGCCGCCGCGGTGAGCATCACCGGCACCTGCAGCTTCATCACGCGGCGAGCGCGGGCGGGCTCGTTCAGCAGGTGCGCCAGCAGGCCGTGCACGCACACCGCCGCGACCATGGCCAGGACGTTGGCGACCAGCCGACCGAGGTTGGCGATCGGCTCCCACTCCGACACCCAGAGCAGGGTTTTCGGGGCGACGAGCGCTGCGGACAGCCCCACGCTGCCGATCGCACCGCACAGGTAGAGCACGCTGGGCCGGGTTTCGCGGCGGAGCCGGACCTGCGCGGCCTTGCTGAGCGCGGCCAGGACGGCGATGAGCCCGGCGCACTGCAGGACGACGCTGGTCATCGCTTCTCGGGGCCCCGACGGCGGGCGCTGTCGAACGTCGCTTGGATCTCGTGCAGGGTGCGGCCGGGCGCGGACGCCTTGCGCATGCGCCTCGGCGGAGCCGGAGCGCGGCCCGCGCGGTACAGGTACAGGCTCGCGACCAGTTCCGCCTGCTGCTCGGCCGCGGCGTCGAACGCGCTCGGCGACCGTCCCAGGACGCTGCGGATGAGCTCCGGCGGGAGGTCCGGGACCAGTGCGGCGACCAGCGGGGAATCGGCCAGCTTGGTGTCCGAGTGCCCGCACACCAGGTGCCCCACCTCGTGCAGGATGATGTGCTCCTCGTGCAGCGGGGTGCTCGGCACGTAGCCGATCACGTCCCGGTCGGCGAGCGAGATCAGGGCACCGCACGGGGTTTCGGACTCCATCGTGGACACCTGGCGCAGCTCGATCGGCCGGCCGCGCGCCTCCGACAGCTCGGCGACGAAGGTCCGCAGGTCCCACGGCGTCGGCAGCGGGAGCGCGCGTGCCAGCTCTTGGCACCACGCGGCCAGGTCGTGGTGCGGGCTGCGGTCAGGGGTGTCGTCGTGATCGCGGCGCACGTCGATCACCAGGCGCGCGCAGCGGAACGGCGTGAGTTCCGGTTCGTGGTCATGGCTCATCGCGCCTCACCGTGTTGCTGGCGCGCAGGTCCTCCACCACGCCCCGGATGCGGTCCGCCTGCGCTGCGGTCAAGCCCCGCAACGAGATGGACTCCACGCCGCTGTCGCGCAGATCCCGGAGCTCCACCAGGGTCGCCAGCTGCGCGCGCACCGCGTCGCCGTGATCGCCGGAGTTGAACGCGTCGAGCGGCACGCCGAAGAACTCGGCGAGCGCACGCAGGTGCTGCCACCCCGGGTTCGGCGACTCGCCCGAGAGGATCTTGTAGAGCTGCGACAGGCTGATCCCGGTGGCCGCGGAGATCTCCCTGACCTCGCGCGGCTTTCCGGTCTCGGGATCGGGGAAGTTGTCACGCAGCCAGGCCAGCCTCTCGGCCAGCGCGTCCCCTTGATCGTTCACCGCACCCCCCGCACTTCGCGACCGCGCCCCCGCGCGAACAGCCGTGTTTGACGGATTCTCGCATTCGATACTAGTGTCTGTCCATGATTCCACTATCGTGGAATCTGAGTCCGGGGGCTCGAAGCTGGGGGTGCGTCGGGACAGGGATGCGGGAACAGGGGGAACCCGCGCCCTGCCCCGATGCGGATCGACTCAGAGCTGCCGGGGCATGAGGACGTAGTGCAGCTCGGGGGATTCTGGCGTCGTGATGACGGTGGCCCGGCGCGCGCCGTTGCGGAACCGGACCCGGTCGGCGCGCGCTGTGAGCACGACGCCGTCCAGCACGGGGTTCGGGTTCCGGCCGGGCAGCAGCTTGACCAGGTCGGCGGCCACCGCCGCCAGGGCGCGCGCCGGGAGGGCCAGATCGAGTTCCACGAGCGGAAGCTAGCCGCGCGCACCGACATCGGCGTCCGGGGTGATCGACAACCGCACGGGGCATTGTAGCGATCAGCAAGAGTTCTGGGCTCGATTCACCGCATTGGGTATTCTGCCGGCAGATCATGAATGCGAGGCCGAATTCGGTTGTCCGATTTCAAGGATTTCCGTCGTTCGGCGGAGTCCTCCTCGGCCGCCCCCTGGTTGTCACTGAACGCATCCGAATGTTGATCAAACGGGTTCCGACGATCACGCGTGTGTCGCAATGGCACGCTACTCACTCCGCAAGCGAGCAGGTCACGACGTCCAGCACGTCACGATCAGTGTGTGTTTGCCGAGTAAATCGCTTTCGATTGTCGCCCCATCAGCGTGGTAACTTCGACGATCCCAGCGATTTCGAATTCCTTCACGCACGCTAACGACGGAGCACTCCCAAGTGGACGTGGCATTGTGGGTTGCCCTCGCGGCAATCGTAGTGATTCTGCTGGCCTTCCTCGTTTCCTTGCAGCGCCTCAAGTTCCAGATCCGGCTGCGCGATGAAGAAGCGCACCACTTGGTCACTCGACGGCTTCCCGCGCTCATGGACGCCGAGCGCGGCCTGCCCATCGACGTGCCCGGACCGCTGCGGGCCCCCCTCGCCGACACGCCCTTCCACCAGGAGATGCAGACCGTCATCGGCCAGTTCGCGGGTTTCGCCGACGAAACGCGCCAACGCGCCGACAGGGCCGCGAAAGCGACCCTGATCTCCACGATGCGCGGCGTGCAGAGCCTCGCCAACGAGCAGCAGCTCGCCATCAGCGAGATGCAGCACGAGCACGACGATCCCGCCGTGCTCGCCGGCCTGATGAAGATCGACCACGCGAACTCGCAGCTCGTGCGGAGGGCCCAGGCCACGGCGGTGCTGTGCGGGACCTGGCCCGGTCAGCAGCGCTCCTCGGCGCCGGTGCTCGACGTGGTGCGCGGCGCCACCTCGCGCATCCGCGACTACCTGCGGATCGAGGTGCACTCCGAGAGCGAGCTCGCGGTGTCCAGCCGGGCCGTGGAACCCGTCGTGCTCGCGCTCGCGGAGCTGCTCGACAACGCGGCGCGCTACTCGCAGCCCGCCACGCAGGTCCAGGTGCACTTCCAGCCCGCCCACAACGGGCTGTCGGTCGTCGTCGACGACGCCGGGGTCGGCATGAACCCCGAAGCCCGCGAACGCGCGAAAGCGCTGCTCACCGGGCGGGAGGTCGTCGACATCAACAAGCTCGGCGACCCGCCGCAGATCGGGTTCGCGCTCGCCGGGGTGCTCGCCGCCCGCTACGGGTTCAAGGTCTTCGTGGAGACCGCCTCGCCCTACGGGGGAATGCGCGCGGTGCTGTTCCTGCCCAACGAACTGCTCGCCAAGACCGAAACATCCGCACCCGCACCCGCGATGAGCGAACCGGTGGCGCAGCAGCAGACCAGCGCCGGACTGCCCCAGCGGCAGCGCCGGAGCCACGCCGTGCCCGCGCAGACCGCCGAGCACGAGAACTGGGGAACGGGCAAGCCATCGGTGATGGGCGCGTGGCAGCGCGGCAGCCTCACCGGTCGCGGGTCCGAGGAGAAACCGGACGACGAAGAGGGAACTTCCGAGCCATGAACAGCAACCGGCAGCACGACCTGGGGTGGATGCTCGACGAAGCACTGCGGATCCCGGAGGCGAGGCACGCGATACTGCTGTCCTCCGACGGCCTGCTGATGGCCCACTCCGCGGACATCACCGCCGACGAGGCCGAGCGGCACGCCGCGGCCATGTCCGGCCTGCAGTCGCTGGCCCGGGCCAACGCCGCGTTCTGCGGCTCCACCGAGAAGGCCTGGCAGCAGACCATCACCGAGTACGACCACGGCTACGTATTCCTCGTCGCCGCTGGCCCGCGCGCCTACGTCGCCGCCTCCGCGGGGCACGGGGTGGACGTCGAGACCATGTCCCACCGGCTGATGGAACTCGTCCAGCGGCTCGGGAAGGAACTCAGCACCGGTCAGCGCATCGGTGAGTTCGCGTGAGGCGCGAGCGCGCGTTGGTCCGGCCGCACGTCGTCACCCGCGGCCGGGCCCGCCCGACGCGCAACACCTTCGAGATGGACACCCAGATCTACGCGGTGCGCGACGCCTCACCCGGCGCGGCCGGGCCCGAGATGCGGCGGGTGCTCCGGCTCTGCCGCGACGACGCGAAGTCGGTCGCCGAGGTCGCCGGGCACCTCAGGTTGCCGATGAGCGTGACGAAGGTGCTGCTCGGCGACCTGCTGGACAGCGGCCACATCGTCACCCGCAGCGCCCAGCACGACCTGCAGGCACCGGACCTCGACCTGCTGCAGAACGTCCTGGACGGGCTTCGAGCCAGCTTGTAGAGAGCAGGAGACTTCGTGACCGACGATCGAACCCGGCTGCACGGGCCGGAATTCGCCGCCGACCCGCACGCCGCCTACCAGCGGTTGCGACAGGCGGGCCCGACCGCGCCGGTGGAGATCGCGCCCGACGTGCCCGCGACGCTCGTGCTCGGCTACGCCGAAGCCCTCCAGGTGCTGCGGGATCCCGGGAACTTCCCCAAGGATCCCCGCGTCTGGCAGGCAGGCGTGCCGCAGAACTGCCCGGTGCTGCCGCTGATGAGCTACCGGCCGAACTGCGCGTTCCTCGACGGTCCCGCGCACACCCGGCTGCGCGGAGCGGTGACCGATGCTCTCGCGCGCATCGACACCCGGGAACTGCGCACGCACCTGGAGGAGACCGCGGACGCGCTGATCGACCGCTTCGCCTCCGACGGCAAGGCGGATCTCGTGGAGCAGTACGCGCGGGTGCTGCCGCTGCTGATGGTGACCCGCATCTGCGGTGCGCCACCGGTGATCTCGGAGAAGGTCGTCTCCGGCGCGCTGGCCCTGTTCGACGGCATCGACGGCGGGAGGGGGATCGACACCGCCGTCGCCGAGCTCGTCGCCGCCAAGCGGAGCGAGCCCGGCCCCGACGTCGTGTCCTGGCTGCTGGCGCACCAGGCCGGGCTCACCGATGAGGACGCCGCGCACCAGGTGGCGCTGCTGTGCACCGCCGGGAGCGAACCGCTGCAGAACCTCATCGCCAACACGTTGCGGCTGCTGCTGATCGACGAGCGCTTCGCGGGCGATCTCTCCGGCGGCAGCCTCCCGGTGGCCGACGCGCTCGACGAAGTGCTGTGGTCGGATCCGCCGATCGCCAACCGCGGCACCGTCTTCCCCGCCCGCGAGGTTCAGGTCGGGGGCAACCCGGTGCCCGCGAACCAGCCGCTGCTGATCAGCTTCGCCGGGGCCAACACCGATCCCGCCGTGTCCGCCGGAGGGCGCGTGGGCAACCGCGCGCACGTCGCCTTCGGCGCGGGCAGGCACGCGTGCCCGACGCCCGCGCAACGCATCGCGCGGATGACCGGCACCGTCGCGGTCGAACGCGTCCTGGACCGGTTACCCGACCTGGAGACGGCCGTTCCCGCCGATGCGCTGGAGTGGCGGTCCGGTCCGTTCCACCGGGCCCTGACCTCGCTGCCGGTGGTCTTCCCGCCACCGCCCAAGCAGATCCGGCCCTGGCTCGGCCCGCCGGCACCCGTCGCCCGGCGCCTGCCCGGCCCCCGCGAGGAGACCGGGCGGTGGGCGGCGCTGCGCAACTGGCTGCGCGGTCGTTGATCACAGACCCGAGACCGAGGCCTTGTGCAGGTTCTCGATGACGTTGCGGGCGTCCGGGTACTGGTGAGAACCGGATTCGTAGAGCACGTAGGCCTTTCCGCCCAGGTCGTCGATGCCCTCGGACATGCTCGGCGAGCGGAAGCAGCGCGTCGACGGGATGTCGATGTCGGTCGCGCCCTTGTCGATCACGTACAGGTTGCTGCGCACGTCGCGGGAGAGCGAGGTGCTGTAGACGAACTTGTCGCCGGTGACCATCAGGCCCTGCGTGCCCTTCGGGATCTCGAAGGACTTGCCGGTGGTGAGCGCGCCGTCGGCGGCGACGTCGTAGGCGTACATCTTCTCGCGGCCGTCGCGGCTGTACTTGCCCGCGTAGAGCGTGTTGCCGTCGCCGGACAGGAACGACGCGCCGTAGACCTCGCGGGCCTCGCCGGTCTGCTTGACGTAGGGGCTGCCTTCGGCCTTCAGGGCGTCGGCGAGCTCGCTGAGCTTGTATTTGCGGATGGTGTAGTGGCCCTCGGCGTTGTTCCTGCCGGTCACGAACGCCCAGCCGCGGGCGATCGCGATGCCGCTGGCGTGGGTTTCGGCGATCTCGACGTCACCGACGGTCTTGCCGGTGGAGGGGTCGACGCCGTAGATCTTGGCGTTCGAACCATCCTTGCCGTAGGCGCTCATCAGCAGCAGGCCGTTGCCCGCGCCGTCCCAGTCCTTCCACGCGGCCAAGCCCTGCGGGGTGTGCTCGGGCAGCCCCGGGATCTTCGGGCCCGCGCTGAACTTCTTGTCGTAGGTGTAGCCCGCCGACTCACCGGGGTAGAAGGAGGCGTCCTGGCCGCTGGAGTCGTCATCGCAGGCGATCGCAGCGGGCTCGGCGGCAGCAGCGGGCTCGGCGGCAGCACCGATCGCGGGCACGCCGAACAGCAAGGCGCCGCTGACTGCGGCGACAACGGATTTCCGGACCAGCGCTCTCATCGTTTCTCCCTCAGTGGTGGTCGACCCGTACGCCACTGAGACGCACCCGGGACGTTTCGGTTCCCCTTTCCCAGGGTCGGGAAGTTTTCATGAAAACTTCCCCCGGGGAACCCGAGTTCATGGGTGGGGGAAGTTTTCATGTGAACTTCCCCGGGGAACCCGAGTTCATGGGTGGGGGGAGGTTTACATGAAAACTTCCCCCACCCACGGATCACCTCGTCGGGAGGAGGGAGGTCACGGCAGGGGGTTGGCCTTGTCGTGGGCGATCATCGTGTCCTGGCGGGAGGATTCGGCACCGGTGGCGATCGGCGCGGTGAGCCACTGGCGCGGGATGCCGAAGGTCTCGACCAGGTCGACCGCGTGCGGGCGGAGTTCGGCGCAGAGCTTGTTGACCGCCTGAGTGATGGACTTGGCCCGGCGCGGGCTGATCCGCTCGTGCTCCAGGAACCACGCCTTGTCCTCCTCGATGATCGACAAGGCGTAGAGGTCGCAGAGCTTGTCGAGGATCTCGGCGTTGCGCGGGTCCTCGCAGCGGTCGACGGCGGCGACGAACGCGTCCAGCACCAGCCGGTCGATGTGCACCCGGGCCGCGCGCAGCACGTGGTCCTGGGCGTTGTTGAACACGTCGAAGGCGTTGTCCTTGTTGGCCTTCCGCAGTCGGCGGGCCAGACCGTCGAGGACGTGCTCCTCCCGGTCGTCGAAGATCTTCAGCTGCCAGCCGCGGTCGAGGATGTCGTCCTTGTTCGAGGCGTCGATGATGCGCTGCACGATCGAGTTCGCCGCGGAGCGCTCGATGACCGCGCCGACGAACTGGTCGGCCACGAACTTCGCCAGGCCCAGCGTGCCGATGCCGTCGAACTGGTCCTTGTAGTTGGTCAGCAGCCCCTTCGCGACCAGCTGCAGCAGGACCGTGTTGTCGCCCTCGAAGGTGGTGAACACGTCGGTGTCGGCCTTGAGCCCGGCGAGCTGGTTCTCGGTGAGGTAGCCGGCGCCGCCGCAGGCCTCGCGGCAGGTCTGGATGGTGTGCGTGGCGTGCCAGGTGGTGACCGCCTTCAGCCCCGCGGCGCGGGACTCCAGCTCGCGCTGGGCGCGCTCGTCACCACCGCTCTGCACCTCGTCGAGAGCCTGCACCAGCTCCTCCTGCGCGAAGTGCAGGGCGAACGACTTCGCCAGGGCGGGCAGCAGCTTCCGCTGGTGCGCCAGGTAGTCGAGGACGACGACCTCTTCGCCTGCGCCCGGCCGGTCGAACTGCCGGCGGGTGTCGCCGTAGCGCAGCGCGATCTCCAGGGCCAGCTTCGCCGCCGCGCCCGAGGTGCCCGCGACCGAGATCCGGCCGCGGATCAAGGTGCCGAGCATGGTGAAGAACCGCTTGCCCTTGCTGTCGATCGGGCTGCTGTAGGTGCCGTCCGCGGCGACGTCGCCGTAGCGGTTGAGCAGGTTCTCGCGCGGCACCCGCACCTGGTCGAAGTAGATGCGGCCGTTGTCGACCCCGTTGAGCCCGGCCTTGCGACCGCAGTCCTCGATCCGCACGCCCTCGCAGGTGTTCCCGGCCTCGTCGCGGAGGGGGACCATCAGCGCGTGCACGCCGTGGCTCTCGCCCTCGGTGATGAGCTGGGCGAACACCACGGCCATCCGGCCGTCGCGCGCCGCGTTGCCGATGTACTCCTTGCGGGCCGCCTCGTGCGGGGTGTGGACCACGAACTCCTGCGTCGCCGGGTCGTAGGTGGCGGTGGTGCGCAGGGCCTGGACGTCGGAACCGTGCCCGGTCTCGGTCATCGCGAAGCAGCCCGGCAGCTCGACGCTCATGATGTCGCGCAGGTAGCGCTCGTGGTGGCGCTCGGTCCCCAGCGCGACGACGGCGCCGCCGAACAGGCCCCACTGGACGCCGGACTTGACCATCAGCGACAGGTTGCCGCACAGCAGCTCCAGCGAGACCACCGAACCGCCCTGGTCGCTCCCGCCCCCCTGGGCGGACGGGAAGCCGAGTTCGGGGACACCGGACTTGGCCAGCAGGCGCAGCTGTTCCAGGGTGCGCGCGCGGTGGCTCTCGGTGTCGAGGCCGTCGGCGTCACCCAGGTCGCTGTCGCGCAGCGCCGCGCGCACGGTCTCGCGGACCGAGGCCCACCGCCCGTCGAGCAGGGTGCGGAGCTCGCTCGCGTCGAATGCCGGGTTGGTCATCGAGACCTCCAGTTCTCGTCCGATGCCGCCACCGTAGTTACTGGTGAGTAACCCCGCTATGCGACGTGGCTCACCACGCAGCGTAGTGCGGCACCCCCGCACCGACCGCCGACGACACCGCGGAAGTCCGTCGAGATCACTGGAAACGAGATCTCCCCCGGCCTCGGGGAGGTCGGGGGAGATCGGGTGGTGGGGGTGCTCAGCTCGGGAGCGTGGCGGCCGGGAACCGTCAGGCGACGATGTTGACCAGGCGGTTCGGGACGACGATGACCTTGCGCGGGTCGTTGCCGTCCAGCGCCGCCGCGATCTTCTCGTCGGCCAGCGCCGCCGCCTTGACCGCGTCCTGGTCGGCCGAGGCCGGGACCTGGATGCGCGACCGGACCTTGCCGTTGACCTGGATCGGGTACTCGATCGAGTCCTCGACCAGGTACTGCTCGTCGGCCACCGGGAACGGGCCGTGCGCCAGGCTCTCGGCGCGGCCCAGGCGCGTCCACAGCTCCTCGGCCAGGTGCGGGGTCAGCGGAGCGACCATCAGCACCAGCGGCTCGACCACCGAGCGCGGCGTGCCCTCGGCCGACGCGTAGGCCTTGGTGATCCGGTTGTTGAACTCGATCAGCTTCGCCACGGCCGTGTTGAACCGCAGCTCGGCGAAGTCCTCCCGGACGCCCGCGATCGTCTTGTGCAGGGCGCGCAGCATCTCGGTGTCCGGCTCGGCGTCGGTCACCCGCAGCTCGCCGGTGCTCTCGTCGACGACGTTGCGCCACAAGCGCTGCAGGAACCGGTGCGAGCCGACGACGTCCTTGGTCACCCACGGACGCGAGGCCTCCAGCGGGCCCATCGACATCTCGTAGAGCCGCAGCGTGTCCACGCCGTAGGCGTCGGCCATCTCGTCCGGCGACACCGAGTTCTTCAGGCTCTTGCCCATCTTCCCGTACTCGCGGAAGACCTCTTCGCCCTGGTAGGAGAACTTCCCGCCGGACTCGACGACCTCCTCGGCCGGGACGTAGACGCCCCGCGCGTCGGTGAAGGCGAACGCCTGGATGTAGCCCTGGTTGTACAGCCGCCGGTAGGGCTCCTCCGAGGACACGTGGCCCAGGTCGTGCAGCACCTTGTGCCAGAAGCGGGAGTACAGCAGGTGCAGCACCGCGTGCTCCACGCCGCCGACGTACAGGTCGACGCCGCCCGGGTCGTTGCCGCCGTGCTCCTGCGGGTTCTTGCCCATCCAGTACTGCTCGTTGGCCGGGTCGACGAACCGCTCGGAGTTGTCCGGGTCGATGTAGCGCAGCTGGTACCAGCAGGAACCCGCCCACTGCGGCATGACGTTGGTGTCGCGCTCGTAGTGCTGCAGCCCGTCGCCCAGGTCCAGCTCGACGTTGCGCCACGCCTCGGCCTTGGCCAGCGGCGGCTCCGGGCTGGAGTTCGCGTCCTCCGGGTCGAAGGTGCGCGGCGAGTAGTCCTCGACCTCCGGCAGCTCGACCGGCAGCTGGTCCTCCGGCAGCGCGCGCGGCACGCCGTCGGAGCCGTAGACGATCGGGAACGGCTCGCCCCAGTAGCGCTGCCGCGCGAACAGCCAGTCGCGCAGCTTGTACTGGACCGTGCCGCGGCCGTGGCCGTGCTCCTCCAGCCAGGCGGTGACGGTCTTCTTCGCGTCCGCGATGTCCAGGCCGTTCAGGCTCAGGCCCGTGGTCTCCGAAGCGGAGTTGATGGCCGGTCCGTCACCGGTGTAGGCGTCGCCGTCGAATCCTTCGGACGGCTGCACGGTGCGGATGATCGGCAGGCCCAGCGCCGTGGCGAAGTCCCAGTCGCGCTGGTCCTGGCCGGGGACGGCCATGATCGCGCCGGTGCCGTAGCCCATCAGCACGTAGTCGGCGATGAACACCGGGATGCGGCTGCCGTTGACCGGGTTGGTGGCGTGAGCACCGGTGAAGACGCCGGTCTTCTCCTTGTTCTCCTGCCGGTCCAGGTCCGACTTCATCGACGCGGCCCGCCGGTAGGCGGCCACGGCGTCCGCCGGGGTGGCCGCGCCGCCGGTCCAGCGCTCGTCCGCGCCGTCCGGCCATGCGGCGGTGACCAGCTCGTCGACCAGCGGGTGCTCGGGCGCCAGCACCATGTAGGTGGCGCCGAAGAGGGTGTCCGGACGGGTCGTGAAGACCTCGACGGAACGACCGGACTCGCCGATCGGGAACTCCACGTTGGCGCCCTGCGAACGGCCGATCCAGTTCCGCTGCATCGTCTTGACCTTGTCCGGCCAGTCCAGCCGGTCCAGGTCGTCGACCAGGCGGTCCGCGTAGGCGGTGATCCGCATCATCCACTGCTTCAGGTTGCGGCGGAAGACCGGGAAGTTGCCGCGCTCGGTCAGCCCGTCCGCGGTCACCTCCTCGTTGGCCACCACGGTGCCCAGGCCGGGCGCCCAGTTCACCGGCGCCTCGGACAGGTAGGCCAGGCGGTGCGAGTCGACGATCTCGGTGCGCTCGGCCTCGGACAGCTCCGCCCACGCGCGGCCGTCCGGTGTCGTGCGCTCACCGGAGGCGAACTCGGCCTCCAGCTCGCTGATCCGCCGCGCGCGCCCCTTGCCGCCGTCGGCGTCCGGGTCGTACCAGGCGTTGAAGATCTGCAGGAAGATCCACTGCGTCCACCGGTAGAACTCGATGTCGGTGGTGGCGATGCGGCGGCGCTCGTCGTGCCCCAGGCCCAGCCGGCGGATCTGACCCAGGAAGCGCTCGATGTTGGCCTCGGTCGTGGTGCGCGGGTGCGTGCCCGTCTGCACCGCGTACTGCTCGGCGGGCAGGCCGAAGGAGTCGAATCCCATCGTGTGCAGCACGTTGCGGCCCTGCATCCGGTGGAAGCGGGCGTAGACGTCGCTGCCGATGTAGCCCAGCGGGTGGCCGACGTGCAGGCCGGAGCCGGACGGGTACGGGAACATGTCCTGGACGAACAGCTTGTCCCCGGGCACCTCGCCGTCGGCGAGCGGGCCCGTCGGGTTCGGCGCGTGGAACGTGCCGCGGTCGGTCCACTCCCGCTGCCAGCGCTGCTCGATCTCGGTCGCGGTACCCGCCGTGTACCGGAACGGCGGGACTTCCTCTGCTGAAGAAGCCGCCGACCCGGCCGTGTTGGCCCCTTCTGGCTGGCCAGTCATGTTCTGCGTCCTTCCCTGCTCCGCCGGAACGCGCGCGTTCGTGCGCACCAGTGTGCCGCCCCCTGAAAACGGAAAACCCCCCAGGCCCTGGTCGGGCATGAGGGGTCGCCGCGCTGAACCGGTCTCATCGGCTCAACGCGGCCTCGCAAGAAGCAGCCTCGCGCTCATACCTCCAGGGTAGCGGACCAGGCGAAACCTTTTCCGGGCAGCCGCGGGCGGGGCGTGTGGGGCAGGGCACCTCGAAGCGATGTCCGGCGGAGCCGTTGTTTCAGGTGTGGGACTCAGCCGGCCCCGCCGCGGGTTCTCACACGTCGTCTGGGTGAGTACGCCGCGACGCCGATGTCCACCCCTGGGGTAAGCGGCATACATAAGTCGCGGCGCACGGAGTCCAGGCGGCGTGTGAGGTCCCGCCACCAGCACCGCCAAGCAACGCGAGACCGCAATCACCCATTAGGCTGCTGGGGTGCTCGCTGTTCAGGTGGTCCTTTGCGCGGTTCTGATCCTCGGCGGAGCGGCTCTGCTGCTGCTCGGGTTCCGGGGCTTGCGGGGTTCGCTGCCCCTCAACACCTACGTCGGCGTGCGGACTCCCGCCGCGATGCGCAGCGAGGAGGCCTTCGAGCTCGCCAACCGGGCCGCCGGGCCGGCGATGCTCGCCGCCGGTGCGATCGCCGCGCTGGCCGGGATCTCGATGCCGGCGCTGGCGAGCGGGTTCAGCGTCGCGATGGTCGCGGTGCTCGGCCTGGTCGGCGCGTTCGTGCTGATGACCCTCGGCGGGGTTGTGGGCAACCGCGCCGCCGAGACCGTGCCCGCCCCTGCACCGGCAGGTGGCTGCGGCGGTTGCGCGGGCGGCTGCTGCGGCGGCTGACCAGCTTTTTCGTGCTTGTCCCCAAGCTATCCACAGGCAGTTGTCCACAGGATGTGGAGAAGTGCGGGTGGTGGTCGTGGGGAAGTTTTCATGAAAACTTCCCCAGGTCCTGGTCAGTTCAGCTTCACGTCTCCCGGGTGCGTGGCGAGGAACGCCAGGGGAGGCCCTTGCCTGCGCAGCACCCTCGACCACAGCTCGGTGTCGGGGTCGGTGATGATGTCGTCGGGCAGCGCGGGGACGACCAGCCAGTCGCCCCGGTCGATCTCGCCCGCCAGCTGTCCCGCGTCCCACCCGGCGTAGCCCGCGAAGAAGCGCAGTCCCCGGGCCCTGGGCGCGAGCGCCTCCGGATCACCGTCGAGGTCGACCAGTCCCACCGGGCCGCGCACCCCGACCACTCCGTCGATGGCCGCGACGTCCTCGCCGGCGCGCAACGCGGCCAGGCAGATGGCCGTGCTCTGCTCGACGGGTCCGCCCACGAACAGCGATGGGGGGAGGGTCGCGTGGTCACCCCACTTCGGGAGCACGTCGTTGACCGCGACCTCGCTCGGCCGGTTCAGCACGACGCCGAGGGTGCCCTCCGACCGGTGGTGGATGACGTAGACGACGGTGCGCCGGAAGTTCTTGTCCATCAGCTGCGGAGCAGCGACGAGCAGCGTCCCCGGCTCCACCTCAGCGTCCGATCCCACCTCCGCATGATCTCACCGGATGGCCGGAGCTGACCCCTTCCCAGCGCAACAAGATGAGCGGAAAACCGGAAATCGATACGACTGAGCGATGACCATCGAGCACTAATTCTCAGTGCTCACCGTTAAGTATTAATAATCAACTGGCGGGAGGTCACTGACCAGGGGTTTCGATGCCCTGCTCGCGAGCCCAGCGGTGCAGTTCCTCGACGGCCTCCTCGCGGGACATCGGTCCGCGATCGAGTCGGAGTTCCTTGAGGTGCTTCCACGCCTGGCCGACGACCGGGCCCGGATCCACCCCGAGCAGCCCCATGATCTCGTTGCCGTCGAGGTCCGGGCGGACCTTCGCCAGGTCCTCCTCGGCGGCGATCCGGTCGATCCGCTTCTCCAGGTCGTCGTACGCGCGCTGCAGCGCGCCGGCCTTGCGCTTGTTGCGGGTCGTGCAGTCGGCGCGCACCAGCTTGTGCAGCCGGGGCAGCAGCGGACCCGCGTCGCTGACGTAGCGGCGGACCGCCGAGTCGGTCCACTGCCCGTCGCTGTAGCCGTGGAACCGCAGGTGCAGGAACACCAGGTCGGACACCCGGTTGATGACGTCCTTGGGGTAGCGCAGCGCGCGCAGCCGCTTGCGGGTCATCTTCGCCCCGACCACCTCGTGGTGGTGGAAGCTGACGCCGCCGCCGGACTCGAACCGCCTGGTGGCGGGCTTGCCGATGTCGTGCAGCAGGGCCGCCAGCCGCAGCACCAGGTCCGGTTCGGCGTCCGGGTCCGCGGCCTTCTCCAGGTCGATCGCCTGGTCCAGCACCGTCAGCGAGTGGCGGTAGACGTCCTTGTGCTGGTGGTGCTCATCGATCTCCAGCTTCATCGCGGGCAGCTCGGGCAGCACGTGCTCGGCCAGGCCGGAGTCCACCAGCAGCTCCACGCCTCGCCGCGGGTGCTTCCCGCACAGCAGCTTCGACAGCTCCACCTGCACCCGCTCCGGGGTGATCCGGGCGATCTCGCCGGACATCTCGGTCATCGCCGCCACCACCCGCTCGCTGGGTTCGAAGCCCAGCTGCGCGACGAAGCGGGCGGCGCGCAGCATCCGCAGCGGGTCGTCGGCGAAGGACTCCTCGGGCGTCGCCGGGGTGTCGAGCCGCCCGGCGACCAGGTCGGCCATGCCGCCGTGCAGGTCCACGAAGGTGCGCTCGGGCAGCTCGATGGCCATCGCGTTGACGGTGAAGTCCCGGCGCAGCAGATCGCCTTCGATGCTGTCGCCGAAAGCCACCTCGGGATTGCGGCCGACGCGGTCGTAGCTGTCGGCGCGGAAGGTGGTGATCTCGACCGCGGTGCCGTGCCGGAAGGCGCCGAGCGTGCCGAACTGGATGCCGGTGTCCCAGATCGTCTCCGCCCACCCGGTCAGCAGCTCGCGGACCTGCTCGGGCCGCGCGTCGGTGGTGAAGTCCAGGTCGGTGCCCAGGCGCCCCAGCAGCGCGTCCCGCACGCTGCCGCCCACCAGGTACAGCCGGTGCCCGGCCGCGGCGAACCGCTTGCCCAGCTCCTCGGCGATCGGTGCGACCTTGATCAGCTCGACGACCGCGTTGCGCTGCGCGTCCCGCTCCAAGGACGTCTGATCGGAACCGGAGGGCTGCTCGTTCGACACGATTAACCAGGGTATAGGCAGCGCAACCGCGCCCACGACGCGCGCTCGCAACAGCGCCGGGGTTCCACCGCCCGCGCCGCTGAAGCGAGACGACCCGCGATCGCGAAACCACTACCATCAGGGCATGCCCCCGTCGCCCGGCCGCTCCGGCGGTTCCCAGCCGGGGCGTCGAAACCGGCGCCGACGGCGTCGGCTGCGGACGGTCGACGAAACCTCGGCCGGTGGACTGGTGATCGACGGCGCTCACGGGCTGGCTGCGATCATCGGGAGGCTGGATCGCAGGGGGCGGCTGTTGTGGTCGCTGCCGAAGGGGCACATCGAGCCTGGTGAGACGCCGGAGCAGACCGCGGTGCGGGAAGTCACCGAGGAGACCGGCATCATCGGCCGTGTCGTCACCGCGATCGGCACCATCGATTACTGGTTCGTCGCGGGCAATCGGCGAATCCACAAGACCGTCCACCACTTCCTGATGGATGCGGTGGGCGGAGAGCTGTCCGACGAGGACGTGGAGGTCACCGAGGTGGCATGGGTGCCGCTCGGTGAGCTGGACGAGGTGTTGGCCTACGCCGACGAACGCCGGCTGGTGCGCCGGGCCCTGAGCCTGCGCGACGGTGGCGATCACGGCGGTGCCGGTCTCGCGGGAAGCGAGCGCCTCGGGGCACGACCGACGAGAGGGAGCGGGACGGAGCAGACGTGAGGTTCCTGCTGGCCGCGCTGAGCGCGGTGCTGTTGTTCGCGATGCTGCCGGTGCTGCCGGCGACCGCGCAGAGCGGCAGTTCAGCCGACTTCGACGTGACCAAGGTCACGCCCTCGGTGGTGGGTGGGGGATCTCCGGGCGACGTCGTCGTCAGCGGCCGGCTGACCAACACGGGCTCGCGGGCGCTCACCGACGTCCAGGCCCGCATCGAGCGCGGCGCCCCGCCGAGCAGCGAACCCGCCCTGCAGCGCGCCATGAGCGAAGGCTCCAACGGGATCACCCAGCCCTCGTCCTCACCGGTCGCCGACCGGATCGAACCCGGCCAGTCGATGCCGATCCAGATCCGCGTCCCGCTGACCGGCGCGAACTCGCTCCAGCTCAGCGAGCCCGGCATCTACCCGCTGGTGGTCGACATCCAGTCCGGACGCGGGCAGGCCGCCGAGGCCCAGTTCCTGCTGCCGGTGACCGCGCTGCCCGGCCAGCCGCCGCAGCGCCCCTCGCAGCCGACCCCGACGTCCCTGGTGGTGCCGATCGTCGACACGCCGCGGCTGGAGCGCGAGGCGCTGCCCGGCGGGCGCGCGGTGCTGGTCGACGACCAGCTGTCCACCTCGCTGGCCCCCGGCGGGCGGCTCTACGACCTCGTGGAGGCCATCAGCGACAGCGCCCAGGCGGGTTCCTCGCTGGGCAACGCGATGTGCTTCGCCATCGATCCCGACCTGCTGATCACCGCCAAGGCCATGCAGGGCGGCTACCAGGTCCGCCAGCCCAACGGCACCCTCGTCGAGGGCATCGGCCGCTCGGCGGCGGATCTGTGGCTGACCAAGCTGCGCCAGGCCACCACCGGCCGCTGCGTGATCGCGCTGCCCTACGCCGACGCCGACGTGGTCGCGCTGGGGCGCGCCGGGCTCGGCGACCTGGTCGACGGAGCGCTGGACGGCTCCCAGCTGATCAGCGCCCAGGACGGGCTCGGCGTGGAACCGCGCGACGTCATGTGGCCGATCGAGGGCGCCCTGCCCGACCACCAGGTCGGCGACCTGCCCTCGACGATGCTGCTCGACACCCGGTCCATGGACCTCCCGGCCGGATCGCTGTCGCCGGTCAAGCTGCGCGGGCAGAACCGGACCGCCATCCCGATCGACCCGCTGCTGGCCTCGGCGCTGGACCCCAACCGCGACACCAAGCAGGAGGTCACCGAGCCCTCACCGCCGCACGACGGCGGGTTGAGCGCGCAGAACGCGCTCGGCGCGCTGGCCTTCCGGGCCACCAACGCCTTCGTGCCGAACGGGACCTCGGTGATGGTGCCGCCGCGCCGCTGGAACATGCGGGCCGACGACCTGCGCGGACTGCTCACCGGCCTGTCGAAGCTGGACGCCGACGGGCTGATCCGCCTCACCGCCCTGCCCTCGCCGAACCCGGCGACGCTCCGCGAAGCGGACCTGACCTACCCGGTGCAGGCCAGCGGCTCGGAGATCCCGCGCGAGGTGGTCGATTCCCTGGCGGCGCAGAACTTCAAGGTCGGCGACCTCGCCCGCTCCTCCGACGCGGACCGGGCCCAGACCGTCTCGCCGGGCCGGGTGACCACCCCGCTGCGGAACGGCCTGCTGCACGGCGTCTCCAGCGCCTGGCGCGGCAACTCCGGCGCGGCCGAGGACTGGGTCCGGCGCTCCACCGGCCCGATCAACGACATGCTCGGCAAGGTCCGCATCGAGGAGTACCCGGGCACCACCAACCGCTTGTCCTCCGACAGCCCGATCCCGGTCACCGTGGTCAACGACCTGCCGTTCACCGTCGGCATCCGGTTCAAGATCCCCACGGTTCCCGGCGTCGAGGTGCAGCACGACTTCGGCGGCGGCCTGGCCACCGTGCCCGCCAACGGCCGTCGCCAGTTCATGTTGGAGGCGTCCGCGCAGCGCGCGGGCCGGTTCATGGTCGACATCAGCGTGACGGCCGAGTCCGGCACCCCGCTGGGGACCACCAAGCGGCTGCCGATGGAGTCCACCGAGTACGGCGCGATGATCCCGTGGCTGACCGGCATCGCGGGAGCCGTGCTGGTGCTGATGTCGATCCGCCGGATCGTGAAGAAGGCCAAGGGGCGCAGGGAGCGCAAGGCCGGTGCCCAGCCGTCAGCGGACGCGGCCGAGACCCAGCCGCTGGCGCACGCCTCGACCGTCGCCTGGCCGCAGCAGGACGCCGACGGCGACCGCGACCAGGCCTGAGCGAGAAGGTTGCGGACCCGAACGAGGTGAACGACCGCCTCTGAGATCCTGGTGCGAACGTCCCGGTCTCCCGGGTGGCGCAGGCGCGGATAAGGATTGACGCAGTGAACCGACAAGATCCACGGCGGACGAGCGGTCGGCCCGACGGGCCGACCATGCCGATCCACCGCACGCCCGTGCCCGGAGCCAACGGCAGGCAGGGCTGGCACGTCGCCGAGACGCAGCCGATCTCCGCGATCCCCGCCGAACCCGGACCGGACCAGGCTTTCGAGCAGTCCGCGGAGCAGACCCAGGTCATCCGGCCGGTCTCGCCAGGCAAGCCGTCGCTGCTCAAGGCCAGCGGTTCGATGGCCATCGCGACGCTGATCAGCCGGATCACCGGCTTCCTGTGGAAGCTGCTGCTGGCCTTCGCGGTCGGCTTCAGCGTCGTCAACGACTCGTTCAACGTCTCCAACACGCTGCCCAACAGCATCTTCGAGCTGCTCATCGGCGGCGTGCTGACCAGCGTCGTGGTGCCGGTGCTGGTGCGCTCGCAGAAGGCCGACGCCGACGGCGGTCAGCGGTTCGTGCAGCAGATGATGACGCTGGCCGTGGTGGTGCTGGGCATCGGCACGCTCATCGCCGTGGCCTGCGCCCCGCTGCTGACCTGGATCTTCGTCACCGAGTCGGACACGTCCAACACCGATCTGGTCAACGTCCTGGCCTACCTGCTGCTGCCGCAGATCTTCTTCTACGGCCTGTCCGCGCTCGCAGGCGCGATCCTGCAGTCCAAGCAGATCTTCAGCCCGCCGGCCTGGGCACCGGTGGTCAACAACCTGGTCGTGATCGTCACGATCGGCGTCTACATGCTGCTGCCGGGCGAGATGTCGCTGAACCCGGTCTCGATGACCGACGCGCACGTCCTGGTGCTGGGCATCGGCGTCACGCTCGGCGTGGTCAGCCAGGCCGCGATCCAGGTGCCCGCGCTGCGCGCCACCGGGTTCACCTTCCGCTGGCGCTGGGGCTGGGACTCGCGGCTCTCGGAGTTCGGCGGGCTTGCGCTGTGGATGCTGGCCTACGTCGCGGTCAGCCAGGTCGGCCTGATCGCGCTGAGCCGGGTGGCCTTCACCGGCGACGCCGGCGGCTGGTCGACCTACAACTACGTCTGGATGCTGCTGCAGCTGCCCTACGGCGTCATCGGCTTCTCGATCATGACCGCGATCCTGCCGCGCATGTCGGCGGCCGCGGCGGACGGCGACTACGGCAAGGTGATCGACGACCTGTCGCTGGGCAACCGGCTGTCCACGGTGACGCTGATGCCGGTCAGCGCCATCATGACCGCCCTCGGCGTGCCGCTCGCGCTGTCGCTGTTCGCGCTGCGCGGCGAGACCGGATCGGCCACGACGCTCGGTCTGGCACTGGCGATTTCGGCCTTCGGCGTGCTGCCGTACGCGCTGACGATGATGCAGATGCGGACGTTCAACTCGCTCAACGACGCCCGCACGCCGACACTGATCATGGTCGTGATGACGGTCGCGAAGGTCCTGCTGGCGATCCTGGTCGCCGCGATGCTGCCGCCGGACCAGATCGTCTTCGGCCTGACCTTCGTCAACTCCTTCACCTTCATCGTGGGCTGGCTGGTCGGCGAAGCGTGGCTGCGGCACCGCCTCGGACCGCTCGGAAGTCGCCGATTCCTGGTCACATTGGGCAAATCGCTCATCGCGTCGGTGCTCGGCGGACTCGCCGCGTGGGGTGTCGCCCTCGGCATCGACGCGCTCGTGCCGGGGTCGGCCGGAGCCGGGACCGGCTGGCTGCAGCTGCTGATCGGCAGCGCGATCGGCTTCGCGGTGATCTTCGGAATCATGTCGATGCTTCGGGTGACCGAACTTCAGCCCGCTATCGGGCGCCTCGCCGGTTTGCTGCGTCGTCGCTGACATTCCCGTCACGTACCCTCATGTAGGAAGTCTCCTTCCGTGAGGGCAACCCGTAGGCGGACCGGAAGGAGCGGGAGAGGGAAGGTGACCAGCAAACCGACCGAGCGGATCGCGGCGGACAGCGAAGAACCGGAAGCCGATGCTTCGACGGAGCAGCTCACACCCGGCCGGGTTTTGGATCACGGCCGGTACCGGCTGCTCTCCAAAGTCGGCGCCGACGAGCGCTGCGACGCCGAACTGTGGCGTGCCAAGGACGGAGTCCTGGGCCGCGACGTCGCGCTGACGATCCTGATCGGGGATCGCGCCGACGCCGAGGCCGCCACCAACGCGCGACGCACCCTGGAACGCGCGATGCACGCCAGCACCTTCAACCACGTCGGCGTCGCGCGGGTGCTCGACGTCGTCACCCAGTCCGCAGGTGATCCTCCCGGCGTTCTCGGCCTGGTCATCGCCGAGTGGACGCACGGCACGGACCTCCTGGACCTGGTCGCCGAGGGGCCGCTGCCTCCCGGCACCGCTGCTCGGCTGATGCAGCCGCTGGCGGCCGCCGTCGAGTCGGCGCACCACGCGGGCCTGGTCCTGGGCGCCGATCACCCGCAGCGCATCCGGGTCACACCGGAAGGCGAAGTGCGGATGGCGTTCCCGGGGCCGCTCTCGCACGCGACCTCCAGCGACGACGTGCGGGGCCTCGGCGCCGCGCTGTACCTATTGCTGACGGCTCGCTGGGCGCTGGGCGACGCGCCCGAGGGGCTGCCGCCGGCACCGACCGGACCGGACGGGAACCTCGTCGCACCACGCACTCTCCGCCCGACCGTGCCGATGGAGCTGTCCACCGTCGCGGTCCGGGCGCTGGGCAACCCGGACTCGACCGGCACCACCGGTGGAGTCCGCACCGGCGCCGCTGTGCTGCGGGTGCTGGAGCAGTACGCGACGTACGAACCCGCCAACTCGCTCGCCAACGGCGCACCGCCCGCGGAGTCGAACGAGGTGTGGCGTCGCGACGATCCCAAGCCCGACCAGGCGAAGCGCCGCAAGCTCGCGATCAGCGTGGGAGTGCTCGCCGTGGCGACGATCCTGGTGATCGGCTGGATCGCCGTCGGCGTGATCGGCATCTTCACCGAGTCGAACCAGCAGAGCGGCACCGGCCAGGTGATCCAGGGCAACAACCCGGGCACCGCCGCGCAGCAACCGCAGCCGGCGGCACCGGTGCGGATCTCGGAGGGCACGTCCTACACGGCCAAGGGTGAGCCCGACGCGCCGAACCGGATCAACAACCTCTTCGACGGGGACCCGGGCACGCACTGGTCGACCTTCGGCTACTTCCAGCAGCTCGGCCCCAGCGGCATCAACACCGCGACCGGTGCCGTGCTGACCCTGGAACGCCCCGCGGTGCTGCAGCAGATCGTCATCAACTCGCCCAGCCCGGGCACGAAGGTGGAGATCCGCCAGGTCGACGGTTCGCCGAGCATGGACTCCAAGCTGCTCGGCGGTGGTGTCCTCGCCGCCGGTGACACGCCGATCCAGCTGGAGGCGGCCTCGCCCAGCAGCAAGATCATGGTCGTGGTCACCGAGCTGGCGCAGAGCGAGGGGAAGTTCACCTCGCAGATCAACGAGATCGCGCTGACCGGTTCAGCCGCCTGACCCGGCGGCACGACGAGAAGGAGCGGACGTGATCACGTCCGCTCTTTTTCGTCGCTGACCAGGGAAATCTGCTCGCATTCGACGCACGGGCCTAGCGCCTCGCTCACGATCAGTATTGTCTTGACCCGTGTCTGTCCCTGCCCCCTCAGACGCCGAGCTCATAGCGGCGCACGCACACGGGGATCCGCATGCGTTCTCCGAACTCTTCCGCCGACATCGGGACCGGCTGTGGGCCGTGGCGCTGCGGACCATGCGTGATCCCGACGAAGCGGCCGACGCGCTGCAGGACGCCATGATCTCGGCCTTCCGCAACGCCGCGTCGTTCCGCGCCGAATCGCAGGTCACCACCTGGCTGCACCGGATCGTGGTGAACGCGTGCCTGGACCGGATCCGGCGCCGCCAGGCGAGGCCCACGGTTCCGCTGCCCGAAACGGGCTCCGAGCCGGCGGTCCCGCGCGACGCGATCGCCGATCGGGACACCAGCATGGTCGTGCAGGAAGCGCTGTCCCAGCTCCCCGAAGATCAGCGAGCGGCGATCGTCCTGGTCGACGTGGAGGGGTATTCGGTGGCCGAGACCGCCGCGATGCTCGGCGTCGCCGATGGCACCGTCAAGAGCCGTTGCGCACGCGGCCGGGCAAGACTCGCGAAACTTCTGGGACACCTGCGGAACCCAAGTGCAGATGCGAACGTCCCAGATGACGCGATGGCAATGCGTCGACGGGAGGGACGATGAGTGGGGAGAGCCGGCGCGCGGAAGCGCCGCAGGGACCACCCTGGTCCCTTGACCTGCTGGCCGATCTGCACGCAGGAGTGCTGGACGGCCCGACCGCCGACGAGCTCCGTCGTCAGGTCGAAGCTGACCCGGAGGCCCGGGAGATCATGGCGGCGCTGGACGCCACCAGCACCGATCTCGCCGACCTGCCGCCGCTGACCATTCCCGACGACGTCTCCGCGCGCATCGACGCCGCGCTGCAGGACGAGGTCCGCAGCTGGGGCCACCCACCGCAGGGGGCGCCGGCACCGCAGGCACCCGCTGCCGGTGAGGCCCAGGTCGTCGACCTCGCCGCGGCCAAGGCCCGCCGACGCCGCAGGACCACCTTCGGGGCCGGGCTGGTGGGCGTCGCCGCCGCGGCGGCGGCCGTGATCTTCGCGGTGCTGCCGGGAACCGGCGAGGACAGCAACACCGCGCAGCCACCCGTTCCGAGCACCCAGCCGAGCGGTGGTCAGGGAGCTCCGCTGGCCCTGGCCGGTGACCAGGTCACCCTCGACGGGCAGCAGTTCTCGCAGGTCATGTCCTCGGACCAGTACATCTCGGCGCTGGCCGACCCGCAGCAGCTGATCGGCTGCCTGCAGGCCAACGGCGTCCGGGGCGGAAAGCCGATGGGCGCCCGCGAGATCACCCTCGACGGGCGACCGGGCCAACTGCTGATCCTGCCGGGCGGCGGCATCGGCAAGTTCCGGCTCCTGGCGGTCGGTCCCGACTGCGGCAAGAGCAACCCCTCGACGATCTCCGACAGCACCTTCGGCGGCTGAGACCTGATCTCGCGGTCGTACCGCGCGGCTCCCGCCCCTTGGGTCCACCGGGGGCGGGAGCCGCGCCTGGCGCACGCTCAGCGGCGTCAAGCCCCTCCCGGAGGAACCGCAGGTCGCGAGGGCGTTCCACGGCTCCCGGCCACGACGCTCGACCCGGGCCCGGCAGGCGCTGCCCGCGCCCGCCGGGCCCGTCGTCGCGGCGAGATCCGGGCGCGGTGTGCTCTGCGGCACCGGGTCCCTGAGATCGGGAACATCGCCGAATAGGATCGCGTTGATGCCAATACCGTCACGCTCCTCGCGCGGCGGAGACGCGACGAAGGGAAGGGGCACGGTGACCAGCGACGTCCGCAACGTGATCATCGTCGGTTCCGGTCCTGCCGGCTACACCGCCGCGGTGTACGCGGCACGGGCAGAGCTGGAGCCGGTGATCTTCGAGGGAACCCAGTTCGGTGGCGCACTGATGACCACCACCGACGTGGAGAACTACCCCGGGTTCAAGGACGGGATCATGGGTCCCGACCTGATGGAGCAGATGCGCTCCCAGGCCGAGCGCTTCGGCGCCGAGCTGCGCACCGAGGACGTCGAGAGCATCGATCTCTCCGGTGACGTCAAGACCGTCGTCGCCAACGGGGTGGAGCACAAGGCTCGCGCCGTCATCCTCGCGATGGGTGCCGCGGCGCGCTACCTCGACGTCCCTGGCGAGGAGACCCTGCTCGGCCGCGGCGTGTCCGCCTGCGCCACCTGCGACGGGTTCTTCTTCCGCGACCAGGACATCGCCGTCGTCGGGGGCGGTGACTCGGCGATGGAGGAGGCCACCTTCCTGACCCGCTTCGCGAAGTCGGTGACGATCATCCACCGCCGCGACGAGTTCCGCTCCTCCAAGATCATGCTGGAGCGCGCGCGGGCCAACGAGAAGATCAAGTGGCTGACCAACAAGGCCGTCGACGAGGTCCAGGGCGAGGGCAAGGTCGCCGGGCTGAAGCTGCGCGACACCGTCACCGGTGAGGCGTCGGAGCTGGCCGTGAGCGGCATGTTCGTGGCCATCGGCCACGACCCGCGCAGCCAGCTGGTCCGCGGCCAGGTCACCCTCGACGACGAGGGCTACGTGCAGGTCGAGCAGCCCAGCACGCACACCGGCATCCCCGGCGTGTTCGCCTGCGGCGACCTGGTGGACCACACCTACCGGCAGGCCATCACCGCCGCCGGTTCCGGTTGCTCCGCCGCGATCGACGCCGAGCGCTGGCTCGCCGAGCACGAGACCCCGCAGGCCGAGGTCGCCTCCGAGCTGGTCGGCGGTGGCTACGGGGCCTGACCCCGGAGCTCACCGATCGACGCACAGACCACTCCAACCAGAGCAGAAACAGGGAGATGAACATGGCCGGAAACACCGTGACCGTGGACGCCGATTCCTTCAAGGACACGGTCCTGGACAGCGACAAGCCCGTGCTGGTCGACTTCTGGGCGACCTGGTGCGGCCCGTGCAAGATGGTCGCCCCGGTGCTGGAGGAGATCGCCGACGAGCACGCCGACAAGATCACCGTCGCCAAGCTCGACATCGACCAGAACCCCAGCATCTCCCGCGACTACCAGGTGATGTCGGTCCCGACCCTGCTGGTCTTCCAGAACGGCCAGCCGGTCAAGCAGATCGTCGGCGCCAAGCCGAAGGCCGCGCTGCTGTCCGACCTCTCCGACTACCTGTGATGTCGCTCCTGTGATGTCGCTGTGAAGTCCGCCTCGTTTCGAGGCAACCGAATAACGCGCACCCGCCGTCTTGTCGATAGGACAGTGACGGCGGGTTCGTGCTTTCACGATCGCTGCTCCCTCTGCGGCAACGCGTTTCCACCGCAGCGAGGGATCACGCGTGTACGGTCCGTTGTCGCACGTCCGGCCCGGTGCTCGTAGGCCGCAGCGCCGGGGTACGGCACACAAGGCACAATGACCCGACGGGTCCGAAGCCCGCGGGCCCGCTCCGCAACGCGAAAGACTCGGGACAACCCCGATCATCCTCCGCGTCGGTGTCGCGCCGACGCCTGAATCGAGCGAGGAGTGCATGCAGCTGCTCCACCGCGGTGACGTCGGTCCGGCCGTTGCCGAGATCAAGAACACCCTTGCGTCGCTGGGACTGCTGCCGGCCAACGGCCGGCCGGGGCCCGCGCTCTTCGACGAAGCGGTGGAACAAGCGGTACGCGGTTTCCAGCAGCAGCGCGGCCTGATCACCGACGGCGTCGTCGGTCCGGCCACCTATCGCGCGCTCACCGACGCGCGCTGGCGCCTCGGCGACCGCTCCCTGGCCTTCCTGGTGTCCAAGCCGATCAGCGGCGACGACGTGTTCGCCCTGCAGGAACGCTTGCTGGAGCTGGGTTACGACGCGGGCCGCCCCGACGGGATCTTCAGCGCGGAGACGGAGCAGGCGCTGCGCAGCTTCCAGCGCGACTACGGGCTCACCCCGGACGGCATCTGCGGTCCCGGCACGTTGCGCGCGCTCAAGCAGCTCGCCCCCAAGGTCCGCGGTGGTCGGCCGGTGTTCCTGCGCGAGCAGGAGAAGGTCCGCAGGGCCGGGCCGCGACTGCGCGGCAAGCGCATCGTGATCGACCCCGGCCACGGCGGCGGCGACCGCGGTGTCACCGCAGGCGACGTCTCCGAGGCCGACCTGACCTGGGACCTGGCCCGGCGGCTCGAAGGCCGGATGGTGGCCACCGGCATGGAAGCGCTGATCACGCGCGGCCCCAACGCCTGCCCGCCGGACTCCGACCGCGCCAAGTTCGCCAACGAGGCCGGCGCCGACATGTTCCTGTCGCTGCACGCGGACGCCAACCCGTCCTCGCTGGCCGAGGGCGTCGCGAGCTTCCACTTCGGCACCGGCAACGGCACCACCTCGACGGTGGGGGAGGCGCTCGCCGGGTTCCTGCAGCGCGAGATCGTGGCCCGCACCGGCATGCGCGACTGCCGCACCCATCCGAAGACCTGGGACGTCCTCCGGCTGACGCGGATGCCCGCGGTGCGGATGGAGATCGGTTACCTGACCAACGAGGGCGACCGCAACCGGCTGCTCGACCCGGCGTTCCGCGACGTGGTGGCCGAAGGCCTGCTGGTCGCGGTCAAGCGCCTCTACCTGCTCGGCAAGGACGACCAGCCGACGGGCACCTTCACCTTCGACGACCTGCTGCGCCACGAGCTGGCGCGCGCCGAGGGCGCCTGAGAACTCCTGCACCCGCTTCCAGCGGCCACTTCCGGCACGAGCGCGTTCCCGGCCGTCGGAGAGCCGCTGGAGAGCGCGCGCTGCGGTCTTAAGCGCGTCCGACCGACGGCTCCGCCGTGGTGATCGTGACCGAGGTCAGCAGGCGCTCCAGGGCGGCTTCGACGTCTTCCTTCCAGCTGATGGCCGTGCGCAGCTCCAGGCGCATGCGCGGCCACTTCGGGTGCTGGCGGACGGTCTTGAAACCGACCTGCTGGAGGAACCCGGCCGGGATCACGCAGCCCTCGGCCTCTCCGCCGAGATCACCGAAGGCCTCGACGGCCTTCACACCGCGCCTGGTCAGGTCCTTGGCGACGTTCTGCACCAGCACGCGCCCGAGACCGCCCTCCTCGAACTCGGAGGTCACCTTGAGCGCGGTGAGCAGCACGGCGTCCGCGCTCACCGGAGCGGTGGGGAAGGACGCCGCTCGCGGCACGGCAGCCGGCGGCGCGTAGATCGCGTACCCGGCGGGAACGCCGTCGACGTAGATGATGCGGCCGCAGGAACCCCACTCCAGCAACACGCTGGAGACCCAGGCCTCCTTCTCCAGCTCGGTCTCGCCGAAATCCTCCGCCTGCTCCCTGATGTGCGGCGCCAGTTCCCAGTAGACGCACCGGCGACACCTCGGGGGCAGGTGGTCGAGGTTGTCCAACGTGACGCCGACCACACGTCGCGACACCTGACCTCCCGGAAACCAAGCAGAACCCGCGCACCACAACGGCGGGAGTATCTCGCCAGAATAGGCCGCTCGCCCGCCGGACGGGAAGCACCGCTACTCACGCGAACCGCCTCGAAGGGGTGACATCCCTAACCACCTGCGCGGACAAGATCCAACGGGCGAGCTGCGGCGACGAGCGCCAGCCTGTTGTTCCACGTGAAACATCCGGCACGAGCACTCACGAATAACAGTGCCGATGCCCCGGGCGGCACGGGTCGCGGGGGTCACGGGAGAGGCCTGTTACACGAGGGATACTCATCGACGATAGGGCCTATAGAATCGCCCGATCGTTTGTACGAGCTACAAACGCGCTGGTGCGCCTAACCGAAACGGGAGCGCGATTATGTCGGATCAAGGAAGCCAACCGGACCAGACTGACCACTCGGTGGACAAGGCCGCCCGCAACCTGGACGCGTACCGGGCGCGCTACGCCGAGCGGACGGCCGGGATGACGGCCTCCGAGATCCGAGCTCTCTTCGCCGTCGCCAGCCGCCCCGAGGTGGTCTCGCTGGCCGGGGGCATGCCCAACCTCGCCGCGCTGCCGCTGGACTCGCTGGCCACCGAGGTGGCCCGGCTGGTGTCCGAGGACGGGCAGGTGGCGCTGCAGTACGGCTCCGCGCACGGGGTTCCCGAGCTGCGCGAGCAGATCTGCGAGGTGATGGCCCTCGAAGGCATCAGCGCGCACCCGGACGACGTCGTGGTGACCGCCGGCTCCCAGATGGGCTTGGACATGGTCACCCGCATCTTCTGCGATCCGGGCGACGTGATCCTGGCCGAAGGCCCGTCCTACGTCGGCGCTCTGGGCTCGTTCGGCGCCTACCAGGCCGAGGTCGTCCACGTGGCGATGGACGAGGACGGCCTGCAGCCGGAGGCGCTCCGCCAGGCGATCGCCGACCTGGAGAAGCAGAACAAGCGGATCAAGTTCCTCTACACGATCCCCAACTTCCACAACCCCGGCGGCATCACCCTGGCGGTGAACCGGCGGGCGGAGATCCTGGAGATCTGCCGCCAGGCCGACATCCTCGTGGTCGAGGACAACCCGTACGGGCTGCTGGGCTTCGACGGCAAGCCGTACCCGGCGCTGCGCAGCATGGACCCGGACAACGTGGTGTACCTGGGTTCTTTCTCGAAGACCTTCGCCTCGGGGCTGCGGGTGGGCTGGGTGCTCGCCCCGCTGGCCATCCGGGAGAAGCTGGTGCTGACGGCCGAGTCCGCCACGCTGTGCCCGCCCACGTTGAACCAGATGATCGTCTCCCGCTACCTCTCGACGCACGACTGGCAAGGTCAGATCAAGATCTTCCAGGAGCAGTACCGGGAGCGCCGGGACGCGATGATGGCCGCGCTGGAGCAGTACATGCCGGCCGGGTGCACGTGGACGAAGCCCGATGGCGGCTTCTTCGTCTGGCTGACCGTGCCGGAGGGCGTGGACACGAAGGCGATGCTGCCGCGCGCGGTGACCCAACGAGTGGCCTACGTGTCGGGCACCGGCTTCTACCGGGACGGCTTCGGCAGCCGACAGATGCGGCTCTCCTACTGCTACCCGACGCCGGAGCGGATCCGCGAGGGCGTGCGCAGGCTCGCCAACACGCTGTCCGAGGAGATGGAGCTCGTCCGCACCTTCGGTACCGTGCCGCCCAGGAGCGTGCCGGGCCCGCAGGCGCCGTCGCCCGACACCGCGTGAGTTTGACCCATCCACACGACCGGTCCACTGCGCCTCATCCGGTGCGGTGGACCGCTACTTTTCCGAGGTGCTGAAGAGAGTGTCTGATCGCTGGGTTGCCGTGCTCGCCGGCGGGCTGTCGCACGAGCGCGATGTGTCGCTGCGGTCCGGCCGCAGGTTGTCCGCCGCGCTGCGCTCGGCCGGCATGACCGTGGCCGAATGGGACGCGGACGCGTGTCTGCTGTCCCGCCTCGCCGAGGAACGTCCGGACGCGGTCGTCATCGCCCTGCACGGCGGGGAGGGGGAGAACGGTTCCGTTCAGGCGGTGCTGGACATGCTCGGCATCCCCTACGTCGGCACCGGACCGCACGCTTCCCGTCGCACCTGGGACAAGCCCAATGCCAAGGCTGAGGTGGCCCGTGCTGGGCTGACGACGCCGGACTGGGTCGCACTCCCGCACGCGACCTTCCGCGAGCTGGGAGCGCAAGCTGTGCTCGACGCGCTCGTGAACAAGCTCGGCCTTCCCCTGATGCTCAAGCCGGACCAGGGCGGCTCGGGACTCGGCGCCCAGGTCGTGCGCGACACGACGAACCTGCCCTCGGCGATGGTGGGCGCGCTGTCCTACGGCGACGCGGTCCTCGTCGAGCGCTTCATCGAGGGGACCGAGGTCGCGATCACCGTCGTCGAGGGGACGAACGGCCCGGAGGCGCTCCCGGCCGTGGAGATCGAGCCGGCCGACGGCGTCTACGACTACACCGCTCGCTACACCGCCGGGCTGACGAACTACCGCTCTCCGGCGGACATCTCGGCGGAGGCCGCCGCGGCCGCGGGCGAGCTGGCGATCGCCGCGCACAAGCTGCTCGGTCTGCGCGACATCTCCCGCACGGACGCGATCATCGACACCGACGGCGTTCCGCACTTCCTCGACGCGAAGGTGTCGCCCGGACTGACCGAGACCTCGCTGCTGCCGATGGCGGTCGAGGCCGCCGGACGTTCGCTGGGGGAGACCTACGCGGGACTCGTCGAGCGGGCCATCGAGCGCGGCAACTGACTCGCGCCGTTTCACGTGAAACAAAGAGCGGCGGACTCCGTGGAGTCCGCCGCTCTTCTCATCGCACTGGCGACCAGCCGGACCGGTCGCGATCAGTGATGTTCAGTCACTCATGGTCATCGTCACCGTGACGTAAGGCCCCGGTGTCATTCCTCATTGATTCCGCGGGCTTCTTTGCCCAAGATCATCTCGGCGATGCGCTCAAGATCGTCGACCGACCCGTACTCGATCACGATCTTGCCCTTCCGGCTTCCACGGGACACCTTCACCTTGGTGTCGAAGTGGTTGGCGAGCCGGTCGGCGAGCCGATCGAAGCCGGGGGCCTGGATCTGCTTCTTCGCCGAGGACTTCTCCTTCGCCGGCGCCTCGGACTTCTTGAGGGTCACCTGCTCCTCGGTGGCGCGGACGGACAGTCCCTCCGCCACGATCCGCTTCGCGAGGTCCTCCTGGTGCCCGAGGTCGTCCAGACTCAGCAACGCGCGCGCGTGGCCTGCCGACAGCACGCCGACGGCGACCCGGCGCTGCACTTCGAGGGGGAGGCGCAGCAGCCGGATGGTGTTGGTGATGACCGGACGGCTCCGGCCGATCCGGTCGGCGAGTTCATCGTGGGTGACTCCGAACTCGTCGAGCAGCTGTTGGTAGGCCGCCGCCTCTTCCAGCGGGTTGAGCTGCACGCGGTGGATGTTCTCCAGCAGCGCGTCCCGGAGCAGTGCGTCGTCCTTGGTCTCCCGGACGATCGCGGGGATGTACTCCAGGCCTGCCAGCTGGGAAGCGCGCCACCGGCGCTCGCCCATGATCAGCTCGTACTCATCGCCCTCGATCTCGCGCACCACGATGGGCTGCATGAGCCCGAATTCGCGGATCGAGTGCTCCAACTCGCTGAGCGCTTCCTCGTCGAAGACCTGACGAGGCTGCTTCGGGTTGGGAGTGATCGATGCGATGGCGATCTCCTTGTAGACCGCTCCCGCAACGGACCCCTGCGCCGCGTCCTCTGTTTCACGTGAAACAGAGGACTCCGGCTCGGAAGTTCCGTAGGCGGGTCCACCGCGCACCCCGGAAGTCGTTCCGCCCATCGTGGCGCCATCGGCACCCACCGGGGGAGCGCTCGGGATCAACGCGGCGATGCCGCGGCCCAGACCACCTCGTCGCTCGGTCATGCTGTCTTCCTCTCGGCACCCCGCTCCGCGATCTCTCGCGCCGCGTCCAGGTAGCTCATGGAGCCTCGTGAACCCGGATCGTAGGTCAGCACAGTCTGACCAAAGCCCGGAGCCTCGGAAATCTTCACGCTACGCGGAATCACCGTCCGCAGGGTCAGATCACCGAAATGACCACGCACCTCGGCGGTGACCTGATCGGCGAGCTTGGTGCGACCGTCGTACATGGTCAGCAGGATCGTCGAGACCCACAGCGCGGGGTTCAGGTGCGACTGCACCAGCTCGATGTTGCGGAGCAGCTGTCCCAGGCCCTCCAGTGCGTAGTACTCGCACTGGATCGGGATCAGCACCTCGTGAGCCGCGACCAACGCGTTCACCGTGAGCAGGCCGAGCGAGGGCGGGCAGTCCACGAAGACGTAGTCGAAGTCCAGCGCCTCGACGGCCTCGGCGTTCAAGGCCTCCTTCAGACGACCTTCGCGCGCCACCATCGTGACGAGCTCGATCTCCGAGCCGGCCAGGTCGATCGTGGCCGGAACGCAGAAGAGGTTGTCGGACTGGGTGCTCTTGGCGGCAGCGTCCGCAACGCTGATCTCGCCGAGGAGGACCTCGTAGACCGACGGAACGCCGCCGCGGTGCTCGACGCCGAGCGCGGTGCTCGCGTTCCCCTGAGGGTCGAGGTCGATCACCAGGACCTTGAGCCCGTGCAGCGCCAAGCCTGCCGCCAGGTTCACCGTGCTCGTCGTCTTGCCGACGCCGCCCTTCTGGTTGGCCACGGTGATGATCCGCCGGTTCTTGGGCCGGGGGAGGTCCAGCTCGTCGGGGTGCAGCACGCGGGTGGCGCGCTGCGCTTCCTCCATGATCGGAGTCCAGCCGATGTCGTCACGGCCGAAGCTCATGGTGTTGCTCTCCGGGCCGGAGGGGAATCGCATGGCGCCCATCGCGCGCCCCCTTGTTTCACGTGAAACCCGACCCGCTCCGTTTTCCTCCGGATTCACCGTCCACGTTCCTTTCTCGCTCGACGTGTCTCACGACGCCGACCGGACGAGGTTCGGGCCGCCGCGACCCGCTCCACCACGACAACGGTCGTCGGCACATCGAGTACGCCGACACCGCATGATTTGACTTCGCCACGGCCGCCACCGACCGCGGCGATCGCCGCCGCATCCCGTTCCAGTTCTTCGGCCGCGCTTTCGCCCTTCATGGCGAGGAGGAGGCCGTCCTGACGCAGCAGCGGGAGAGACCACTTCGCGAGCCGTTCCATCGGTGCCACGGCGCGAGCGGTCACGACATCCTGATCGGCAAGTCGTTCACGCACCGGACCCTCCTCGGCACGACCACGCACCACCTCAACGGTGAGCGCCAACTCGGTGATGACTTCCTGCAACCACGTCACCCGCCGAGCCATCGGCTCCAGCAAGGTGAGGGTGAGATCCGGGCGAGCGATCGCCAACGGGATGCCCGGCAACCCCGCCCCAGAGCCTACGTCCACAACCCGGCTTTCAGGTGGGAGCAACTCCGCAATCACAGCAGAGTTCAGCACATGTCTTTCCCAGAGGCGGTCCAACTCGCGGGGACCGATCAATCCGCGGCGGATTCCATGCTCCTGGAGTAACTCGACGAACCTCTCCGCCAAGTCCACTCGGTCGCCGAAAACGGTCCGCGCCGCCTCGGGCACACCTCCGGTCAAGACATTCACCCCGCTGTTTCACGTGAAACCAAAGACTTCGCGTCTAGACTGCCGGATCGAGTTCCGGGGTCGTGCACCAACCCGCTGTTTCACGTGAAACCACGCCGAACGAGTACGCCGGCGGCGGCCAACGCTCATTCAGCCAGACCAGAGTTGCAGAAGCATTGCGGCACGACTACATGCCCAACCCAACCACGGTCCGGCGAGCTCCACATGTTCCCAAGTCGACAAAAAGCCCCCGTCGGACCGAAGTCCGGCGGGGGCGGTGCAGCGGGGGAGCGGTCCGTCAGCTCTTGAAGACGACCACCTTGCGGCTGGGCTCTTCGCCCTCGCTCTCGCTGTAGACACCGTCGATCGCGGCGACCGCGTCGTGGATGATCTTCCGCTCGAACGGGGTCATCGGACGCATGCGCACCTCCTGCCCGGTCTTGAGGACCTCCTCCGCGGTCGAGCGACCGAGATCGGAGAGCTCCTCGCGCCGCCCGGCGCGCCACCCGGACACGTCGAGCATGAGGCGGCTACGCACTCCGGTGTCCTGCTGGACGGCGAGCCGGGTCAGCTCCTGCAGCGCTTCGAGAACCTGGCCGCGACCGCCCACCAGCTTCTCCAGATCCGGGCCACCGTCGATGCTCACCACGGCACGGCCGGCTTCCACGTCGAGGTCGATGTCCCCGTCGTAGTCGAGCAGGTCGAGCAGCCGCTCCAGGTAATCGCCTGCGACGTCGCCCTCCTGCACCAGCAGGGTCTCCGTGTTGGACGCCTCGGGGGAGGAGTCGGCGGGGGCATCAGTGTTGGCGGGGGCGTTGGAGCCCTCGGCGACGGCCGGGCTCTCCTGCACAGTTTCAGACACTGGGTGTCTCCTCTCCAGGGGTTCGCGACGGGGTCAGCGGGACTCGCCGGGCTTGTCCGTGTCGCGAGCGCGGTCTTCGATCACCCCGGGGATCTCACCGGGTTGGTCATCGGACGCCTTCTCAGCGGTGGTGTCGACGGCTGCCGAATCCACGATCGCGGGCGCGTCAGCGGACGCAGCCTCCTCGCGGTCGATCCGGCGGTACACCACTCGTTGCTGTCCCAGCGTCCAGAAGTTGTTCGCGAGCCAGTAGATCAAGATGGCCAGCGGGAGGAACGGACCACCGACGATAGCGAACATCGGGAAGATCCACAGCATCAGTTTGTTGGTCATCTCCGCCTGCGGGTTGGCGGCGGCCTGAGCGCTCTGCCGCTGCAACGAGTGCCGGGCGGTGAAGTGGGTGGCGATGGCGGCCGCGATCATCAGCGGAACGGCCACGACCATCATCGACAGCCGGTCCGTCCCGAAGGCCGCGAGCACCTCGGGGGCCTGGCTGAGCGTGTTGGACAGCTTCGCGCCGAACAGGTCGGCCTCGACGAAGGAGGCGACGTCGGCTGCGTTGAACACGAAGTTCCCGGCAGCGCCGGGCTTGAAGCCGTTGAGCACGTGGAAGAGGCCGATGAACACCGGGATCTGCACGAGCATCGGCAGGCAGCCGGAGAGCGGGTTGAAGCCCTGCTCGGTCTGGAGCTTCTGCATCTCCGTCGCGAGCTTCTGCTTGTCGTCTCCGTGCTTCTCCTGCAGCTCCCGCACCAGGGGAGCGAACTCCTGCATCTTCTTCATCGAGCGGACCTGGTGCACGAACGGCTTGAACAGCAGTGCCCGCAGCGTGAAGACGAGGAAGATGACCGACAGCGCCCAGGCGAACCCGCTCGACGGTTCGAGCACGTAACCGAAGACCTTGTGCCAGAACCAGAGGATGGCCGACACGGGGTAGTAGATGAAGTCCAGCACGCGGGCTACTCCTCGGCGGGTTTATCGGAAAGGCGAATGCCTGCTCGCCGCTCACGGGGTGGTGGGACCGGGTCCAGTCCTCCGGGGTGCCAGGGGCCGCAGCGCAGGAGCCTGCGGACGGTGAGCCATCCGCCGCGGAACAACCCGTGCACGGTCAGCGCCTCAACAGCGTAGGCGCTGCAGCTGGGGTAGAACCGGCACATCGGCGGCAGCAGCGGTGAGATCGCCTTGCGGTACGCGTGGACGGGACCGAGCAGGATCCAGGCGGACAGGTCGGCTTTGCGCCCCGCACGACTTTCGTCATGCGAATCGTCATGCCGCCAATCCGGTGCCATCTCCTACAACCCCGCCATCAACTGCTGCCCGGGCCATCGGAGCAACGGATGCGAAGTTTCTTCAACGCTCCGTCGATGTCCGCACCGAGTTCCCCGCTGGACGCGCTCGCCGCCGGAGGCAGCGCTCGAACCACCACCAGTGTGCCAGCGGGCAGGTCCGGGATGCGGTCTCGCATCAGGTGACGCAGACGACGGGCGACCCGGTGGCGGACCACCGCAACGCCCACGGCCTTGCTGACGACAAAACCCACCCGGGTCGAAGCAGACGAGTCCCGGGTGGGTGCCGTATTAGCTTGAGCCTCCGGCTCGGCCTCACCACTCATCCGAGCCCGGACCTGGTCCGGGCGCAGGACGTGGACCACCAAGCGGGGGCGTCCTGCCCGACGACCACGACGGACCACCAGGCGGAAGTCCTGGTTCCTGGTCAGCCGGGCTGCCGTGGGAAGCACGGCCGGACGCGATCAGGCAGAAAGCTGCGCGCGGCCCCGGCGACGGCGCGCGGCCATGATGGCCCGGCCGGCGCGAGTGCGCATGCGCAGCCGGAACCCGTGCTTCCTGGCACGGCGGCGGTTGTTCGGCTGGAAAGTGCGCTTGCCCTTGCTCACGGTCGGATCTCCCGGTTACTACAGGCACCGATGGTCGCCTTCGGACCACGGTTCGGTCTTGGTGTCCCCGGTTCTTGAAACCCGCAGGTCTGCAGGGAGCAGACCTTGAGCCGCAAGGCCGGGCGTGATGTCGGCGCGCCGACATGCCCGCTGCACAAGCGGGGGACTGTACGAGGGTACGCCAGAGCCAACAGCAGGTGCACAGCCGGGGGTGGACATCCGGCGGTATCGGCGTCATAACGAAGGCCGTGGGGCCGGGCCGAGGGGTGATCGATCTTCTCCGACGAGTCCGCGCTGGTGATCGCGACACCGCTCGTCGACACCGGAGAGCCTGCCACATCACGATCTCCACGAGGCCCCGGGGATCTGCTTGTGGCGGCAGCCGGTGCTTGTTAGCGTGCCTCCCTGCGATGCCGCAGGACCGGTAGGTGGGAGCATCGGTTCGCAGTCAGGGGGACTGACCTCGATCGCAGAGGTAGGGCGGCCCCAGGGGGAAACACCGGAACGGTCTGCCGTACCTTCATACACACGTTGTGGACAACTCTGTGGACACGTGTGTCCATCGAGTCGCCCACCAGTTCCGCGGTACCCGCTACCCGTGCAACTGTGGGGGCTGGGGACCGGGGCCGCAACTGGGGAACTCAAGCGAGGGGAGGGGAGCAGGCGGTGTCCGACCACCAAGCCGATCTCGATCGAGTTTGGGACGAGGTGGTGCAGGAGCTGTCCTCCGGCACCCTCTCGCCGCAGCAACGCGCGTGGATGCGCGTCACCCGCCCCATCGGGCTGCTCGACGGGACCGCGCTGCTGGCCGCTCCGAGCGACTTCGCGAAGGAAGCGATCGAACGCGCGCTGCGCGACCCCATCACCGATGCTCTGTCCCGCCGACTGGGCCGCGACATCTCGCTGGCCGTGAAGGTCGACACCGCGGTGCCCGCGCCGACTCGTCCGGTCGCCGCACCGGCACCGGCACCTGCGCCCGCTCCGGAGACCTGGAGCCCGCGCGGCGGGGACGACCAGTCCTCGCCCACCTACATCTCGGTGCCCGGTTTCGGCGGGGACAGCTCCTACGGCCACACCGCTCACACCGGTTCGATCGGCCACACGGGTTCCATCCCGGTCGTGCCGCCCTCCGGTTCTTCCAGCTCAGAGGGCCCGGGCAAGCACGCCGCCCCGGATCCGCAGCCGGCGCAGGCCGCGAACATCGACTTCCCGACGGCCGAGTTCAAGTGGCCCAACGGCGACATCCCGAAGCCGCAGTCCGCCAAGCCGGACCCGGAGCCCGAGCCCGAGGAGGAGGAAGAACCGGCCGCGGAGACCTCCGCCGAACCGGACCCCTCCGACTCCGACGCCCGTCAGCCCGCCGCTGACACCGGTCAGCCCGCCGCCGACGAGGGCGTGTGGCCGACCTTCGGCCGCGGCCAGGGCGGTCAGAACGCGGGTCAGACGATCCCGTCGGCCGAGCCGCAGCAGGGTCAGCCGTTCACGGCACCCAAGCACGCGCCGCCGACCTCGCAGACCAGGCTCAACGCGAAGTACACCTTCGACACCTTCGTCATCGGTTCGTCGAACCGGTTCGCGCACGCCGCCGCGGTCGCCGCGGCCGAGGCACCGGCGCGGGCGTACAACCCGCTGTTCATCTGGGGCGAGTCCGGTCTCGGCAAGACGCACCTGCTGCACGCGGTCGGGCACTACACGCAGCGGCTGTTCCCGGGGATGCGGGTCCGCTACGTCTCGACCGAGGAATTCACCAACGACTTCATCAACTCGCTGCGCGACGACCGGCAGGTGGCGTTCCAACGCCGCTACCGCGACGTCGACGTGCTGCTGGTCGACGACATCCAGTTCTTGGAGGGCAAGGAAGGAACCCAGGAGGAGTTCTTCCACACCTTCAACACGCTGCACAACTCGAACAAGCAGATCGTGGTGTCCTCCGACCGGCCGCCGAAGGGGCTGCGCACCCTGGAGGACCGGCTGCGCACCCGGTTCGAGTGGGGTCTGATCACCGACATCCAGCCGCCTGAGCTGGAGACGCGGATCGCGATCCTCCGGAAGAAGGCCGCGCAGGACAGGATGAACGCGCCAGCCGACGTGCTGGAGTTCATCGCCTCGCGCATCGAGCGCAACATCCGCGAGCTGGAAGGCGCGCTGATCCGGGTCACGGCGTTCGCGTCGCTGAACCGGCAGCCGGTCGATCTGCAGCTGGCCGAGATCGTGCTGCGCGACCTGATCCCCGACTCGCAGACCCCGGAGATCACCGCGCCGACGATCATGGCCGTCACCGCCGACTACTTCGGCGTGACCATGGACGACCTGTGCGGACCGGGCAAGACGAAGGCGCTGGCCCAGGCGCGGCAGATCGCGATGTACCTGTGCCGGGAGCTGACGGACTCGTCGCTGCCCAAGATCGGTCAGTACTTCGGCAGCCGCGACCACACCACGGTCATGTACGCCGACAAGAAGATCCGCAAGGAGATGGCGGAGCGCCGGCGCGTGTACGAGCACGTCCAGGAGCTGACCGCCCGCATCAAGCAGCAGTCCCGCTGACCGACCGGTCCACGCCGAGAACAACCGCCGTCCGAGTTGTTCTCGGCTCTTCTTCTCCGCCGCCGGCCTGATCGGCAGGTCGGATCAAGCTCCTGACCTGCATGTTCAGAAACCCAGCCGCTCATTTGGCCGCTGACGGGCTTTTGCGGGTCCCCTGGTGTGATTCCCTAGGCCGCGAGCGGCCGATCTTTCTGGTAGAGCCGCCTGCCGCGATCCACCCGCCCGGGCAGAAACCTTCGGGCGCGGCAACCCCGGTTCACCCCCGCACCCGCGCCGGTGGGGAGACGTCCCCAGGCCGGTTCGCGATGTTTCTGATCGACCGCCCTGCTCCGATCCCCGGGCCCGAGCAGAAAGATTCGGGCCAGATCCGGGCGTGCCGCAGGGCGGCGGAACGCCTCGGCGCAAGGGTCCGGCCCGAAAATCACCACTTTCAGTGTTCGTGCGGGCGCGCTGCGTACGACCGGGAACATTCACGCCAAGAACTTTTCTGGCGGGCCCAGTGGCCTTCACCTCACCGCAGCGACAAAAAACCCTCGATGCCGCGAGCTGTCCACAGAAATTCAATCCCCAGGGATGACCTGGCATTTTCCCCATCCCATCCACATGCTGTGCACAAGCTGCCCACATGCTTCAGGCGGGTTGCCAACAGAGTTCCCACAACTCTGCCCACAACCCGACCGGTGGAGAACCCCCAATCCACCCCGGGATGGGTACAACCCGGGGTCCGACTGTGGATGGGAGTGTGGACAACTGGGGATGGCTGTGGAACAACTCAAGACGGTCAGAAGTTGTCCACCACCCGGCTGCCGCAGTCCCCGGTTACTTCCAGTGGTCATCCACACCGGAGCAAGCCACCCGACCAGCCCAAACGACGGTTGTCCCCACAACTCACAGGCCTTACTACTACTGCGGACATTTCTTCTCTTCTTAGAAAAAAAGAAAAGAGAACTAGGGGCGGTGGATAAGTGGACAACCGGCGCCGCGAACCCCGAACCCGCCTCCACCAAGTGCCCCGACCCGGATGCGGAGATCGGTGAGCACGCTCTACGGTGGAACTCCCCGCACCGAGAAGCCCCGGCTCGAACTCCGAGCGACGTTCTCCGGCGTTCTCGCTGCGGGATCGCTTCGCCCTCGATGCGGAGCACACCGAACCTTCCAGCCGCGCACGGCTCGACACAGTTCTCGGCAGCCGAGCCACGGCTGAAACCGAAAGGACACCCATGAAGATCCGCGTGGAGCGTGACGGTCTTGCCGACGCCGTCGCCTGGGTCGCGCGCAGCCTGCCGTCGCGGCCACCGGTTCCGGTGCTGGGCGGGGTGCTGCTCGATGCGAGTTCCGGGGAAGCGCTGACCATCTCCGGCTTCGACTACGAGGTCTCGGCGCAGGTCACCATCGAGGCCTCGATCGATGCCAGCGGGAAGACCCTGGTCTCGGGACGTCTGCTGGCCGACATCACGAAGGCGCTGCCGGCCCGCCCGGTCGAGCTGACCGTCGACGGCTCCCGGGTGACGATCACCTGCGGCAGTTCCCGGTTCAGCCTGCCGACCATGCCGGTCGAGGACTACCCGGCGCTACCGGAGATGCCCGAGCACGCCGGGTCCGTGCCCACCGACCTGTTCAGCGAGGCGGTCGGCCAGGTCGCCATCGCCGCCGGCAAGGACGACACGCTCCCGATGCTCACCGGCATCCGGATGGAGATCAACGCCGACAAGCTGACCATGGTCGCCACCGACCGGTTCCGGCTCGCGATGCGCGAGATCACCTGGGAGCCGGGCGCGGGCGTCGAGGACACCCAGGTGCTGGTCCCGGCCAAGACGCTCGCCGACTCGGCCAAGACGCTGGGTGCCGGCGCGAGCAAGGTCGAGATCTCGCTGGCCTCCGGTGACGGACTGCTCGGCCTGTCCGGCACGACCCGCCGGAACACCAGCCGCCTGCTCGACGCGGAGTTCCCCAAGTACCGCCAGCTGCTCCCGGCCGAGACCGCCGTGACCGCGAACATCGACGTCTCGCCGCTGGCCGAGGCGATCAAGCGCGTGTCCCTGGTGGCCGAGCGCGGCACGCAGGTCCGGCTCGAGTTCTCCGACCGGCTGCTGCGGCTGTCCGCCGGCGGTGACGACGAGGGCAGCGCCGAGGAAGAGCTCCCGATCGAGCTCGACGGCGAGGAGCTGACCATCGCGTTCAACCCGGCGTACCTGCTCGACGGGCTCAGCGCCCTGAAGTCCGAGCGCGCCCAGATGCAGTTCACCACCTCCAACCGCCCGGCGTTGATCAAGCCGATCGACGACAACGGCCAGGTCCAGGAGGGCTACCTCTACCTGTTGATGCCGGTCCGCCTGCCCGGCTGACGTCCGGCACGGCCGAGGTGGTGCGCGGCTCACATCCTGCGCACCACCCGGTCCGCTGCCCCGGTTCGTGGTCGTAGGCTCCGGCCAGATCGATTCAGCGGCGAGGTCCGCTGCGCGGCCGGCCACGCGCCGACCTCCACAAGTCGACACACAGTTCGGATAGGGAGTTCCAGTGCAACTCGGGCTTGTCGGCCTCGGCCGAATGGGTTTCAACATGCGCGAGCGGCTGCGCGCCGCCGGCCACGAGGTCGTGGGCTACGACCGCAACCCGGACGTCACCGACGCGGCGTCCGTGGCGGAGCTGGTCGAGAAGCTGTCCGGTCCGCGGGTCGTGTGGATCATGGTTCCGCACGGCGACCCCACCCGGCAGACCGTCGAGGAGTTGTCCGGCCTGCTGTCCGCGGGCGACCTGGTGATCGAGGGCGGGAACTCCAAGTTCACCGATGACCAGGCGAACGCCGCGCTGCTCGCGGAGCACGGGATCAAGTACCTCGACGTCGGGGTGTCCGGTGGTGTCTGGGGTGCGAAGAACGGCTACGGCCTGATGGCCGGCGGCGACGCCGAGGACGTCGAGCGCGCGATGCCGATCTTCGACGCCCTGCGTCCGGAGGGGCCGCGCGACGAGGGCTTCGCCCACGCCGGTCCGGTCGGTGCCGGTCACTACGCGAAGATGGTGCACAACGGCATCGAGTACGGCCTGATGCAGGCCTACGCCGAGGGCTTCGAGCTGCTCGCCGCCTCCGACGTCGTCACCGACGTGCCCGCCACGATCAAGGCCTGGAGCAAGGGCACCGTCGTGCGCTCCTGGTTGCTGGACCTGCTGGTCAACGCGCTGGAGGAGGACCCGGAGCTGACCGAGCTGCGCGGCTACGTGCAGGACTCGGGCGAGGGCCGCTGGACCATCGAGGAAGCGATCAACAATGCGGTCCCGGCGCCGGTCATGACCGCCGCGCTCTACGCCCGGTTCGCTTCGCGCCAGGACGACTCGCCCGCGATGAAGGCGGTCGCGGCGCTGCGCAACCAGTTCGGCGGCCACGCGGTGCAGAAGTCCGAGAGCTGACCTCCTGCTTCGTGGGGTGGGGGAAGTTCTCATGAGAACTTCCCCCACCCCACGAAGCCCTGGACGTGTCGACAAATCTCTTCGTCCGTCCGCGCCTGTCCGCGCTGGTCGCGGCACGCGGACAGGCGGTCCGGCACGGTCCGGACACCCCACTTCGGACGGTTCGGCCATCGTTGCCGAGCCGTCCGGGGCGAACCTGCCCGGCAAGAACAACTAAGTTGGATCGTCGTGTACGTGCGCCACTTGCAGGTCAACGACTTCCGGTCGTGGCCGCTCGCCGACCTCGAACTCGAACCGGGGATCACCGTGCTGGTCGGGTCGAACGGGCAGGGCAAGACGAACCTGGTCGAGGCGATCGGCTACGTCGCCACGCTCGGATCGCACCGGGTCTCCAACGACGCGCCGCTGGTCCGCTACGGAGCGGGCCGCGCGGTGGTGCGGGCCGCCGTGGTCAACAGCGGCCGGGAGCTGCTGGTCGAACTGGAGATCACCCCGGGCAAGGCCAACCGCGCCCGGATCAACCGGGGAGCGGCGGGCAAACCGCGCGATGTGCTGGGAATCCTGCGGACCGTGCTGTTCGCGCCGGAAGACCTGGCGATCGTGCGGGGTGACCCGGGCGAACGCCGCCGGTTCATGGACGAGCTGCTCGTCTCGCGCCAGCCGCGCTACGCCGGGATCCGGTCCGACTACGAGCGGGTGCTCAAGCAGCGCAGCGCGCTGCTGAAGTCGGCGGGTGCCGCGCGGCGGGGCGGGGCCAAGGCGGATCTGAGCACGTTGGCGGTCTGGGACGGTCACCTCGCGCGCTACGGCGCCGAGCTGCTGGCCGGGAGGCTCGCGCTGGTGTCGTCGCTCGCCCCTCACGTGACCAGCGGATACGCCAACGTCGCGGCGACCGACGAGGCCAGCACGCCCTCCGGACGAGTCGCTGACCTGCGTTATCGCAGCAGTCTGGGCGAATCGCTGCCGGAGCGCTACGGGGTACCCGGGGCCCCGGAAGTGCCGTGGGAGGAGGCTGTGCCGGAACTGGAGGCCGCTTTGCTCGCGGAGCTGGAGCGAGCGCGGCCGCAGGAGATCGAGCGCGGCGTGTCGTTGGTCGGCCCGCACCGCGACGATCTGGCCCTCCTGCTCGGCGAGCTGCCGGCGAAGGGCTACGCGAGTCACGGCGAATCGTGGTCGTTCGTCCTGGCGTTGCGGCTGGCTTCTTACCACTTGCTCACAGAGGATGGCGCCGAACCGGTGTTGATCCTGGACGACGTCTTCGCCGAGCTCGACCGCCGCAGGCGCGCCCGGCTCGCCGAGCTGGTCTCGGGAGCCGAGCAGGTGCTGGTGACGGCCGCGGTCTCCGAAGACGTCCCGCCGGAACTCTCCGGTGTCCGATTCGACGTCCGGGAAGGTGAGGTGCACCGTGCCGCCTGACGGAAGCGGACGAAAAGTTTCACGCAGAGTGACCACGACCACGGATGACTCCGTGGAACTACCCACATCTGGGGATAACCCTGTGGATGGTGTGGATAACTCCGCGCCTTCGCGCGGCTCCGACGGCGCCGCGCTGCCCGGCGACACAACCCCAGGTCAGGGGATCGACGGCAGCGAGCTGGCCGGTCCGGACCTGGCTCGCGCGGCGTTGCAGGCCGCCCGAGAGCAGTCGGCCGCCAAGTGCAAGTCGATGGGCAAACCGGGCAAGACCGGCAAGCTGCGCACGCGCAGGCGTCGTGGCTGGGCAGGGGCGGGGCCCGACGAGCGGGACCCGCAGCCCCTGGGCAGGCTCGCCGCGCGGATCGCCAAGGACCACGGCTGGACCGACCAGCTCTCCGGCGGTCAGGTCTTCGCCAAGTGGGGGGCGCTGGTCGGCGAGGAGATCGCCGAGCACACCAAGCCGCTGCAGCTCAAGGACGGCGAGCTCACGGTTCAGGCGCAGTCCACGGCGTGGGCGACCCAGCTGCGGTTGCTGCAGCGGCAGATCCTCAAGCGCATCAGCGACGGGGTGGGACGCGACGTGGTCAAGCGGATCAAGGTGCAGGGACCTGCGGCTCCGAGCTGGCGGCACGGCCCGCGGCACATCTCCGGACGTGGTCCGAGGGACACCTACGGCTAGTGATCCCCGGGTTGCGCGGGGTCCGCCGGCGTGCGCGCCGGGGTCCACCCGCAGGTCGGCGTCGTCCGGCGGCCGATCGGCGCGGAGAATTCCGAGCGAGCGCTCGCGGCTCTTCGAAGGTGGATTGATCCGAGTTCTCGACTCTGTGAGCAAGCTAGGGGCGTCCTTGCCCCACTTCTGCGGAGGGGGACCAGTAGAATCAACGTGGGTGTGACTCGACGCGCTCCCCGCTCGTTGGAGGGCGAGGGGTTCGCAGGCGGGTCGCACCGGGGTACGGCGCCGGCAGCCGAGTCGCCCCGAAGTGGTCGTAGAGCCGGAGCCGGTCACCGCGCCGGCATCGACCGATCACCGTGACAGCACAGTCGGCTCAAGGAGAAATCGAGGCCCGTGGCACCGAAGAAGAGCGAATACAACGCTTCATCAATCACCGTTCTTGAGGGCCTTGAGGCCGTCCGCAAGCGGCCCGGCATGTACATCGGTTCCACCGGTGAGCGCGGTCTGCACCACCTGGTGCAGGAGGTCGTGGACAACTCGGTCGACGAAGCGATGGCCGGGTACGCGTCCAAGGTCGAGGTCACCCTGCTCGCCGACGGTGGCGTGCGCGTCGTCGACGACGGTCGCGGCATCCCCGTCGACATGCACCCGGTCGAGAAGAAGCCGACCCTGGAGGTCGTGCTCACCGTCCTGCACGCGGGCGGCAAGTTCGGCGGCGACTCCTACGCCGTTTCCGGTGGTCTGCACGGCGTCGGTGTCTCCGTGGTCAACGCGCTCTCCACAGCGCTGGAGGCCGAGATCCACGTCGGCGGCAACGTGTGGCGGCAGCGCTACGAGGACTCCAAGCCGGTCGCCGAGGTCGAGCGCGGTGAGAAGACCAGCAGGACGGGTACCTCGATCACCTTCTGGGCCGACCCCAAGATCTTCGAGACCACCACGTACAACCTGGAGACGATCGCCCGCCGCCTCCAGGAGATGGCCTTCCTGAACAAGGGCCTGACCATCGTCCTGCGCGACGAGCGCGTCGCCGAGGACGAAGACGGTGGTGAGGACGCCCAGGGCAGCACGGCGAAGACCACCGAGCGCACCTACCACTACCCGGGCGGGCTCGAGGACTTCGTCAAGCACATCAACGCGACGAAGGAGCCGATCCACAAGAAGGTCGTCGCGTTCAACGCCTCGGGCAACGGGCACGAGCTCGAAGTCGCGCTGCAGTGGAACTCCGGCTTCAACCAGTCGGTCTACACCTTCGCCAACACGATCAACACGCACGAGGGCGGCACCCACGAGGAGGGCTTCCGCTCGGCGCTGACCCGCGTGGTCAACGCCTACGCCAAGGACAAGAAGCTGCTCAAGGACAAGGACGGCAGCCTGACCGGCGACGACGTCCGCGAGGGCCTGGCCGCGATCGTGTCGGTCAAGGTCTCCGAGCCGCAGTTCGAGGGCCAGACCAAGACCAAGCTGGGCAACACCGAGGTCAAGTCCTTCGTGCAGACCACCGCCTTCGAGTGGCTGACCGACTGGTTCGAGCGCAACCCCGCCGACGCGAAGACGATCGTGAACAAGGCGGTCTCCTCGGCGCAGGCGCGGATGGCTGCGCGCAAGGCCAAGGAGCTGGTCCGCCGCAAGAGCGCGATGGACATCGGCGGCCTGCCGGGCAAGCTCAAGGACTGCCAGTCCAACCAGCCCGACGAGTGCGAGCTCTACATCGTGGAGGGCGACTCCGCAGGTGGCTCGGCCAAGGAAGGACGCGAGTCCCGCTTCCAGGCGATCCTGCCGCTGCGAGGCAAGATCATCAACGTGGAGAAGTCGCGGATCGACAAGGTCCTCAAGAACAACGAGGTCCAGGCGATCATCACCGCGCTGGGCACCGGCATCCACGACGAGTTCGACCTGTCGAAGCTGCGGTACCACAAGATCGTGCTCATGGCCGACGCCGACGTCGACGGCCAGCACATCCGGACCCTGCTGCTGACCCTGCTGTTCCGGTTCATGCGCCCGCTGATCGAGAACGGGCACGTGTTCCTCGCGCAGCCGCCGCTCTACAAGGTCAAGTGGCCGCGCTCGGAACCCGAGTACGCCTACAGCGACAAGGAGCGCGACGCGCTGCTGGAGGCCGGTGCCGCCGCCGGCCGCAAGCTGCCCAAGGACGACGGCATCCAGCGCTACAAGGGTCTCGGTGAGATGAACGCCGACGAGCTCTGGGAGACCACGATGAACCCGGAGTCCCGGCTGCTGCTGCAGGTCTCGCTGGACGACGCGGCCACCGCGGACGAGCTGTTCAGCGTTCTGATGGGCGAGGACGTCGAGGCGCGTCGCTCGTTCATCACCCGCAACGCCAAGGACGCGGGCTTCCTCGACGTGTGATCCACGCGCAGGTCAACCACCGAACTCTCCGAACGAGCAAGGGAAGAGCATGACGGACATCCTGCCGCCGGAACACGGTCGGGTCGAACCGGTCGAACTCCAGCAGGAGATGCAGAACTCCTACATCAACTACGCGATGAGCGTGATCGTCGCCCGCGCACTCCCGGACGTGCGCGACGGTCTCAAGCCGGTGCACCGACGCGTGCTGTACGCGATGTACGACTCGGGCTTCCGCCCGGACCGCGGCTACGTGAAGTGCTCGCGCGTCGTCGGCGACGTGATGGGCAACTACCACCCGCACGGTGACTCGGCGATCTACGACACCCTGGTCCGCCTCGCCCAGCCGTGGTCGATGCGCCACCCGCTGATCGACGGCCAGGGCAACTTCGGCTCGCCGGGCAACGACCCGGCTGCCGCCATGCGCTACACCGAGTCGCGGCTGGCCCCGTTGGCGATGCACATGCTCGCCGACATCGAAGAGGACACGGTCGACTTCTCCGACAACTACGACGGGCGTACCCAGGAGCCCGACGTGCTGCCGGCGCGGTTCCCGAACCTGCTGGTCAACGGTGGTGGCGGTATCGCGGTCGGGATGGCGACCAACATCCCGCCGCACAACCTGCGCGAGGTCGCCGACGGTGTCGTCTGGGCGCTGGAGCACCCCGACGCCGAGGACGACGAGCTGCTCGAAGCGATGATGGAGCGGATCAAGGGGCCGGACTTCCCGACCCGCGGTCTGGTCCTCGGCACCAACGCGATCGCCGACGCCTACCGGACCGGCCGCGGCTCCATCAAGATGCGGGCCGTCGTCTCGGTGGAGGAGGACAGCAAGGGACGCACCATGCTGGTCGTCACCGAGCTGCCGTACCAGGTGAACCCGGACAACCTCATCGAGAACATCGCCTCGATGCACCGGGAAGGCAAGATCACCGGCATCTCGGACATCGCCGACGAGTCCAACAGCCGGCGCGGCATGCGGATCGTCGTCACGCTCAAGCGCGACGCGATCCCGAAGGTCGTGCTCAACAACCTCTACAAGCACACCCAGCTGCAGACGACGTTCGGCGTCAACATGCTGGCGCTGGTCGACGGCGTGCCGCGCACGCTCCGGCTCGACCAGGTGATCCGGTACTACGTCAAGCACCAGATCGAGGTCATCGTCCGCCGGACCCGCTACCGGCTGCGCAAGGCCGAGGAGCGCGCCCACATCCTGCGCGGTCTGGTCAAGGCGCTGGACATGCTCGACGAGGTCATCGCGCTGATCCGCCGCTCGCCGACGGTCGACGACGCGCGCACCGGCCTGATCGAGCTGCTCGAGGTCGACGAGATCCAGGCGAACGCGATCCTGGAGATGCAGCTGCGCCGCCTGGCCGCCCTGGAGCGCCAGAAGATCATCGACCAGCTGGCCGAGATCGAGCGGGAGATCGAGGACCTCAAGGACATCCTCGACAAGCCCGAGCGCCAGCGGCAGATCATCCGCGACGAGCTGATGGCGATCGTGGAGAAGTACGGCGACGACCGCCGCACCAAGATCGTCCCGTTCGAGGGCGAGGTCTCGATGGAAGACCTCATCGCCGACGAGGACGTGGTCGTCACGATCACCCGCACCGGCTACGCCAAGCGGACCCGCACCGACCTGTACCGGGCGCAGAAGCGCGGCGGCAAGGGCGTGCAGGGAGCAGCCCTGAAGCAGGACGACATCGTGTCGCACTTCTTCGTCTGCTCCACGCACGACTGGATCCTGTTCTTCACCAACAAGGGCCGGGTCTACCGCGCGAAGGCCTACGAACTGCCGGAGGCCAACCGGACCGCCCGCGGTCAGCACGTGGCCAACCTGCTGGCGTTCCAGCCGGACGAGCAGATCGCCCAGGTCATGCAGATCAAGGACTACACCGCTGCGCCGTACCTGGTCCTGGCGACCAAGAACGGCCTGGTCAAGAAGTCCCGTTTGACCGACTTCGATTCCAACCGATCGGGTGGTCTCATCGGTGTGAACCTGAAGGACGAGGATGAGCTCGTCGGCGCGGTGCTCTGCTCGGCCGACGACGACCTGCTACTGGTGTCGGCGGAGGGGCAGTCGATCAGGTTCCACGCCTCCGACGAAGCGCTGCGCCCCATGGGCCGCGCCACCTCGGGCGTTCTGGGCATGCGGTTCAACGAGGGCGACGAGCTGCTGGCGATGGGCGTGTGCCGGGAGGACCGGTACGTCCTGGTCGCCACGGCGGGTGGCTACGCCAAGCGGACCCCGATCGAGGACTACCCGGTCCAGGGCCGCGGCGGGAAGGGCGTGCTGACTCTTCAGTACGACCGCAAACGTGGCAGGCTTGTAGGCGCGCAGATCGTCGAGCTGGAGGACGAGCTGTACGCGATCACCTCCGCCGGCGGAGTCATCCGGACCACCGCCAAGGAGGTGCGCAAGGCCGGTCGGCAGACCAAGGGCGTTCGCCTGATGAACCTCGACGAGGGCTCGACCCTGCTGGCCGTGGCGCGCAACGCCGACGAGGCCGCGGATCCGGACGCCGCACCGGAGCCCAAGCAGGCGTGAGAGCAGCGCCGAAGAACTGAACACGCCGTGGTACGCCACGGGGCACACCGACACCGACGATCACCGAAGGATCGCTCGTGACAAGTTCCGAGAAGCCGGAGTCCTCGGACCCGCAGCAGGATGCGGGCCGCTCTTCGGCCAGCACCCAGACAGTCGACGACAAGGTCTCCACGACCGATTCCGAGGCTGCTGCCTCTGCGAACGGGACCGAGGAGTCCGGCTCGACGGCCGAGTCGACCGTCGGCGACGGCGGCGGGGAGGCCCTCGACGGCACCGACGCGCCGCCGCCGTGGCAGCGCGGATCGGCGTCATCGGAGGACTCCTCCTCCGATGACGAGCAGGATTCGGGCAGCCTTTCGGGATCGCTCGCGGCGGGCGCCCTCGGCGGCGCTGCGGCCGGCGGTGCCACCGCTTCGGCGGCGGGCGGCCGCGACGCCGAGGACACCCAGACGATCCCGAAGACGGTGGCCGACCAGGAGACGGTCCGCACGCAGATCCCGCAGTCCGCGCGCACCCAGGTGTCCTACACCGGTGCGGGCGCGGGTTCGGGCAGCGGCTCGGCGGCCTCCCGCAGCGCGGCCGGGACCTCCGCGCGGCGCCCCAGCCGGGGACCGCGCCGGGCGAGCCTGCAGATCAAGCGGTTCGACCCGTGGTCGGTGCTGAAGCTGGCGCTGGTGCTCAGCGTCGCGCTGTTCTTCGTGTGGATGATCGCCGTGGCGGTCCTCTACGGCGTGCTGGACGGCATGGGCGTCTGGGAGCAGCTCAACGGGACCTTCACCGAGCTGACCCAGCCGGACGACGCGGTGAACGAGCCGCTGATCAGCGCGGGCCGGGTGTTCGGCGTCGCCTCGATCATCGGTGCGATCAACATCGTGCTGATCACGGCGCTGGCGACGGTGGCCGCGTTCATCTACAACGTGGCGGCCGACTTCGCCGGTGGCATCGAGATCACGCTGTCCGAGCGCGAATGAGCCGTTGACCGGGCTGCGGCGGCGTTTTCCGAGGTGGGGGAGCGTCGCCGCACCCGGCTTAGGCCGGATGACCCCCCGTCACCGTGGTGGTGAACCGTCCTGTAATGTTTGCAGCACAACGAACGAGGGCCTATAGCTCAGGCGGTTAGAGCGCTTCGCTGATAACGAAGAGGTCGAAGGTTCAAGTCCTTCTAGGCCCACTCGGGAAGTTCTTTCCCATCCCTCAGGTAGACCCGAACACCAACGGCAACAGGTGCCGTGTTCTAGGAGGCGACCGGAATGAAGAAGCTGCTCGCACTTGCCGCAGTTGCCGGAGTCGTGCTGTTCGTGGTCCGTCGCAACAAGGCCGCCAAGGCCGAGGCCGACCTCTGGCGCGAGGCCACCGCGGAGGCCTGATCCTCAGGCCGGGGGCCCTGACCTCCGCCGCCGTTGGGGGACGTAGCTCAATTGGCAGAGCACCGCCTTTGCAAGGCGGGGGTTAGGGGTTCGATTCCCCTCGTCTCCACTCCGCTGGAATGAACGCCCCGCTCGATGCGGGGCGTTTCGTGTGTTCGGAGCCCTCAGGTTCCCCCTGCTGCTGAATTCTGAGTGCTGAGCAGTCAGTGCTCGCAGCCAATAGTAATAGTGCATAAGAAGAGGCCGGGCCCGACGGGCCCGGCCTCTTCTGCGTTCGGTCAGTGCTTCGGGGGGTTCGGCCTGGGAGTTTCCACCTTGGGCGGCTCGTGGTGGTGTCCGTCGACCTCCGCCGGGGCGCGGTGGCGGGGCGGGTTCGTGCCGGGGGTCTGGGAGTCCCAGGGCTCGTCGTCGGCCGCTGCCAGCGGGAGCTCCTCCGGGCGACGGGTCAGGGCGAACGCCGCCGCGGCGAGGCCGAGCACCATCAGCAGCAGGAGCATCCAGGGCCAGCGGCGCCGCTTGCGCACCGGCGTCGGGTCGATCCGGGCGGCCAGCCGCTTGCGGGACTCGGTCGTCCGCTTCTCCCACTCCTTCCGCCTCGCCTTGGCCTGCTTGGCGAGTTCCTTGCGGGACTTGCCCGTGGCGCGCTGCGCGATGAGCTCCTGCAGCTCCTCCGTCGAGTAACCGCGGTCGGTCAGCTCCTGCTCGGCCCTCGCCGCAGCTTGCTTGGACAGCACGATGCCCTGCTCGCCGGCGAGCTTCGCGCCGTGGCGGGCCTGCTTGATCCCGGTACCGACCGCCTTCCCCACGGTCTCGCCGGCCTTGGCCATCGCGTTCACTTCATCCATCGCCTGTTGACCTCCTTGGCCTGGCTCTCCCACACAAAACCCGTTCGTAGCCTATGAGCACATGTCAACCACGCCTCCGCCGCAGAGCCGGGCAGAAGGGCGCGGACCCGCCCATATTGCACCCAGACACCGCAATCGGCCCGCTCGATGGCAGGATGGTCGGGTGGCTGAAGACAACGGATCGCTCGTTGGGACGAAGTTGACCGCGACCCTGCACACCAATCAGGGCGAAATCCGGATCAACCTGTTCCCCGACCAGGCGCCCAAGACCGTGAAAAACTTCGTGGGCCTCGCAGAAGGAACCCAGGAATACACGGAGCCGAACGCCAAGGGCGAACGCTCCGGCCCGTTCTATGACGGGGTGATCTTCCACCGGGTCATCGAAGGCTTCATGATCCAGACCGGTGACCCGACCGGCACCGGCCGTGGCGGCCCCGGTTACCAGTTCGGGGACGAGTTCCACCCGGAGCTGCAGTTCACCAAGCCGTACCTGCTCGCCATGGCGAACGCGGGGCCGAACACCAACGGCTCGCAGTTCTTCATCTCCGTGGCGGCCACGTCCTGGCTGAACTACAAGCACACCATCTTCGGTGAGGTCGCCGACAAGGAGTCGCGCGAGGTGGTCGACACGATCGCCGGCACCGCGACCGGTCGCAACGACCGCCCGGTGAACGACATCGTCATCGAGAAGGTTTCGATCGAGCGCGGCTGACACCGCCCGGGAAAGCAGGTCTCACCTGTGACTGTGCCACCCGGACCGACGCCCGGACCGGACGGGGCGCCACCGCAGTTACCCAGCTGCGCGCGGCACCCCGACCGGCCGACCGGGCTGCGCTGCACCAGGTGCGAACGACCGGCCTGTCCGGAATGCCTGCGCGACGCCTCCGTCGGGCAGCACTGCGTCGATTGCGTCCGCGAGAGCGGAGCGACCGTCCGGCGGCCGGTGACGGTCGCCGGTGCGACGCTGCGCGACAAGCCGATCCTGGTGCCGCTGCTGATCGCGGCGAACGTCGCCGCGTTCGTGCTCACCGCCGTGTCGGCTGGCAACTTCGGCGCGAACTTCCGCTCGGACCTGTTCGTCGACTACGCGCTGGTGCCGTTGACGGTCGCCGGCGGCCAGTGGTGGCGGCTGATCACGTCGGGCTTCCTGCACATCGGCGTGCTGCACCTGGTGATGAACATGATCGCCCTCTGGGTGATCGGGCGGGACCTGGAGCTGCTGCTCGGTCGTGCCCGGTTCGCCGCCGTCTACGGGTTGTCCCTGCTCGGCGGCAGCACCGCGGTGTTCTTGCTCGGTGACGCCATGACCCCGGTGGCAGGTGCTTCCGGTGCGGTGTACGGCCTGATGGGCGGCATCGCCGTCGCCGCGCTGCGGCTGAAGGTCAGCATGCGGCCGGTGATCACCGTGATCGCGCTGAACATCGCCGCGAGCGTGCTCATCCCCGGCATCTCGCTGCTCGGGCACATCGGTGGACTGATCCTGGGGGCCGCGTCGACGGCCGCCCTGGTCTACGCGCCGCGGCAGCGGCGCAACGCCGTGCAGGCGGGTGCGCTGATCGGACTGCTCGTGGTGCTGTTTGTCGTGCTGCTGGTCCGGGACACCGCCCTCGGCGACCTGTCCTGCATCGGGTCCGGTTACGGCATCCGATGCGGCTGAGTCACCTGCGCAGCGCGTGCAGGGCGTCGGCCGCGTCGTAGGGGTCCTCGCCGAGGTCGAGCCGGGTGAGGATCGTCAGGTCCGGGTTCGCGTCGAGCTCCAGGCTGGTGCCGGTCAGGCCGAGCCTGCGGGTCTCCCGGACCCGGATGGTGATCTCGTCCCACGAGTAGTGCCTGCGACCGGTCAGGGAGCGCACGGTGATGCCGGTGCCGTCGGCGTGCAGCCGCGGGCGGCAGAGCGTGCCGAACGCGGACGCGGCCAGCAGCGCCAGGGCGAGCGCCGCCACGAAGACCCGGTCGGTCGGGGTCGAGGCGAGCACGGCCCAGGTGGCCGCTCCGGCGGTGAGCACCCAGCCGCAGCCGACCAGTGCGGCCGGGGGCGCCCAGCTCATCGAGTGCTCCGCGGTGTTCATGCCCATCCCGATATCGATGAGTTATCCACAGGACTTATCCCCACTGGGGACTAGTTACACATGTGTGTTTCGCTGACCGTCTGTCAAGTCATCAAAGGGATGAGTGAGCTCCGAAGGAGTTGACCCCTTCGGAGCTCGTGCACGAAGCGTCGTTGTGCTATCCGCTCGAATTGCGAGCATCGCCATCCGGCTTTAGGGGAATGCGCAAGCCGAACGTCCTCGCAGGTCAGCGGGGTGGTGTCAGCGCCACCGCATGGTCATCAGCAGCCCGACGATCATGAATGAGAAACCGACGGCGAAATTCCACCCGCCCAGGTCACTCATGAATCCGATCTTGTCGCCCGCGATGTAGTTGGTGACCAGCCAGAGCAGCCCGATGAGCATCAGGCCGAGCATGACGGCGACGTAGATCGGGTGCGACGGGCCGACCGACTTCGCCTTGACCGGCGTCCGGCGATCGACAACCGGGTTGGAGTCGTCCTTCTTGCGGACCTTGGACTTCGGCATAGGTGTCCTCGCCAGGTGATGCGGCACCGCCGTCCCGCGCCCGTCCGGGCTCTTCGCCGAGGGCGGCGGCACGGCTCCATTTCCACCTACCACGTTAACGTAATCACAGCGCTGATCCAGCACCCCTCGCAAAGCCGTGACCGGAGAGGAACGTCGTGGTTTCGTCCGTTCAGAGTCCGCCCCGGCCGCCACGGGATTCCGGGGGCAGCGCGCGAGCGGCGATCCGCGTCTCCGGCGAGCTGATGATCACCGCCGGCCTGGTGCTGCTGCTGTTCGTCTTCTACGTCGTCTACGTGACCGACCTGTTCACCGCGCGGGAGCAGGCGGAGGCGACCGGGCGGATGCGCAGCGGGTGGGACGCCCAGCAGCGGCACCCGATCGCCGAACCGCCGCCGCCCGCGCGCGGGGCCGGGTTCGCTCAGCTGTCCCTGCCGACGCTCGGGCCGGACTCCGACTTCACCGTGCTGGAGGGCACCGACCTCGCGACCCTCAGCGGCGGACCGGGCCACTACTCCGGCACGGCCTGGCCTGGGGAGCAGGGCAACTTCGCGGTCGCAGGCCACCGGATCGGACGGGGCGCTCCGTTCAACGAGCTGGACGAGCTGCGCTCCTGCGCGCCGATCGTGGTGGAGACCGCGACGCACTGGTACGTCTACCGGGTCCTGCCGATGCCGGGCGAGGCCGCGAGCTGGAACGACCGCGGCGGCGACCCGCGCTGCCAGGGCGTCGCGCCGATGCCGCCGCCCTACGACCACGTCGTCGGACGGCACATCGTGCGGCCCGAGCAGGGCGAGGTGATCTTCCCGGTCCCGGGCCTGCCACCGGAGGCGCTCCCGCGCGAGCAGCGCACCAGGCTGATCACCCTCACCACCTGCAACCCGGAGTTCTCGGCGCGCGAGCGGCTGATCGTCCACGGCGTGCTCACCACGCAGTACCCCAAGCTCGCCGACCACCCCGAGCTGCGGCCACCGGAACTGGAGGAGCGCTGATGTACGCCTGGATCTGGCACCACCTGCCCGGCCCGCTCCCGGCCAGGGCGCTGCTGGCGCTCGCGCTGGTCGCCGCGGTCGTCGCGCTGCTGCTGTTCGTGGTCTTCCCCTGGCTCGAACCGCTGCTCCCGTTCAACGCCGTCACCACCGGGTAGGGCGGGGATCGGCCGGAAAAACGCGTTGAACCGGACGCGTAGGGTGGCGGGGTGCGTGTACTCGTGGTCGACAACTACGACAGCTTCGTCTACAACCTCGTCCAGTACCTCGCCCAGCTCGGAGCCGAGTGCGAGGTGCGCCGCAACGACGTGGTCACCGATGAGGACGTGGCCGCCGCCGACGGCGTGCTGTTCAGCCCCGGTCCCGGTACGCCGGACCGCGCGGGCCGGACGATGGAGCTCGTCCAGCGCTGCGCCGCCGAGCGCAAGCCGGTCTTCGGCGTGTGCCTCGGGCACCAGGCCATCGGCGCGGTGTGGGGCGGCACGGTCGAGCGCGCTCCCGAGCTGCTGCACGGCAAGGTCAGCGAGATCGAGCACTCCGGGGCGGGCGTGTTCGCCGGACTGCCGCAGCCGTTCATCGCGACCCGGTACCACTCGCTGATCGTGCGCGCCGACACCATCCCGGACGACTTCGAGGTCACCGCCCGGACCGATTCGGGCATCGTGATGGGCATGCGCCACCGCGAGCTGCCGGTCGAGGGCGTCCAGTTCCACCCGGAGTCGGTGCTCACCGACGGCGGTCACCGGATGCTCGCCAACTGGATGGCCTCCGCCGGACACCCGGTCGCCGGGCACCTGGTCGACCAGCTGGAAGCTGAGATGCGCGAGGTCGCGGCAGCAGCGCGCTGACCCCGCAGCTCCCCGAACGCGAAGCGGGGCGGTGGCCGAGTGGCCACCGCCCCGCTGTCGTCAGGACGTCGATCAGGGGAAGGGGAAGATCCCGCCGTCGCCCGGGGGCGAGCTGGTGCTGGAGCTGTCGTAGTCACCGATGTAGAGGGTGATCGACTGGTCCTTGCTGATCTTCTGCCCCGCCTGCGGCGAGCTGCTCACGACCTTGTCGTCCTTGGTGATGTCACCGGTGGACTGCTTGGACTCGCTGATCTCGCCGTTCCAGCCCGCGGCCTTCAGCGCGGACTCTGCCTGCGACTTCGACATGTTCTCCAGCTTGGGCATGGTGATCTGGTTGCCCTTGGAGACCACCAGCGTCACGGTCGAGCCGGTCCGGGCCTTGCTGCCGCCCGACGGGGACTGGTCGATGACCGTGTTCGAGGGCTGGTCGGAGTCGCGCTGCTCGACGCTGACCTTGAACCCGGCGCCCACCAGGAACGCCTTCGCCGTCTCCAGCTGCTGGCCGCGGAAGTCCTGCAGCTCGGTCTGCGGGATCGCCTGGCCGACGACGACGTTGATCGTCGTGCCCTTGGAGACCTCGGTGCCCTTGCTGTCCCAGTCCAGGATCTTGTCGACCAGCTTCGGGTCGGACGTCTCCTTGCGGTCCGGGTTCAGCCCGATCTTCAGACCGGCCTTCTCCAGCTCCTGCTGCGCCTCGGTCATCGTCATGCCGGACAGGTCCGGGACCTGCGTGGACTCCGGTCCGGTACCGGCGCACAGCTCGATCTTGGTGCTCTCCTTGACGCCCAGCGCCCCAGCCGCAGGGGTCTGCTTGACGATCTTCCCGCGCTGGTCCTCGGGCGAGGGGCACGAGCGCGGCAGCACCATCCAGCCCTCGGACTTGGCCTTCTCGGCCGCGGCCGGGGCCGTCATCTGGACCAGGTTCGGGACCGGGACGCGATCCGGATCACCCGCTCCCACCAGCATCGTCACCAGCCAGGCGGCCAGCGCGAACACGGCGACGCAGGCCAGGGTGACCAGCGCGACGACGGTGTTCTTGCTGCGCCGCCGCTCCGGCTGGGCCGGGGGGTAGTCCTCCAGCTCGTCCGAGCGGTGCCTGCCGGAACCGATCATCTCGGTGGCGCCGCCGCCCTGGCCGAGCATGGCGGTGTGCTCCTCCTCCGACATGATCATCGGAGCCTTCGGGCGCTGACCGGACAGCACCCGCACCAGGTCCGCGCGCATCTCGGCCGCCGACTGGTAGCGGTTGGCCGGGTTCTTGCTCAGCGCCTTGAGCACCACCGCGTCCAGCGAGGCCGGCGTCGCCGGGACCACGTCGGACGGCTTGCGGGGCTCCTCCCGGACGTGCTGGTAGGCGACCGCGACCGGCGAGTCACCGGTGAACGGCGGCTCTCCGGTGAGCAGCTCGAACAGCACGCAGCCGGAGGCGTAGACGTCGCTTCGCGCGTCCACCGCTTCGCCGCGCGCCTGCTCGGGGGAGAGGTACTGGGCGGTGCCGATGACCGCGGCAGTCTGGGTGACCGCCGCTTGGCCGTCGTGCAGCGCTCGGGCGATGCCGAAGTCCATCACCTTCACCGCGCCGGAGCGGGTGATCATGATGTTCGCCGGCTTCACGTCGCGGTGCACGATCCCGTGCCGGTGGCTGAAGTCGAGAGCCGCCGAGCCGTCCGCCATGACCTCCATCGCCCGCCGGGGCGACAGCGGCCCCTCGGTCTTGACGATGTCGCGCAGCGTCCTGCCGTCGACGTACTCCATGACGATGTAGGGCAGCGGCCCGCTCTCGGAGTCCGTCTCGCCCGTGTCGTAGACAGCCACGATCGCCGGGTGGTTCAGCGCTGCGGCGTTCTGCGCCTCGCGGCGGAAGCGCAGCTGGAAGGTGGGGTCCCGGGCTAGGTCGGCACGCAGGATCTTGACCGCGACGTCGCGGCTCAGGCGGGTGTCGCGGCCTTTGTGCACCTCCGACATACCGCCGTAGCCGAGTGTCTCGCCAAGCTCGTAGCGGTCGGATAGCAGTCGAGGTGAACTCATCGAATCGTCGTTCCGATCCTTGTCAACGATCGTCCCATCTCACCCGCTGGAGGCATTCCGATCATGGGTCCCTGCCGTTGCGAAGTTTGTCCCAAACCGTTCGTGGAATCCAGGCTCGACGCGACCGCCGGACCGCGTCCGGGCATGCCCAGGTCGAGGCTGCGGATCCCCCAATAGGTCAGCAGACCGATGGCGACCAGCAAGACTACCGCCAGCAGCGCGACCAGGATCCAACCGATGACCCTGGTGTTGCCGCTTTCCCGGTGAGCATTGCCACCCATGGCCCCTGCCACTCCCGCGGTACCGGCCGGAACCGGCATCGGGGCCTGCTGCTGTGAAACCTGGTGTTGCTGCACCGCCTGCACGGGTTGCTGGGGCGGGATGATGCCGGGCGGATAGGTGTTGCCCATCGGCGGCGGACCCGGCGGAACCGGGTGCACGCCGGTGCCCGGCCCGTGCACGTTCACCGGCCGCTGCTGTTGCGCGACCAGCGCCGACGGTGTTGGAAGCGGGCGACCCGCGCGCACCGCGGCGACCGCGGCGGCGAACTCCCCGCCGTCGGCGTAGCGCCGGCGCGGGTCCTTCACGAGGGTCGCCTCGATCAGCGCCCGCACTCCCGGCGGAACGTCCGGCGGGAGCGGCGGAGCGATGTCGCGGATGTGCATCATGGCGACCGTCACCGCGTTCTCGGAGAGAAACGGGCGGTGCCCCATCAGGCACTCGTAACCGACCACGGCCAGCGAGTACACGTCGCTGGCCGTGGTCGCGTCACTGCCGAGCGCCTGCTCCGGCGCGATGTAGTGCGCCGTTCCCATCACCATCCCGTTGCGGGTGACCGGTGCCGCGTCGGCCGCCTTGGCGATGCCGAAGTCGGTCAGCTTCACCTTGCCCTCGGGGGCGATCAGGATGTTGCCGGGCTTGACGTCCCGGTGCACCAGACCGCGCTCGTGCGCGGCCTGGAGCGCCTGGCCGGCCTGCTCGAGCATGTCCATCGTGTGATCGGTGTTGATCCGCCGTTCCCGAGCCAGGATCGCCGCCAACGGCTCTCCTTCGACCAGCTCCATCACCAGGTAGGCGGTGTCCTCCGGACCGTCCGGAACGGCAGCGGTCTCGCCGTAGTCGTGGACCGCTGCGATGCCCGGGTGGTTCAGCGACGCCGTGGTGCGGGCCTCGGTGCGGAAGCGGTGCAGGAACTCGGCGTCCCCGCACAGCTCGGCCTTGAGCACCTTGACCGCCACCGTCCGGTCCAGCCGGACGTCCACCGCCTCCCACACCTCGCCCATGCCGCCGACCGCGATGCGGCGGCCGAGGCGGTAGCGCTCGGCGAGTAACTGGCCGGTGGTCAGCACGGATCAGCCACCTCCCCGCAGACCGGCCCGGATGACCTCCCGGCCGATCGGCGCGGCCAGCGAACCACCGGTGGCCTCGTCGCCCTCGTCGCCACCGTTCTCCACGAGCACCGCGACGGCGATCGTGGGGTTGGCGGCGGGCGCGAACGCGACGTACCAGCCGTGCGGCTTGTCACCGGGGTCGCCGTGCTGGGCCGTGCCCGTCTTGGAGGCGATCTCGATCCCGGTGATCTTGCCGGAGCCCTTGGTGTTCTGCTCCGACTTGATCATCATGTCGCGGATCTTGCCCGCGACGTCCGGGCTGATCGCCTGGCCGAGCTCCTCCGGCCGGAGGCTGTCGAGCTCCTCCATGTCCGGTGCCTTGGTCGAGGCGACCGCCTGCGGCTTCATCACCTTGCCGCCGTTGGCGATCGTCGCGGCCATCATCGCGTTCTGCATCGGCGTGACGCGCACGTCGCGCTGGCCGATGCCGCTCTGGTACAGCGCCGCCGGGTCCGACATCGGCCCGAGGTCCGACTTGGCCACGCTCATCGGCATCTGGAGGTCCTGGCCGAAGCCGAAGGACGCCGCGGTCTCGCGCAGCTTGTCCGCGCCGACCTTGCCCGCGATCTCGGCGAACGCGGTGTTGCAGGAGTGCGCCAGCGCCTCGGTCAGGGTGTTGCCCGAGCACTTCTTGCCGCCGTAGTTCGGCAGCGGGGTCGACGAGTTCGGCAGCGTGATCGACGCGGCGTCCTGCACCTGGCTGTTCGGGTTGTACCCGTTCTCCAGCGCGGCGGCCGTGGTGATCAGCTTGAACGTCGAACCGGGCGGGTAGATCTCGGAGACCGCGCGGTTCGCCATCGGGTTGCCCTCGGCGTTGTTGAGCGCTTCCCACTGCTCGGCGACCTGGTTGTTGTCCGGGCCGGTGAGCAGGTTCGGGTCGTAGGACGGCGCGTTGACCATCGACAGGATCTCGCCCGTCGACGGGTTCAGCGCCACGACCGAGCCCTGGAAGCCCTTCTTGGTCAGCTGCTCGTAGGCGACCTGCTGCATCTCCGGCTTGATCGTCAGTTCGACGCTGCCGCCTCGCGGCGTGCTGCCGGTGATCATGTCCGAGAGCCGGCCGAACGCCATGCTGTCGTCCGTGCCGTTGAGGATCTTGTCGTTGGCCCGCTCGACGCCGTTCGACCCGTAGAAGAACGAGTAGAACCCGGTGACCGGCGCGTACATCGGGCCGTTCGGGTAGTTCCGCTGGAACTTGTAGCGGTCGTTCTCGATCGGCTGCGAGGTGGCCACCGACTGGCCGGCCGCGATGATCTGGCCGCGCTCCCGGGAGAACTCCTCCAGCTGGGTGCGCGTGTTCCGGGAGTCATCGCGGTACTCATCGGCCTTGATGACCTGGACGTAGGTCATGTTGCCCATCAGCAGCAGGACCATCGCCATCATGGCCAGCGCCACCCGGCGCAACGGCTTGTTCATCGGGGACGCTCCACCAGTTCCGTATGTGCTTCCGCGATCGGCGCCTGCTTCGGCTTCGGCTTCGCGGGGGCCTGCGGGCGGCGGGCCGCGTCCGACACCCGCAGCAGCAGTGCGATCAGCACGTAGTTGGCGAGCATCGACGAACCACCGGCCGCCAGGAACGGTGCCGTCAGACCCGTCATCGGGATCAGGCCCGTCGAGCCGCCCGCGACCACGAACAGCTGCAGCGCGATGGTGAACGACAGGCCGCCCGCGAACAGCTTGCCGAAGGAGTCGCGCACCGCCAGGGCGCTGCGCAGCCCGCGCATCATCAGCAGCACGTAGATCAGCAGCACCGCCATCAGCCCGATCAGGCCGAGCTCCTCGCCCAGCGCGGGGACGATGAAGTCGCTGAACGACAGCGGCGTCACGTTCGGCATCCCGCTGCCCAGGCCCGAACCGGGGATGCCGCCGTGCGCCATCCCGAACAGGCCCGTGCGCAGCTGGTAGCCCGGGTCCGACTCGCCGTCCGGGACCTGCATCATCGGGTCCAGCCAGGTGTTCACCCGGACCTGGACGTGCGAGAACAGGTTGAACGCGAGCACGGCGCCCAGCGCGAACATGGACAGGCCCAAGCCGACCCACACCGCGCGCTCGGTGGCGATGTAGATCATCACCAGCACGATGCCGAAGAACAGCAGCGACGTGCCCAGGTCCTTCTCCAGCACCACGATGCCGATCGACAGGACCCAGGCGACCAGCACCGGGGCCAGGTCGCGCGGACGCGGCCAGTCCACGCCGAGGAACCGCTTGCCCGCCGTGGTGAACAGCTCGCGCTTGCCCACCAGGAACGAGGCGAAGAAGATCAGCAGCAGGATCTTGGCGAACTCGCTGGGCTGGATCGAGATGAAGCCGAGGTTGACCCACAGCTTCGCGCCGTTGGCCTCCGAGATGCTCGCCGGCAGCACACCGGGCAGCGCCAGCAGCGCCAGCCCGACGAAACCGCAGGTGTAGCCGTACTGCGCGAGCGTGCGGTGATCCTTGACCAGCCACAGCACCAGCGCGAACATCGCCACGCCCGCCGTGGTGTAGAGGATCTGCTTCGGCGTGTACGGCGCACCGATCACGGGCGCCAGGTCCAGCCGGTGCAGCATCACCAGACCGACCCCGTTGATCAACGAGACCAGCGGCAGGATCAGCGGATCCGCGTACGGCGCGAAGTAGCGCACCGCGAAGTGCGCGGCGCCGTAGAGGACCAGGAACGCGACACCGTAGAACAGCAGCTCACGGGTGACGGTCTGCTCCTGCGAGACCTCCACGACGACCAGCGCTGCGGTCACGATGATCGCCGAGAAAACGAGCATGAACAGTTCGGTGCCCCGCCGAGTGTTCACTCGGGGGGCCCCGTTGACTGCTCCGGACGTAGCGGCCGGTTCGGACATCAACTCACCGTCCGGCAGTTCACGCCCGGCTTCGGCTCCTCCGGTTGCAGCGGCGTCGCGTCCGCCGCGGAGGACTCCGGCGGCAGGGCCTGACCAGGCGGCGGAGCGCCCTGGGTGGACGGCACCGTCGGCTGACCCGGAGGTGTCGGCGCTCCCGGGGGAGTGCCGCCCGGAGCGGGCGGAACCGTCGGCACCGAAGGCTCGGGCGTCTGGCACTCGGGCAGCAGAGCGGTCATCCGCAGGCGCCGCATCGCCTCCCGGGCCTCCGTGAGGCCGTTGACCTCGGTGATGCCGTTGCGCACGTCGGGCCGCTGAGCTTCCTGCAGGTCGCTCAGCTTGATCGGCTGGCAGTCCTTGGCCGAGTCCGGCGCGCACGAGGTCTCGACCTGCCAGTTCAGCGCGACACCGACGGTGCTGCCCTGAACGCCCTGGTAGATCACGACCTCATCGGCGCTGTTCACGCCGATGTAGTACTGGTTGAGCACCCACCAACGCCCAACCAGCGCGACAGCCGCCAACACGATGAGCACGCCGCATGCCACCACCAGCGACCAAAGCCAGCGCCGTTTGCGCGGCTGCTGCGCTGGAGGTGAGGTGGGCTCGAAACGCTTCGGCTGCGGCCGCGGCATGGTCACCGCGGAAGCGCGCGCCGCCGACGAATCGGGTTGCGGATGCTCATCGCCATTTCCCGCCGCACCCCCGACTATGGGGGCGTCGTCGCCGAACTCGACGTCGACGACGTCGGCGATGATGACGGTCACGTTGTCCGGACCGCCGCCCTTCAGCGCGAGCTCGATCATCCGGTCCGCGCACTGCTGCGGATCCTGGATGCGCAGCGCTTCCGCCATCGTCTCCGTGCTCACCGGGCCGGTCAGGCCGTCGGAGCACAGCAGGTAGCGGTCGCCCGCGCGAGCTTCGCGGATCGCCAGGCTCGGTTCCACCTCGTGGCCGGTCAACGCGTGCAGCAGCAACGAGCGCTGCGGGTGGTTGGCGGCCTCCTCCTCGGTGATCCGGCCTTCGTCGATCAGCGACTGCACGAAGGTGTCGTCGTGGGTTATCTGGGTCAGCTCGCCGTCGCGGACCAGGTATGCGCGGGAATCGCCGATGTGCACCAGACCCAGCTTGCTGCCTGCGAACAGGACAGCGGTGAGGGTGGTGCCCATCCCGTCGAGCTCCGGGTCGTTGGCCACCAGCTCGGAGATCGCACCGTTGCCGTCCAGCACCGCGTTGCGGAGCTGTCCGAGCAGGTCGTCACTCGGCTCGTCGTCGTCCAACGGCGCCAACGCCGCGATGACGACCTTGCTGGCGACCTCACCGGCGGCATGTCCACCCATGCCGTCCGCGAGGGCGAGTAGTCGTGGGCCGGCATAGACCGAGTCCTGGTTGTTGGAGCGCACCAGGCCGCGGTCGCTGCGGGCTGCGTAGTGAAGGACGAGGGTCATGAGCGCAGCTCGATCACCGTCTTGCCGATTCTGATCGGAACGCCGAGCGGAACCTTGGTCGGTCCCGTGACCTTCGCCCGATCGAGGTATGTGCCGTTAGTGGAGCCTAGATCCTCCACGTACCAGTCGGAGCCGCGGAGCGACAACCGAGCGTGCCGGGTCGACGCGTAGTCGTCGTCCAGCACCAACGTGGAGTCATCGGCTCGGCCGATCAGGATCGGCCGGCCGTCCAGGGAAATGCGCGTGCCGGCGAGAGCGCCGTGCGTGGCCACCATCTGGCGGGGCACCTTGCTCTTGCCCCGGGACTTGCCCGGGGCTCGACTCGCACCTGGCATCGGGACTCGCATCCCCGACGCGGAGTAGAGATCTGAACGAACCACGCGAAGCGCAGCTAGCACGAACAACCAGAGCAGGGCGAGAAACCCTGCTCTGGTCAGCTGAATAACCAGCTCCGGCACTTGTTGTGAACGCTCCTACTCGTATCCGGGGACCGGCGATCCGCGCTCAGCCCTGCTGGGCGCGGAAGACCAGGGAAGAATGCCCGACCCTGATCACGTCACCATCTGCCAACTGCCAAGTCTGCACCGGAGTGCCGTTCACCGTGGTGCCGTTTGTCGAACCGAGATCAGCCAGCATCGCGCTCTGACCATCCCAGGTGATCTCGATGTGCTTGCGCGAGACCCCCGTGTCGGGCAGTCGGAACTGGCCCTCCTGGCCGCGGCCGATGATGTTCGAGCCGTGCTGCAGCGTGTACGAGCGGTTCGAACCGTCGTCCAGGTGCAGCGTGGCGGTCATCTGACCACGCGGACCGCCGACCGGGTAACCGCCGGGTGCGCTCTGCGGGTAACCACCGCCGGGCTGACCGAAGCCGCCCTGGTCCGGGAAACCGCCCGGGGCGCTCTGCGGGTAACCGCCACCCGGCTGACCGTAGCCCTGGTCGAAACCGGGCTGCTGCGGGTAGCCCTGGTCGAATCCCTGCTGCGGCTGACCGTAGCCCTGGTCGAAACCGGGCTGCGGCTGACCGTAACCCTGGTCGTAACCCTGCGGCGGCTGGCCATAGCCCTGGTCGTAGCCGGGCTGCGGCGGCTGGCCGTAGCCGGGGTCGAAGCCCTGCTGCGGCGGCTGGCCATAGCCCTGGTCGAAACCGGGCTGCTGGGGCGGCTGACCGTAACCCTGGTCGTAGCCGGGCTGCGGCTGACCGTAGCCCTGGTCGTACCCGGGCTGCGGCGGCTGGCCGTAGCCCTGCTGGTCGTAACCCGGCTGCTGGCCGTAGCCCTGGTCGTACCCGGGCGGCTGGCCGTAGCCGTAGTTGGGGTCCTGGCCTTGGCCGTACCCCTGGTCGTAGCCGTACTGCCCCTGCTGGTTGTACGGATCTCCCTGGGGGTAGTGGCCTGGTGGCTGGCTCATGGGTCGGTCTCCTGCGGTACGCGGTTGTGTCGGCCGTCGAGTTACATCGGGGTCAACGGTCGAACTGATTCGAAACTGTCCCGTGTGCAGCGTCTCAGAGCGCTCCAGGGAGACTACGACGTCACCATATGTGTCCCACGCTTGCTCGGTGAGATGCTCTTGAACGCAGTCGGCGAGGAGGTCCGTGACCCGGTCCTCATCGCCCGAGAGTCGATCATGGTCCGACGGGCTCAATTGCACAACGTAGTGGTTACAAGCGAGCAACCGTCCACCGGCAAGCTCCCTGACCTTCAGCTCGGCATCTCGCTGCAGCGCCTGGGCGACTTCCTGGGGGACGACCTTCCCGCCGAACACGCGCGCAAAGCCATTGCCGACCACGCCTTCGATCCGGCGCTCAAAGCGCTGCACGAGGCCCACGGCAATATCCCTCCACGCGTACGACTCCTGCTGACCATCGTATCTGGGCCCGCGGCCCGAGACACCGCCCTGTTCCCAACTTCCTGACCCCCCTGCGCAGACCCCTCACGGACCCGTGCTAATGTTCTTCTCGCCAACAGGGCAGCAGGGAAAGTCGAGGCCAACCCCGCTGCACGACGGTGAGAAGCGGCAAGCTAAGCTTCCATCGTGCCACGGGCGAGTGGCGGAATGGCAGACGCGCACGGTTCAGGTCCGTGTGTCCGAAAGGACGTGAGGGTTCAACTCCCTCCTCGCCCACCGAGAAATCCCCTCCCGGCTCATGCTTCGCCGGGAGGGGATTTCTTTATGTTGGGGGGTCGAACCCCCCACGCCCCCCCACGGTGCGGCTGGGCGCTTGTGGCTTGCTCCCTCGGGTTTTCGAGGGGAGGGCCTGCTCTCGGACCAGCAGTTCGTTGCTCGGCTCACTGTTCCTCTCGGGATTTCAGGCTGGTTCCGGTCTCCTCTTTCTCCCGCTTCTCCTCTCTTCTCCTGTCTTGTTGGTCTGGTTTGGGGTTGTGCTGTTTGTCATGGGGTGGGGTTCAGCGTTGAGCGAAATCTTTTCGTGATCTTTCTTGGTGTTCTGCGGGTGGTGTGCTGGGGTGGGGATGTCCGGCTGGGGGTTGGTGCTCGGAGGTGGCCTCGTGGCGGGAAACAGTCGGGATCCCGGGCGGTCGGTGACCGCTCGTGCGTTGAGCGTGCTGACGGCCTTCGACGCCGATCACCCCAGGCTGACGCTGACGGCGATCGCCACGCGCGCCGACATCCCGCTCGCCACCGCGCACCGCCTCGTCCGCGAGCTGGAGCTATGGGGAGCGCTGCAGCGCGACTCCGACGGGCGGTACATCATCGGCCTGCGCCTCTGGGAGATCGGACTGCTCGCGCCGGTGAGCGGTCGGCTGCGCGAAGCCGCGCTGCCCTACATGCAGGAGCTGTGCGAGACCACGCACGACAACGTGCACCTCGCCGTGCGCGACGAGCTCGACGCCGTCTACGTGGAGAAGCTCACCACGCCCCGGAGCGTGCCCATCATCTCCAGGACCGGCGGGCGGTTACCGCTGCACGCGACCGGAGTCGGCAAGGTGCTGCTCGCCCACGCGCCCGCCACCGCGCTGCACGCCTGCTGCGAGCGCGGCCTCACCCGGCACACCGCCTACACCATCACCGAACCCGGACGGCTCGGCCGCGAGCTCCAGGGCGTGCGGACGCGCGGCTACGCCTCCGCCAACGAGGAGATGACCCTCGGGAACTGCTCGGTGGCGGTCCCCGTCCACGACACCTCCGGAACGGTCGTCGCGGCCCTCGGCGTGGTTGCCCACAGCGTCCGCGCGGACGTCGCCCGGCTCGTCCGCGCACTGCTGCCCGCAGCCGACGGCATCCGGCAGCGCCTGGCCGACGGCGAACGGGTCAACCTCGACGTGCTTCAACGATGAATAATCTTCCGCTTACTGGGTGAATAATCGTCCGGATGTACATTTGTGCAGGTCGGATGACCGGCGCAGATATCATGCGGCGATTTCGCGGGCCACGAATGATGGGTGGAAGGCGTTGTCGGGCGGGTGTCGGGTAGCGATCACCTGTTTGGCCGCATCGCTGGGCTGAAGCCCCCATGTCATTCGTCGACCGGTCACCGACAGCTGCCCGCCGCCGATCGCAGCGACCCCCGATGAGCAGCGCAGAACCGCCTCAGAGCTGTTTTAGTCAACATGGCCCCGCACTGGTGGCCGGGGGAAGTTGAAGTCGTGGAGCGAGTGCACGAAGCGCGAGGGAGGCGGAACGCTGTGACCGCATTGCCGGGACATACCTGGTCCGAAGACGAGCTCCGAGCCTGCTCGACGACGCAGGTGCGGTCGCAGCTGGGCCAAGCGGCCTCGATGGGCCGGCTCGCCCAGCGGTCGGTCGACGCCATGGGCTGGTCCGGCAGCGTGCTGCCGCCGGTCAAGCTGCTCGGGCGTCAGGTCATCGCCACCGCGGAGGTCGTGCCGGACGCGCACGCCGAGCGCCTGGTGTTCGGCAGCGACCCGGTCCTGGACCGAGCGGAGATCGCCACCTGGGTCTGGCCCGAGATGGACGGCCGGGTGCCGCCGCCCGCAGCCCGCATCACCGGAGTCCTGGCGCCGGCCCGGCACTGGCGCACCGCGCTGACCGCCGCCGTGCCGTTCGCCCGCTTCGCCAACGCGGCCATCGTCGTGCCGCGCAGCGTGGCCGTCGCGCCGGACTTCGCAGCGACCTGCCTGATCCGCGCCCGCCAGTTCGGCATCGCGGTGCTCAGCGCCGACGGTGACGACGTGCGGGAAGAGCTCCCGGGCCACAGCTTCGACGACGCTCCGCCCGTCGAGCACACCGCGATCTCGCGGTGGGTCAACGAGGTCGTGTACCAGCAGCTGCTGTCGGCTGAAGCCCCGACGCCGTCGCGCAGCTGAGGAGCCCCTGGGCTGCAGTTCCAGCTGGACCGGGGGGCTTCAACTGGAACTGCACTTCCAAAACCGGCGGGCGGGGAGTTGCCCACCGGGAGGGGGGAGAGGAGCGGACGGAGGCCCGCCCGAACCACGCACCGCGCAGCGTGGGCGGGACTCCGTCCGCTGCGGCACGACGAGATCTGTGATCAGGTGAGAACCCAGGCACGGACTCCGTCGCCCTAGAACCGGGCAAACCCCAGTTCTAGTCAGAACCGAGGCGCTTCCGCGCCCGAAATGTCCGCTCAGTTAGGACTAAAACCGGGCTCGGGCAGAGTTGTCCACAACTCTGTCCACAGGTGTGTTGTCCACAGGAATCGGGAGTTGTCCACAGGCTGCGCTTGAACGGTTGAGCAGCGCTTCCGGGCATACCGTGGGGACATGCGCATCGTCATCGCAGGAGCCCACGGGAAGATCGCCCGACCCCTCGGTCGGCTGCTCTCCGAACGGGGCGATCAGGTCCTCGGAATCATTCGCAATCCCGACCACGCGGCCGACCTCGAAGCCGACGGAGTCGAGCCCCTCGTGCTCGACCTGGAGACCGCGGAGACCCCCGCGCTGGCCGACCGGCTGTCCGGAGTGGACGCCGCAGTCTTCCTCGCCGGAGCGGGCCCGGGCAGCGGTGCCGCGCGCAAGGACACAGTGGACCGCGGCGCCTCCGCGCTGCTCGCGGATGCCTGTCAACAGGCCGGAATTCGGCGTCTCGTGCAGGTGAGCTCGATGGGCACCCGGGGCCCGAACCCGCCCGACGTGGACCCGGTGTTCGGGGCCTATTTGGACGCCAAGCGGGCGGCGGAGGAGGACCTGCGCGGACGCGATCTCGACTGGACGATCCTGCGTCCCGGGCGGCTCACCGACGACGAGCCGACCGGCCGGGTCACGCTGGCCGAGGACGTCGGCCGGGACGTCGTCACGCGTCGCGACGTGGCCGCCGTGCTGGCGGCTCTGCTGCGCGAACCGGGGACCGCCGGACGGGCCCTGGAACTCGTCGGCGGTGACGTGGAGATCGCCGACGCCGTGCGTGCCGTGGCGGGGTAATCAGTTCGGGTTATCCACAGGCCCCAGGACGCGATCCAGGTACGAGTTGTGGAAGATCCCGCCCGGATCGACCGAGGCGCGGACCTGCCGAAACCGGTTGAACCGGGGGTAAAGCCCGGATAGCGCCTCGGCGTCCAGGCGGTGCATCTTCCCCCAGTGCGGTCGTCCGCCCGCGTCCCGGGCGATCGATTCGAAGGCGTCGAAGAAGTGCCGGTAGGGCATGCCCCGGTACTGGTGCACCGCCACGTAACCGGTGTCGCGGCCGTGCGCGGTGGACAGCCACACGTCGTCGGCCCGGGCGACCCGCACTTCCACCGGGAACATCACCGGGTCGGCCAACCGCCCGGCCACGACGCGCAGCTCGCGCAGCACGTCCGGGATCTGCTCGCGCGGGAACGCGTACTCGGTCTCCACGAAGCGGATCCGGCGGGGCGTCACGAACACCCGGTGCGAGCGGTCCTGGTACGAGCGGGCCGACCAGGTCGCGGCGCACAACCGGTTCAGCGGCCGGACCAGGGAGGGAACCCTGCGCCCGACGCCGCACAGCGCGCCGAACAGGCGGTTCTCCATCACCTCGTACTCCAGGAAGTGCCGCGCCGGGTGCAGCGGGCGCGGCGGGCCCGGGTGCCGGTTGTTGCGCTTGACCATGGCCTGCCGGCTGTGCGGGAACCAGTGGAACTCGAAGTGGTCGTTGTCGTCGGCCAGCCGGTCGAAGTCGGCGAGCACGTCCTCCAGCGGCGCCGGGCGCTCCTCGGCCGCCAGCGTGAAGGCCGGGACGCACGCCAGCGTGACCGTGGTGATCACGCCGAGCGCGCCGAGACCGATCCTGGCCGCCGCGAACAGGTCCGGGTTCTCCGTCGCCGAGCAGCGCACCTCGGATCCGTCGGCGAGCAGCAGCTCCAGCGCCTCCACCTGCGTGGCCAGGCCGCCGAGACCGGCTCCGGTGCCGTGCGTTCCGGTCGAGATGGCGCCGGCGACGGTCTGCTGATCGATGTCGCCGAGGTTGGCCATCGCCAGGCCCAGCGAGTCGAGCTCGGCGTTGAGGACGTGCAGCGGCGTGCCGCCGTGAGCGGTGACCAGGCCGGTGGCCGGGTCGGCGTGGACGATCCCCGACCAGTGCCGGAGGTCCAGCGCCACACCGGATTCCGGTGAGGCCACGGCCGAGAAGGAGTGGCCGGACCCGATCGGCCGCACCCGCAGGCCTTCCCGGGCGGCGGCGCGGACGGCGTCCGCCGCTTCGGCGGTGTCGCGGGGCGCCACGACCCGTGCCGGGTTCGCGGTGGTGGTGCCGCCCCAGTTCGTCCAGGAATGCGCGGTGGCCGGATCACGCTGCATGGCCGGGCCTCCAATGGGTGAGGTGGTCGGCGCGATGGGCTGAAGTTATGTGAAACCAATTCACATAACAAGCCCCCAGGCATACGGTGATCCCCGTGCGCCGGATCGACGAGATCACCAGCGAAATCGAGCCACCCTTTGCCGCGGTGGACTTGGCAGCCTTCGACGAGAACGCCCATGACATGGTGCGCCGAGCGGCCGGTGTGCCGATCCGGATCGCCACGAAATCCGTCAGATGCCGCGAGCTCATCGCCCGCGCGCTGCGGATCGACGGCTACTCGGGCCTGATGTGCTACTCCCTGGCCGAGGCGCTGTGGTTGCACGGCGAAGGCGTCAGCGACGACCTCCTCGTCGCCTACCCGACCGCGGACCGCTCCGCGCTGCGGGAGCTCGCCGCCAACCCGGCCGCCGCGGCGGCGATCAGCCTCATGGTCGACTCGACCGGTCACCTCGACCTCATCGACGCCGCCGTCGGGCGCGACCGCCCGGACATCCGGCTCTGCGTCGAGGTCGATGCCTCCTGGCGACCGCTGCCCGGGATCCACATCGGCACCCGACGTTCCCCGCTGCACTCGGCCGCGCAGGTCCGGCGCTTCGCCGAGACCGCGCAGCGCCGCGCGGGATTCCGGGTGGTGGGGTTGATGGCCTACGAGGGGCAGATCGCCGGGCTCGGCGACGCCCCGCCCGGCAGGCCGCTGCGCGGGGCGCTGCTGCGCGCGATCCAGCGGCGTTCCGCGGCCGAGCTCGCGCAGCGGCGCGCCGCGATCGTCCGGCAGGTCCGCGAGGTGGCGGACCTGGAGTTCGTCAACGGCGGCGGTACCGGCAGCCTGGAGCGGACCGCGGTGGAAGACGGGATCATCACCGAGGTCGCGGCGGGTTCCGGCCTGATCGGCCCGACCTTGTTCGACGCCTACCGCGCTTTCCGGCCGCGGCCGGCGCTGCTCTACGCCCTGCCGGTGGTGCACCGCCCGGCCGGGCGCATCGCGACGTTGTTCGGCGGTGGCTACATCGCTTCGGGACCGCCTGGGGCGGACCGGGTTCCGGCGCCGCACTGGCCGGAGGGGCTCGGGCTGCTGGGCGCCGAAGGAGCGGGTGAGGTGCAGACGCCGGTGACCGGTGCGGCGGCACGCGGCCTGCGCATCGGTGATCGGGTCTGGTTCCGGCACGCCAAGGCCGGTGAGCTGGCGGAGCGCTTCAACGGGTACCACCTGGTCGACGGCCGCCTGGTGAGCGTGGGGAGCTCGGCCGTCGAGGAGGTGCCGACCTACCGCGGTGAGGGCAAGTCGTTCGGGTAGCCCGGCATGATCGTCTGCGCGACGACGGTCGGGTTCGCCCGTTGTTCTCCGGTGATCCTGTTGGACAGGTACCCGCGGACCAGGTCCTTGGCCTCGGCCAGCATGGCCGGGTCGCCGTTGGGGTCGCGCCGGAACGCCATGTGGAGCACGGCGTCCGCCGCTTCGACGGCCACGGTCAGGGGCAGGGCCAGGTCGGCCGGGTCGAGCTGGAACTCCTCGGCGATCAGCCCGGTGAGCTTCTCCGCGATGACCGCGTTGTTGTCCTTGCCCGGGTCGAGCAACCGCAGGTCGACCACGTCACCAAAGTGCAGCCGGCTGAACGCCGGTACCTCGCGGTGCATGGTCAGGTAGGTGTCGAAGACGGCGTCCACGGCATCCCACCAGTGCGCCAGTTCCAGCTGCTCGAAGCGGCTGGAGACCGTCCGCACGAAGCGGTCGAGGTTGCGCAGGGTCAGCTCTTGCACGACCGCGCGCTTGTCCGGGAAGAACTGGTAGAGCGATCCCACCGCGACTCCGGCCCGTTCCGCGATGAGGGTGGTCGTTAATCCGTCGTAGCCCACCTCGTCGATCAGGCCGGCGGTGGCGGCGAGCATCTTCTCCACTCGCTGGGCACTCCGCTGCTGCACGGGCTTGCGCCGCAGCGGTGCTATTTCTGCAGGCAATGCGACTCCCTGGGTTGGAGTTGTGTCGACCAGTCTGCTGCTGAGCCGACATCCGTGCGTTCCGGACATGCCGCGACATCGTAAGGCAAAAGGGTGAATTCGATGGGCGTCACTTGACCTGAGCCCAGTGTTACATCCCATGCGGGTGAAAAGCTGATTCGGCCTGGTGATCCGTGAGCGTTACAGGAAATCGGTATGCATTGAGTCATGTTGTCAACGCGGAGGGTCGCTATCTAGTGTGACGTGAGTCGTCATTCTCCGTGACAGAAGGGTCATTGTGGGTTACTGCGCGGCTGCCTCACGTCTGCTCGCCGCACCCGGATTCCCCCGCCGGTGTGCCGAGACCGTTCGCCCGGCCACGACCCCGTGACGGCCCGGGACACCATGACGGCGCGCCAGGCGGACACCGACCTGCCGCTGCTGGCGGAGGGCGACGACTGGCCGGTCGAGGAGTTCCCGGCCCCCGGCCCGTGGCGATCGCTCACCATCGCCGAGGCCAACGACCTGCTCACCGCGGGCGGTTACGGGCTCTGGGTGGAGCAGCGCGCCGGCGGAGGCCTGCTACTCGCGGGCATCGGCACCGGAATCCCGCTGCGCGCCGACGCCACCTGGGCCGACCTGTACCGGGCGCTCGTCCGGCTCCGCCGCACCCGGCGGGTTTTCGACGCGGCGTGGCTCAACCGGCTGGCCGGCTCCCTCACCCCCCAGAATCCCGGAACCGCGCAGATCACCGAGGTCCCGGCCGAGCGCGTCGACCTGCTGCCCGGTGCCGACCGCGAACTCGCCCACCGCGTGCTCGCGTCCCTGCACGGCCCCGGAACCGGCCGGAAGGTGCCCTTCCCCGAAGCCCGCGTGACCGTGGGGCGACGAGAACGCGCCGTTCGCGTGCAGGCCATCGACTCCCAGGACCGCGCGATGCAGGAACTCCGCGGCTGGGAGCGGTTCGCCTCCGTCGTCGCCGCCGACCCCGACCTGCGGATGCACTGCGCAACCCAGCCCGTGCCCGGCGCCGTCGTCGACACCGGCACCGGGACCACCGCGCTGCTGCGCGTCGTCGACCCCGCCCCCGCGCACCCGAGGCACCCCGGTGGCACCATCGCCGCCGACCTCGACGCGCTGCTGCACCAGGACTCCGACGGCGCGCCCCAGCTGCTGCGCGTCGTGCTGGACAACCGGTTCGCCCGGCGCGAGGACGAGCTCGACCACTTCCTGGAGCACTTCGTCCGCCCGCTGCTGCGGGTGTTCCGCCTCGCGCTCGACGCCCACGACCTCGGGATGTTCGCGCTGGACGAGACCGGATTCGCCGTCGAGCTCTCGCCCGAACTGCAGGCCACCGGCCGCATCGTGGTCACCGACCACGAGCGCATCGTCGCCGCGCCCAGCCGCGCCGAAGTCACCACCGGGGTGCGAGCGCTGGTCAGCACGCTGGAACGGCTCGGCGAGGGATTCGCCGCGCTGCGACCCGACGACCGCGGCCACGAGATCCGCGACGCGGTTTGGCGGGTCATCGCCGAAGAACTCCGCTACCTCGCACCGCACACCGCCGACCTGCTCTCCGGCGAGCAGCCGCTGCAGAGCTACGCGCACACCGTCCCGGAAAGCCAGGACACCGTGCTCAAGACCGTGCTCGACCGCGTCCAGCGAGGAACCCGCGAACGCAGGTGGAACCCGCGGGCCGGAACACCCACCGTCGTCATCGACGTCGACCTGTGCGGCCTGATCCCGCTGCAGCGGATCACCGACGCCGCGCGCAGCGTCTCCGGGCCGCGCCCCGGAGCACCCGGCGGCATCCTCGAACTCGCCGGACCGGCCGCGCTCCCCGTGCTGCCCACGCACCTCCCCGGCAGCTGGGAGAAGTTCGTCCAGGACACCGGTCTCGGTGACCGCTACCCGGCCGTCGACTGGGACGAACTGCGCGGCGACTTCCTCCGCGCCTTCCAGTCACGCCCGCGCGAACGCCTCCGCACCGACGAGGTCAACGCCGGTCTCGCCCGCTTCGTCTGGGACGTGCAGGACGCGGGCGGACGCGTCGTGTTCTGCACCGCCCGCAAGGAGCGGTTCCGCGCGATCACCGAACAGGTCCTGGCCGAAGCCGGCGTGCCCGACGCGACCACGCTCGTCGTGCCCAGCGACGTCTCCCGGCCCATCGCCGAAGTCAAAGCCGAGCGGATCAGCGCCCTCAGCGGCCTCGACGTCGTCGCCGTCTTCGACGACGAGCCCGCCAACCGGGACGCGATCCGCGCCGAACTCGGCGACGTGCTCCCCATCGCCGTGGAGATCCCCGGACTCGCCGCGCAAGGACACCCCGCCACCGACGACGCCGTCGTCGCCACCTTCGAAACGCGGCCCAGCGCACCCGGCGGACCGAAGCTGTCCAACACCCACTCGCTCGAAGAGCTCCAGATCGGCGCGCTGCGGCGCAACCGCCTCGTCCGCCGCTGGGCCGTGCACCTCACCGAAGCCGAAACCCAGACCATCGTCGACTCCATCGTCGCTGACACCGACCGGGCCGCGCTGCGCACCGGACGCAGCGCCGTCGCCAAGTTCGGCCTCGACGAACACCCCCACGACGTGGGAAGAGTGCTTGCCGGTCTGCACCACGTGCTGACCCGCAAGCAGTTCATCAAGGGGTCCCGCGCCAACTACAAGCTCGACGACCTCGCACGCGACGCCGAAACACCGGTGCGTGCGGGCGAACCCATCGACGTCGTCCTCCTCGGCTTCCCCGTCAAGCAATGCCTCAACCGGCTCAAGGCCTCAGGCCCGCTCCCGGACCTCGCCGAACTCGGAGCCATGGCGCGACTGCGGGAGATGCACCGGGCAGTCGCCGCCGTGTACCCGCCAGGGCTCCGCTTCAACATCCTCACCGACGGCAGGCACTTCCGGAGCAGGCCCGCCGCCATCGCCGACGCCTACCAGCGGAAACTGCGCGAATACGTCGGACTCGTCGGCATCGGCGACCGGACCGTCGTCGCCGACATCGACGAGATCGCCGAACAGCGGCTCGGCCCCGGGCTGCCGGCGGAACGCGCCCGGCGGATCGCCAACTACCGGAAACTGCTCAGCGACCGGCTGCGCGACTTCGACATCACCGACAACCCGCTGCGCACCCTGGAATCCGTGCACGACTGGTCCACCACCGAAACCGACTTCGCGCCGCACGTCATCGGGCTCTTCCGGGAGATCCTGATGTCGCTCGTCTACTCGGTGCCGGTGACCGTCCCCGCAGGCACCGACCGGCTCGAATGGTCCGCCGCCCTCTACGCCGACATCTACAACGTCACCGACCACAGCGCCTCCGCCGCGGTTCTCCAAGGCCGCCGGGCAGTGCTGCGCCGCGCCTGGCACACCGTGATCCGCTACATGGCGACCATGCAGGTCGACGACGAGTTCGGCTACGAGCTGATGTTCCCCCACCGGGTCCGGCTCACCCTCAGCGCCGTCCGGCCAGGCTGCCTCGGCTTCACCTACCTCGGCGGCTCCGGCCTGCTCCCCTGGCAAGGCACCGGAGTGCTCGATCCGCGCGGCCGCGTCGCCATCGACTTCGCCATCTCGCTGCTCGACCAGGGATTCGTGCCCGTGTACTCGCCGCTGCTCGGGCCTCGTCAGCCTTGGGCCATGGTTCCCGCTGATCGGACTCAGCTGATCGAGCCGCCTCATGTGCCCGTGCCTCGGCGGGATTCGCTTCGGGTGGGGTTGCAGCTGGACCCGGAGTTCGCCCGGAAAGCACGTCTTCGCCGGAAGTAGCTCTCCTTCGGGGCTTTCTGTCGTCTTGGTTGAGGCACGGCGGCCGCGGTGCCGTCTTGGTTGCGTCTTACTGCAACTACTCAGTGGTCCCTCTGCTCGGCGGTGCGGGTAGCGGAACCTCAGACGCCTTCTGGCTCCGGGATCCGAGGCTTATGTATGCCAATACACGGCACGTCGGCTGTCCTCCCCAGAAGACGTCTGAGAACCCGCGGCGGTGCCGGTTGCTGGGGTGGGTACTGAGAAACCGGCTTCGCCGGTTGCCTGACGTGGGGAAGTTTTCATGAAAACTTCCGTCTTGCGTCCGAGAACCGGGGCGGTGCCGGTTGCTTTGGGGGGTACTGAGAAAGCACCTTCGGTGGTTGCCTGACGTGGGTCGTGGGGAAGTTTTCATGAAAACTTCGGTCTTGCATGTGGAAAGGCCCTGGGCGCGAGTCGGGGAGATCGCGTCCAGGGCCTTTTCCGCCTCCGGGCCGTCCGGGGAAACGGTGTTCCGGAGTGGTTGGAGTCCGCGGACCGGTACCGGTCGGGGGGAGGGGAGTGCGTCAGCACCGGCCCGCGGAAGTCTGCTGTTGGGACGGGGGTTGGAGCTTGGTGGCGGCCGACTCGCGTTGGCCGGGGTCGGGGATTCGCGACTAAGCGCTCATCGGCCGCCACCCTGGCGGTTCTCGGTCCCGGGTCGGGGAGGAGGTGCTGCTGTCCGGGACCGAGTCCGCCGGCTTACGGCACCGGCGTGGCCGGCTGCAAAGCGTGCGCCGGTCGCAGGTGCCGTGCGGGACGGGGTGCCAGGGCGCCCGCCACCAGGTGCTCGTACGCCGACTCCCACACCGAGCACGGTGCTTTCATCGGGCGTCGACGTCCGGAGCACTCCGGGCAGTTGCCCTTCTCGTCGGCTTCGTGCGCGGTGAGCAGCGCTCGCCATCCCGCGGTCAGGCGCGGGATCTCGGAGCGCGCCACGGAGAGCAGGGAGGAGGCGTCCGCGCGGTCGGCGAGCTCGGAAAGAACATCGAGCCGCTCACGGACCGCGCCGCGCAACACCTGCCCCAGGACCTCATCCATGAGACGTCACCGTCACTTTCTCGCCTGCGTTGCGGCATCCCGCAACGCCATCGACAACTGGCCAGCGCCACGGCTTTCGACTTCCGCGGCGTGACCGGGCGGTCCGACGAGCACCACCTTGTCCCCATTGACGAGCACGGCCAGGCTTCGGTGGGCGTTGGCGACATCGCGGCAGTCGACGTGCCACCAGCGACGGCGGTTGGCGGGGGCCGGAACGTACGGGGATCCGCCACCCTCCTGCCGCCTGTTCGTCGCTCGTGAGTCCATCTGCTCGATCCCGTCCGTCCGCTCGGTTCCCGGCTGTGCTCGCTGCTTGCTGATGACTACATTGGTGCCTGGCGGTCGCTTCGCCTAGAGGACAGGCGACGACCGGACCGAAGACCGCGACGAGCGGTAAGCGGACTTCACCGCAACCGATCACCTCTACCGATACGGGCTTCACCGAGTTGCCGCAGTGCGCTTACTCTGCGATCAACGCCCGTTCGAGAGCGTCAGGGGGTCAAATGAACATCATCGGATCTGGCGGCTCGCCCGTTACTCCCGACGTCTGGAACGAGCGGGACATGCGGGATGCGCTGGCCCGGAGAGACGTCAGCGAGGTCTACCGGCAATTACGCCGGCACGGCGTCTCGCAGAGGCAGATCGCCGCCTCGACGGGGCAGTCCCAGTCCGAGGTGTCCGAGATCCTCAAGGGCCGGCAGGTCATGGCCTATGACGTGCTGGCCCGAATAGCCGACGGGCTCGGCATCCCGCGGGGCTACATGGGCCTCGCCTACGACGGGACGACCGCGATGCGGGTCGCGAAAGCGACGAACGCCCTGGAAGCTGAGGAGGACGAATCGGTGAAGCGTCGGAAGTTCCTGTCCCACGCGGCCGCGGTGACCATGGGCGCCGCGGTGTTCGGCACCGAGGACAGTGCCTGGGCGCCCGCCAGCGCCTCGACTCCGGCTCCGGCGCGCATCGGCATGACCGATGTGCAGCAGATTCAAGCCGCCACCAAGGCCCTGCGCGACCTCGACTACCGCTACGGCGGCGGCACCTGCCGCGACGCCGTGGTCGCCCAGCTCTCCTGGGCGCAGCAGCTGCTGGACTCCACCTCCAGCGACCCCGTGCGCAAGCAGCTGTTCGTGGCCCTCGCGGACATGCACAGCCTGGCCGGCTGGACCTCGTTCGACGTGGGCCTGCTGGACCCGGCGCGCAGCCACTTCGGCCGCGCGCTGGAGTTCGCCAAGCGGGCCGATGACGACAGCCTCGTGGCCAGCGTTCTGTACCGGATGGGCCGGGTCTACCTGCACTACCAGGAGCCCAACGAGGCGCTGAAGCTCTTCCAGCTCGGCCAGATCGCCGCGCAGGAATCGGGTTCTTCGCTGACCGTCGCGGTGCTCTGCGCGAACGAGGCCTGGGCCTACGGGATGCTCAACAAGCCCGACCAGGTGCAGAAGATGGTGGGCCGCACCAAGGACGAGTTCGCCCGCGCCAACGTGGACGACGCTCCCGACTGGGTCCGCTTCTTCACCGAGAACGACCTGCACGGCATGATCGGCTCCGCGCACGACGCGCTGGCGGTGTTCGATCCCAAGAAGCACGCCTCGATCGCGGTCGCCGAGACCATCAAGTGCAACGAGGCCTATGGCGCGGACATGCAGCGAACCCACGTTTTCGGGCTGAGTCTGCAGGCAACCAACCACTTCCGGGCAGGCGACGTTCAGGAAGGCCTGAAGGTCGGGCGTCGTGCGCTGCAGTTCGGTGAGCGCGTGAAGTCCGCCCGTGTCGCCGACCGGCTCAAACCACTGGAGCTGGAAGCGGGCAAGCACCGGGCCAACTCGGATTCCCGTGACCTCTTCGAGGAAGTCCGGCGGTTCCGCCAGGCGTGAGGTCGCCCCGCACTCGGGTGGCCCGCCGGCGACGTCGGTGTTGAGAACATGCGCATGAAGACATACCAGGTTCACCAGGATCAGAGCGTCCCGCCGGAACTCGAACTGGCGCTGACCGAGATCTGCGAGACCGTCGGCCTGAACCCTCGTGGTGCCCGGCTGATCAGGTTCATCAACAACGGGGTTTTCCTGCTGCGGGACGAACCCGTCATCGTTCGCGTCGTGCTGTCCTCGTCGTTCGCCCACCGGGCCCGCACCGCCGTCGAGGCGGCGCACTGGCTGGCGATGCACGGGGTGCCCGCGGTCCGGTTGCTCCCCGGTGTGGAGCAACCGGTCCACTCGGGCGCGCACTGCGGGACGCTGTGGCAGTACGTGCCGGAGGAAGGCCGGGTCCCAGGCAGCGCCGACCTGGGGAATCTGCTGCGGCAGATGCACTCCCAGCCGCTGGCCGAGGAGACCTTCAAGCCCTGGAAGCCGATGGCCGACATCCGGCGCAGGCTGAACGACGCGGTGGACATCGACCCGGAGGATCACGCGTTCCTCCAGCAGCGGTGCGACTACCTGGAACAGCAGCTCGACGAGCTGGAGTTCCCGCTGCCGCCCGCGGTGATCCACGCGGACGCGCACCTGGGCAACGTGATCGGCGGCCCGGACGGCCCGCTGCTCTGCGATCTCGACTCGCTGTGCATCGGTCAACCGGAGTGGGACCTGACGCCGATCGCGGTGGGCAGCCTGCGGATGGGCTACCCGGCCGAGTGGCACCGAGAGCTGGCCGACGCCTACGGCTTCGACATCACGTCGTGGGAAGGCTTCCCGGTGCTGCGCGAACTGCGCGAACTCAAGATCACCACCGGGGTGCTGCCGATCCTGCGCACCAACCCCGGCGTGCGGGAGCAGCTGACCTGGCGCCTGCGCACGATCCGGGAAGGCGATCTGGACACCCAGTGGGCGCCGTACAGCTGACCGCCCCTCGGGCGGCAGCACCAGGTGATCCGTTCAGATCAACCTCGATGCGTCTGATCGGACCATCTTGACCGGTTTGCGACGTCTTTCTCGTCGTTCGCGGTCGCAGGACTCGACCTGGAGGGGTAGACCATACGAGCGAACTGGTGCATCGAGTCGGTGCTAAGCGGATGGGCTGTCGATGAGGATCGCTGAGTTCTCGCCGGGTGAGCAGGTTCCGCGATCGCGCCGCGACCGCGCGCTGGCCAGCGCGCGGCTGCTGGACGAGATCGTGGACGACCACCTCCAGTCGATGCGGCAGCTGCCGCCGGACGTGCGCGAGCCCTACGCCGACCACCTCGCCGAGCTGGTGATGGTGGCCCAGGCGTACCGGCACTACGCGGCAGGCTGGATCTCGCGCCGCGAGCTCCAGCGGCGCGCCCGCGCCGCGCTCCGGCGAATGGACGGGCCGAACGGTCTCGCTCCGGTGCAACTCGTCGACGGTGAATGACCGCTCGCAGACTTGCGCGTCGTCGTCTGCCGGGCCGTGCCCCGCACCGCCCGGAGTGCCGAAACTCCCGCGGTGACCTGCGGGTTCGCCGATCGGTCGTAGTCGGTTTCGGCCGAACCGAATTTTCGCGCCTCCTCGCGCAGCCGCCATCCGCCACACGTGGAAGGCCTGATGAGCGCTGCAATCGTTAAGGAGACGCGGTGTACGCAACCGGCACGCTGCCGGAACGCGCGCTGGAGGAACTCGCGCGCGACTCCCTTCTCGCGAAGTACTGCCTGGTCGGAACCGCCCCGAACGGCACCGTCGGCCTGACCGACCCGCTGGATCTCAGCGAGGACGAGATGATCGAGCGCGTCGTGAGACCCGTGGTGATCACCGTCCGGGGGTTGCTGGCCGCTGGGAAGGTCCCGAGCGGCGAGCTCGGTGTCGACCTCGCGAGCGGCCGGGTGGTGGTCCCGCGCCTGGACCCCGCCGGCCCGGACCGCGCGGCCGAGGTGATCACCCGGCTGCACCGGCGGCTGACCGCGCTCAGCCCGCACGTGGACGAGGTGCTGGCGGACGAGCTGCGGTTCTGCTCGGCCGGGCTGCTGTCGGTGCTGACCGGCGAGCACCCCTGGCACCGGCACCGGCATCACGTCCCGTCCGCCCAGCACGAGGTCCTGCAGCGGGTGCTGCTGCTGGTCAAGGACCGCGCGGCCGCGCACCGCCGGGACCCCGCAGCGCCGCGGCCGCTCGTCGCCCTCGACCTGGACTTCTGCGCCTTCCACCCCCGTGCGCGAGTGCGCGCCGCGGTGGAGGCCCTCGGCGTGACCGATCCGCTGCCCGTGCTGCCGGGGTTGTACGAACCGGGGTGGCGGCCGTTCCGCGATCGGGCCGGTCTGCCTGCGGAGGTGGAGCACGCCGAGTTCCGGCAGGCGATCTCCTGGGACCGGGAGGCGCTGCTGACCGACGACCTCGCCCCCGGCGTCCGCCAGTTCGCGAGCGACGTCGAGCAGGCGGGTGGACGGGTGCTGCTGCTGACCGGACGCAGGCACCGGATGCGGGCGGCGACCGAGGAGGCGCTCGCCCAGCACGGTCTCGGGCACCTCGAACTGCGCACCTGCGACGAGGGCGCGGACGTCGGGGAGCAGAAGGTCGCGGCGCTGCGGGCCGCGACCGGCTGGGAACCGGTGGCCGCCTTCGACGACAAGACCGCCAACCGGGTGGCCCTGCGGACGGCGTTCCCGCAGGCGCTGGTCGTGCCGGTGGCCGCGCCCGGCTTCACCGGGGTCGACGAGCCCGACGCCATCGGCACCTTCGAGACGCTGCCGCAGCCGGCGCCGCTGGGGCGCGGTCACCTGGCGAGACCCGCTCTGTCGCACGCCACCTCCGTGGCCCAGCTCCGGCTCGGCGAGATGCGCACCCGGCCGACGGTGTGGCGCCAAGGCGTCCGGCTCACCGAGCAGCAGCAGGCGGAGATCGTGGACGGGCTGTGCCGGAGAGCGGTGGAGACCGGGGTCCGGCTCGGTGACCGGGTGGCGGCCATCGAGACGGGCACGACCCGGGCGATCTGGCAGGTCGTGCAGGCCAAGCTGTTCGGGGCGTCCCGCAAGGCGTACCCGCTGGAGCAGGCGGAGGCGGACCTCTCGCGGTCGACGGCGGCCGGGGAGCCCGCGGAGTTCGTGCTGCTCGGGCCGCCGACGAAGCAGGACGGTTCGCGGCTCAAGGCGCTGGGCGGACTGCCGGACCTGGCGGAGGTCGCGATGCTCGCCCGGCTGCTGCAGCTCGACGCGGCGGTGAGACGGGTCCACCCGCCGGGGATCCGGGTGACCGCGCTGGCGGACCCGAGCCACTTCCGGGTCCGGGACGAAAGCCGGTACCGCGACTACCAGCGGGAATTCCGGCGGATGCTGGAGCTGACCGGGGCGGATCGGCTGATGTCGGTGCGCAACGTCGACGAGGCGGCCGCGGAGTGCGGCTGCGGGGACGAGGCCGAGCGGGCGGAACTGCTGGAGCATCACCGGGGCCGCTACGAGTCCGCCTTGGCCGGCCTGGACGTGCGCGATGATCCGCGCGCCGCCCTGTCCGCGGCCGACGAGCGCGATCCGGGTTGTCCCGGTCAGCCCGGGTTCGCGGAGATGTTCCGCTCGATCGTGCACTCGGTCGACGTCCCGGACGCCGGTGACGATCCGGTGGAGTTCTCCCGCCGCGTCTACACCGCCCCGTTCGACCTGGGCGATCCCGAGCTGGGCGGCACCCGGCGGGAGCTGCTGGCCCTGGCCTGGGGAGAGACGGTCACGTACCTGGCCAACAAGCACGTGGACGCCGAGCTCGACTACGCCGCCCTGTGGCGGCACGACAAGGTCCGGATGAGCCTGTCGCTGCGTCCCGAGCCGGGCCGGTTCCGGTTCGTGCCGCTGGGCGGCTCGGCGGTGATGCCGTGGCAGGGGACGGCGGCGCTGGGCAGGGGGAACGAGGTCTCGACGGACTTCGCGATCTCGTTGATCGACCAGGCCCACCTCCCGGTCTGGGGACCGGAGGACCGGTCCCAGCCGTGGCTCGTGGTCCCGCCGAACCTGGTTCGCGACGGCGTCCTCGACCGGTCGGTCGCCGAAGGGATCCAACTCCGCACGAAGTGATCGGCAATTCCGCGGAATAACGGAACGAGAAATTCCACAAATAGCGTTCCCGGGGTTCTCCCCGAGAACGATGATCTGTGAATTTCACTAGATTCGAAGAGGTAAGGGGAGGGCGCCCGGGCGCGAAACCCGGACGCCCTCCCCGCGGCGATCAGCTCTTCGGCTTGCCCAGGCGCAACGCCAGGACGAGACCGAGGACCACGACCAGGACGGCACCGGCGATCCACGGCCAGATCGGCATCCCACCGGACTGCTCTGCCTGTTCAGAGGGCTGACCGGTGTCCTGTCCGCCCTGCGGGCCAGGTGCCGGGGTGCCCTTGCCGGGGGCGGTCAGCGAGAAGGTGACCTTGCCCGGGACCGGGTGCCCGTCGCTGGAGAGGATCCGGTAACCCACGGTGTAAGTACCGGCCGGTCCGAGCTCGCGGACCGGGGCGACGACCGAGTTGCCCTCGACCCGTGCCGGGCCGTCCGCCCAGAACGAGCCGTCCGGACCCACGACGTTGACGGTGTTGTAGGACTCGCCCGCGCGGACCGGCTGGTCGAAGGTCAGCCGGACCTCCCGCGGACCGGCGGGCAGCTGCGCGCCCTCGGCCGGATCGCTGCCGACCAGCACGTTGTGCGCGAGGGCCGGAGCGGCGCCGCCGACCAGGGCGACCAGTGCGAACGCGCCGACGGTCAGCAGCCGCCTCATGATGCGTCCCCACCGGAACGACGTCCGCGGACCAGGGCACCGGCACCGACGCCGAGGCCCAGCGCACCCACGAGCAGTCCGGCGCCGCCGAGGTAGCGGGCCGTGTCGTCGCTCGAACCGTGCTGGTCAGCGGCCTGCTCCGGCTGGCCGGACGAGCCGGCGCTGTGGCTGTGGCCCTCACCGCTGCCCTCGACGAGCTTCAGCGTCGGTGCCGGGTGCTCCGGCTCCTCGCCGCCCGGTGCGGGCGGGGCGTTCCAGTCCACGACCTTGCCGTTGTCGTAGGTCTGCGTGGTGGGCAGGACCAGCTGGTCGGTGTTCTCCGGCAGGGTGCCGAGGGTGGCCTCGAACTCGTTGAACTCGTTCGGGCCGATCCGGGTTCCCGGCTGCGCGGTCCAGGTGATGGAGCGGACCGCCTCGGTGACCTGGGCTCCGTCCACCATCACCGGTGCGATCGGTCCCTTCTCGACCTGCGCGGTCCAGCCGGGGACCGGCTTGGTGCGCACCGAGCTCAGCGGGTACTGCTCGGGCAGCGTCACCTTGACCTGCACGGTTCCGGCGACCGGGTCCTCGTTGGGGACGCGGAAGGCGATCTTGGCGTGGTCGCCCTTCTCGGCCTCCTCGGGCTGCGCGGAGACGTGCGCGAAGGCGGGGGCGGTGCCCATCGCGAGGGCCACGCCGCTCACCACGAGCCAGCTCGCGGACCGCGCGAGGAATCGATTTGTCGACATGTTCTCTTGAAATCTCCCGTAGTAGTCGGCTAATCACGCGCGTTTAGGCGCGAATGCGGTGAATTGCAATGATCGATCGGTGATGTACACCGGATCGTTGCTTTCCACGGGAGATTCCGGTGGTCCACGACGTGCGTGAATCCGCTGGTAGATCAGTTGGGCGAGGGTCCGCGGAACCGGCCCGGGCACGCAGATCGTGGGCGGCGGTGTCACAACCGGTAACGGCGTCGTCTTCTTGGGGAGGATCGCCTGCAACAACCGGGTGACTACGAACAGTACCTGTTCGGCATGGGCCATGAGCAGGGCTGTTGCCAGGGTCGCGAGCACGTGCGCGAGGGTCATGAGCGCCGGCGAGAGCGGGATCGGGGCGGGTCCGTGCCCATGTCCGGATCCGTGGTGGCCGAGGGCCGTCAGCTCGAGAAAGAAGTGAAGCGCCAGCTGGCTGACCGACAGTGCCCCTAGAATGCCCCACGACCCGCGCTTGCGATCAGCCAACGCCACCCCGGCGCCGGCCAGCAGAACGGTGATCACGACGGTCGTTCCCATCCCCGGGAGCGACCCGCCCGCGGCCGCGTGAGCGGCTACGGACAGTGACGCCGCTGTGCAGGCCAAACCAGCACCGCGCAGGACGCGCAGAGCGCCCCGCGTAGGTGTCAGACCAGCCTTCACGGTTGGTCAGTCTAGGTGTCGGTTCGGCCACGCTGACCGCAGGTGAGCTTGCCTTGTTAACCCGATTGGGTCACGGTTTATAGGTTGACGACGATTTGGAGCCACCAACGGCCGGATTAAGCGGTTCGATTGTTGGGGAAAGCGTCGTAACTGACGACGGAGAGGAGGGGGCGTCGCCGAAAGTCGGCGCCGATACCTGTGTCGACCGAAACTGAACAAAGCGGTGGCCCCGCCAAGGGCGGTCAATCCACCGAACCTGATGCCGAGTTCCTCGGCAAACCCAGAACGGACTGGGTAGTGTTCGGCGTCACGGCGATCATCATGTTCTTGGTGGTCGCCTGGGGCGCCGTCGCGACCGAGTCGCTCAGCACCGCCTCCGGCGCAGCGCTGGACTGGTTGATCAAGAACACCGGCTGGGGCTTCGTGCTCGCGGCCACCGGGTTCGTCGTCTTCGCCCTGTTCCTGGCCTTCAGCAAGTACGGCCGGATCCCGCTGGGCCGCGACGATGAGGGACCCGAGTTCCGCACGGTGTCCTGGATCGCCATGATGTTCAGCGCCGGTATGGGCATCGGTCTGATGTTCTTCGGCGTGAGCGAGCCGCTGAGCCACTTCGTCTCGCCGCCGCCGGGGATGGACCCGAGCCAGAGCGAAGAGGCCATCAAGACGGCCATGTCCACTTCGCTGTTCCACTGGACCCTGCACCCGTGGGCGATCTACGCGGTGGCGGGTCTGGCGATCGCCTACAGCAGCTTCCGCCGTGGGCGCAGGCAGACCATCTCGGGCGTCTTCACGCCGCTGATCGGCAAGAAGGCCGCCGAGGGTCCGCTCGGCAAGGTCATCGACATCCTGGCGCTGTTCGCGACGCTGTTCGGCTCCGCGGCCTCGCTGGGCCTCGGTGCCCTGCAGATCAAGTCGGGCATGAAGGCGGCCAACTGGCCGATGGGCGATGCCGGGACCGGCGTGCTGGTCGCGATCATCGTCGTGCTGACGCTCTGCTTCATCCTCTCCGCGGTCTCGGGCGTGGAGAAGGGCATCCAGTGGCTGTCCAACATCAACATGGTGCTGGCGGCCATCCTGGCGCTGTTCGTCTTCGTCCTCGGGCCGACGGTGTTCATCCTGGACCTGCTGCCCACCTCGGTCGGCTCCTACTTGAGCGACTTCGGTGAGATGGCGTCGCGCGCCGGCGCTACCGGCGGTGCGGAGATGCAGGACTGGCTGAGCAGCTGGACCGTCTTCTACTGGGCCTGGTGGATCTCCTGGACGCCCTTCGTCGGCATGTTCATCGCCCGGATCAGCCGGGGCCGCACGATCCGCCAGTTCATCGGCGGCGTGCTGCTGGTTCCCAGCGCCGTGAGCCTCGTGTGGTTCGCGATCTTCGGTGGTGCCTCGATCGACACCCAGAAGCACGTGGACGTCTACGGGGACGGCAGCGCGGAGGCGCAGACCTTCGCGGTGCTCGAGCACCTGCCGCTGCCCCTGGTCACCGCCGTCCTGGTGATGATCCTTGTCGCGATCTTCTTCGTGTCGGGTGCCGACGCGGCGTCGATCGTCATGGGCACGCTGTCGCAGCGCGGCGCGATCGAACCGAGCAAGTGGGTCGTCATCTTCTGGGGTGCGGCCACCGGTGCCGTCGCCGCGGTGATGTTGGTGATCGGGCAGGACAAGGCGTTGGAAGGCATCCAGAACTTGACGTTCATGGGTGCGTTGCCCTTCGCCATCGTGATGATCTTCATGTGCGTGGCGATGCTCAAGGACCTGCGCTCGGACGACATCACGGTGCGCGACCAGAAGGGCGCCGAAGTGCTGGAGCAGGCGGTCATCGCGGGCACCGAGGAGCACGACGGCGAGTTCCAGCTGGTCACGACGCCAGCGGAGGCTTCCGACGAGGAGTCCGAATCGGCGGATGCCGACAAGAAAGAGTAAATAATTGAATCTCCTGGACTACGTAGCATCCAGGTGGCAATCGTTGCTGGTGAACTCGTACCAGCACGTCAGCATGGTGGTTCAGTGCATCCTGCTGGCAACGATCATCGGCGTCCTCGTCGGGGTTGCGGTCTACCGCAGCCCCGCCGGGGCGGCGATCGCCACCGCTCTCTCCAGCGCGATCCTGACGATCCCGTCCTTCGCGCTCTTCGGGCTGCTGATCCCGGTGTTCGGCCTGGGCGTGGCCCCGTCGGTGGTGACGCTCGTGCTCTACGCACTGCTGCCGATCGTGCGGAACACGATCGTCGGCCTGTCGAACGTCGATCAGCCGATTCTGGACGCGGCGCGAGGGATCGGCATGAACCGGTTCAGCGTTCTCACCCGCGTCGAACTCCGCCTGGCCTGGCCGGCGATCCTCGCCGGCATGCGGGTGAGCGCCCAGATGTTGATGGGCATCGCCGCCATCGCCGCGTACGCGAAGGGCCCTGGTCTCGGGAACCTGCTGTTCCAGGGGCTGGGCCAGTTGGGCGGCGCGAACGCGTTGAACATGGCCATCTCCGGCACCGTCGGCGTGGTCATCCTGGCACTCGTGCTCGACGCCTTGTTCGTGCTGTTCGGGCGGTTGACGACTTCGAGAGGTATCCGTGGCTGACGACGAGAAGAAGACCGCCGGGCACGGCGTGGAGATCAAGCTCGAAGAGGTCTCCAAGCGCTACCCGGGGCAGAAGCAGGCGGCCGTCGATTCGGTGACCATGACGATCCCCGCAGGGGAGACGGTGGTTCTGGTCGGGCCTTCGGGTTCGGGCAAGACCACCACCATGCGCATGATCAACCGCCTGATCGAACCGACCTCCGGCAAGATCACCATCGGCGGGCAGGACGTGCTCAGCCTGGACGCGGACAAGCTGCGCCGCGAGATCGGCTACTCGATCCAGCAGGCCGGGCTGTTCCCGCACATGACCGTCGGCGACAACGTCGGCATGGTCCCGGGCATGGTCGGCTGGGACCGCAAGCGCATCGCCGAGCGCGTGGACGAGATGCTCGACCTGGTCAACCTCGACCCGACCGAGTACCGGGGCCGCTACCCGCGGCAGCTCTCCGGTGGGCAGCAGCAGCGCGTCGGCGTTGCCCGCGCGCTCGCGGCGAACCCGCCGGTGCTGCTGATGGACGAGCCCTTCGGCGCGGTGGACCCGATCACCCGCGGTGTGCTGCAGGACGAACTCATGCGCCTGCAGGCAGACCTGGGGAAAACGATCGTGTTCGTCACGCACGACTTCGACGAGGCGGTCAAGCTCGGCGACCGGATCGCGGTGCTGGGCGAGCGCTCGAAGATCCTGCAGTACGACACCCCGGAAGCGATCCTGACCAACCCGGCCGATGACACGGTCGCCGGATTCGTCGGGGCGGGCGCGGCGCTCAAGCAGCTCACGCTGCGCCGCGTGCGCGAGATCGAGGTCGGCGAAGTGCCGACCGCGAAGGTCGACGACGCACCTTCGGTGCTGCGCGAACGTCTGGGCACCCGCCGTGGCGCGATCGGCTTGGTGCTCGACAAGCGCAACCGCCCGGTGCGCTGGGCGACCGCTCGCGAGGCGGGCTCGGTGTCGGATCTGTCGCGGGCCGGCCGTCCGGTCGAGGACTCGGTCTCGCGGGCCTCGACGCTGCAGGACGCCCTGGAGGCGATCCTGACCGACGACGACGGCGTCGCCGTGGTGACGGGTTCGCGCGGTGAGTACGTCGGCGTGGTCGACATCGACACCGTGATGAACACGATCAAGGCGCTGCGCGAGGAGAACGCCTCCGACGACGCCGACGAGCCGGCGGCGGAAACCACCGGGTCTGGGGCTGACGCCTCATGAGCAGCGCTTACGCTTCCGACTCCGGGTCCACGCGGGCCGAGCGGCTGCGGCTGCTGGTCCAGCCGGTGACCGTGGTGGTGCTGGTCGCGGCGGTGCTGCTCTGGGCCTTCACCAGGGACAACGACGAGGTGACGCTCCGGAACCTCAACCCGTCGACGATCCTGGGCCTGACCTGGACGCACTTCATGATCAGCTTCACCGTGGCGCTGATCGTCGTGCTGGTCGCGGTACCGCTGGGCGTGGTGCTCAGCCGGAGCTGGGCACGCCGGGTCGCACCCGTGGTCATCGGCATCGCCAACATCGGCCAGGCGGCCCCCTCGATGGGCTTGCTGGTGCTGTTCTTCCTGTTCACCGGTGGTTCCACCGGGTTCTGGATCGCGGCGCTGCCGATCGCCTTCTACGCCCTGCTGCCGGTCCTGCGCAACACGATCGTCGGGCTGCAGTCGGTGGACGCGTCGCTGGTCGACGCCGGTCGAGGCATCGGCATGTCCGGTTCGAGCGTGCTGATGCGCATCGAGATGCCGCTGGCGGTGCCGTTCATCCTCGCCGGTCTGCGGACCTCGCTGGTGCTCGCGGTCGGCACCGCGACGCTGGCGCTGTTCGTGGGCGCGGGTGGCCTCGGCGAGCTGATCGACACCGGGTACAAGCTCAACGACTACACGGTCATGATCGTCGGCTCCGTGCTGGCGATGGCCCTGGCGCTGCTGGTCGACTGGCTCGGCGCGCTGGCCGAGACCTACCTGTCGCCGAGGGGGTTGCGATGAATCTCCGCATGCGCAGTCGTGCGCTCAAAGCGGCCTCGCTGGCGATGGCCGGGTTGCTGCTGTCGAGCTGCGGGCTCAGCTCCGGTTCGTCGCTCCCGCTGGCGGTCGAACCGGGCATCATCCAGCCCGTTCCGGAGCTGGAGGGCCAGACGATCACGGTCGGGTCGAAGAACTTCACCGAGCAGCTCATCATGGGCTACCTCGGCGAGTTCGCTCTGGCCGCTGCGGGCGCCAACGTGCGGGACCTGAGCTCCATCCAGGGCTCGACCACCGCGCGCAACGCGCTGACCAGCAACCAGATCGACATCCTGTGGGACTACACGGGCACGTCGTGGGTCAACTACAACGGCAACAACGACCCGATCCCGGACGCCCGCGCCCAGTTCGAGGCCGTCAAGAAGCAGGACCTCGAACGCAACGGGGTGGCCTGGACCGCGATCGACTACCAGGTGGACAACACCTACACGTTCTCGGTCAACCAGGACGCCGCCAAGCGGCTGGGCGTGGAGAAGGTCTCGGACATCCCCAGGGTCATGGCCGAGCACCCGGAGGACGCCACGTTCTGCGTGGACACCGAGTTCGCCAGCCGCAACGACGGGCTGCCGGGCGTGGAGCAGGCCTACGGGTTCAAGACCGACCCGGGCAAGGTCAAGGTGCTCACCGAAGGTGCGATCTACCAGGCCACGGCCCAGGGGACCTGCACGTTCGGCGAGGTGTTCACCACCGACGGCCGGATCCAGTCGCTGAACCTGAAGCTGCTGGCCGACGACAAGCAGTTCTTCCCGCGGTACAACATCGGAGTCACGCTCCGCGACGAGATGCTGAAGCGCTACCCGCAGCTGACGCAGGTCTTCGCGCCGGTCTCCGAGCGGCTGACCAACCAGGAGCTGATGAAGCTCAACGCGCAGGTGGACGTCGATGGCCGGGACCCGGCCGACGTCGCGCGTGACTGGATGGTCGAGAAGGGCCTGGTCAAGATCCCCGGTCAGGGCTGATCACGTGCGAAGGGCGGGGCGTCTGACGATCAGGAGGCGCCCCGCCCTTCTTCACGCCGTGGGCACGCCGAAGCGGGTGAGCAGCTCGGTCTCGATCCGGGAGAGCTCCCCGTCCACGGCCCGGTGCGCGGACCGGCGGCGGTGCGTGGGCATCCGCTCGGCGGCGCGGACCGCGCTGCTCAGCTGCGCCAGCCGGGCCTCGGCCTGGTCGGCGTAGGTCGCGGCGTGGCCTCGTTCGTCCCCCTTGGCCTGCTGGCGCAGATCGCGCACGGCGGCCGAGTCCCCGGCGATGCGCGCGTGCAACGAGGCGCCGTGCCCGGTGAACTTGCCGAGGTCGTCGACCGGGACCCCCAGCTTGCGGGCGCGGGACTTGTCGTAGCCCGCCCGCGCCTTGCTCATCGCGCGCAGCGCGTAGGGGGCGAGCAGCGGGCCGACGATCTTGAGGATGCCGACGACCTTCTTGGCGTTGCCCGGGGTGACCGTCCCGAACTCGCCCTTCTTGATCGCCTTGGCCGTCTGCTTGTCCGCCTTGAGCAGCGCCTTCGCCGCCTTCTTGCCCACCGGCGCGGAGGTCAGCGGCGGCGGGGTCCCGGGGGCTTGCTGCTGCTCGGTCGCGGGCTGCTCCTGCTTCGCGGCCTTCTGAGCCGCCTTCTGCTCGGCCGCCTTCTGGGCGGCTTCCCGCTTGGCCGATTTGTCGACTCGGCGCCGAGTCCTCTTGTCGGCCTTCGACTTCTTGGCGGCGCACCTCCGGCACCCCCGCTGGGCACCCTGAGTGCTCTTCCCGCGTCGCTTGGCGAGTCTCCTCACCGCGCACACCTCCCCGGATCCGCGTACTCCCTCCCACCGCGATCACCATAAGTCCGGATGGACCAGCGCACGAAAGCAGAACGCGATCGTGTGTGCACCGGGAGTGGTCGTCGCAGGCCTCGGACGTCACCGGGGTGATGGGCGCGGCTGTCAGGGCCACCGCATACCCTTTTACCCGTGAAGGATGAGGTGCTGCTCGACGCAGGCGTGGTGACGCGGTGCCGTCGACGCGTGCACCTGGAGAACGACCCGACGATGCGCGACGCGCCGACCTCGCCGCTGGACCTGGGGGTCGAGCAGCGGATCGCCGACGCGGCCGAGCACCGCCGCTCCGTCGCCGCCCAGCTGGGTGAACTGCTCGGGACGCAGCGGACCGAGGTCCCGCGCGGCCTGCCCTACGCCGAGCGCGCCACCCTCACCCTCGACGCGATGCGCGAGGGGGTCGGCTACATCTCCGGCGCGCAACTGCCCGACGACGCCGAAGGCGGCCGTCGAGGGGCGATCGACCTCCTGGTGCGCAGCGGGAACGGCTACGTGCCCGTGCTGGTGGTCCGGCACAAGATCACCGACCCCGGCCGCGGCGCGAAGACCTCGCCGATCGAGCACCCGGTGCCCGAGGCGGCGCAGGCCGACCAGAAGCGGAAGGTCCGGCCGCAACCCCGCGACCAGCTGCGGCTGGTTCACGCGATCCGGTTGCTGGAGGCCTGCGGTTTCGACGCGGGCGACCGGACCGGCGGCGCGATCGGCGTCGAGGCCGATGCGGTCGTCTGGCACGACCTGCGCAGCCCCAACTGGCCCGGTGGCCGCACCGCGCTCGCCGAGTACGACGCCCGGTTCGGCGACCGGCTCGCGATCGCCACCGCCGCCGCCGCCGGCGACGAACCGCTGGCGCAGCCGTCCCGGATCACCGAGTGCCGCGGCTGCCCGTGGTGGCCGATCTGCGAGTCCCAGCTGCGCGAGTCGAACGACGTGAGCCTGGTGGTGCGCGGCGAGGACGCCACCGTGCTGCGCGAGCGGGGCATCACCACCGTCGACCAGCTGGCCGGGATGCCGCTGGAGAGCGCCGAGGACCTGCAGCTCACCGGCGTGCGCAACACCGACGCGATCCTGCTGGCCAAGGCGTGGCTGCGGGAGATGCCGCTGGTGCGCCGGGTCCGCGATCTCGACGTGCCGCGCGGTGACGTCGAGATCGACGTCGACATGGAGAGCTACGCCGACGCCGGCGCCTACATGTGGGGCTGCTGGCTGTCCGGCGCCGACATCGACGAGGCGCAGGGCTACCGTGCGTTCGTCACCTGGGAGCCGCTGCCGGACGACGACGAGGCGCGGTCCTTCGCGGAGTTCTGGGGCTGGTTCACCCGGGTCCGCCGCACGGCGTTCGAGCGCGGCCTGAGCTTCCGCGCCTACTGCTACAACGAGCTCGCGGAGAACCGCTGGATGCTGGCCTCCGCCGAGCGCTTCGCCGGGAAGCCGGGCGTTCCGCCGGTGTCCGAGGTCAAGGAGTTCATCCAGTCCGCGGAGTGGGTCGACCTGTTCGCGGTGGTCCGCGACCAGTTCCTGTGCCCGAACGGCAAGGGGCTCAAGGTGATCGCTCCCAGCGCCGGGTTCGGCTGGCGCGACCCGGAGGCCAGCGGCGAGAACTCGATGCGCTGGTACCGCGACGCGGTCGCCCTCGACGGCGGGGAGCGGGACCTGACGCAGCGCGAACGCCTCCTCACCTACAACGAGGACGACGTCCGCGCCACCTTCACCATCCGCACCTGGATGACCTCCGAAGCGGCCAACGAAATCCCCTACGCCGAAGACCTCTGAAAGCCGTTCCGAGCGGGGGACTTCCTGCGAAGGTGTGACCGGGAGTCGGGCAGTTTTGGTCCGAATTGACCGGGCAAAACGGTCATTGATCATGGACGGTTCGGACCAAAACTGCCCCTCGGTCAGCGGGGGGCCATGCGGAGGGCTCCGTCCATCCGGATGACCTCGCCGTTGAGGTAGTCGTGCTCGACGATGTTCAGCGCCAGCTGCGCGTAGTCCTCCGGGGTGCCGAGGCGCTTGGGGAACGGGACGCCGTCGGCCAGCCCCTGCCGGAACTCGTCGCTCACGGTCGCCAGCATCGGGGTGTCCACGATGCCGGGGGCGATGGTCATGACCCGGATCCCGTTCGACGACAGGTCGCGCGCGGCCGGCAGCGTCAGGCTCGCGACACCGCCCTTGGACGCGGCGTAGGCGGCCTGCCCGATCTGCCCGTCGTAGGCGGCCACCGACGCCGTGTTGATCACCACGCCGCGCTGCCCGTGCTGGTCGGCCTCGGTCTCACCGATCGCCGCAGCGGCCAGCCGCATGACGTTGAAGGTGCCGAGCAGGTTGATCTCCAGCACCTTGCGGAACAGGTCGAGGTCGTGGACGCCCTTGCGGCCGGCGATGCGCGCGGACGGGCCGATCCCCGCGCAGTTCACCACGATCCGCAGCGGGTTCCCCGACCCGGCGGCCTGCTCGACCGCGGTCTGCACCTGGTCGGCGTCGGTGACGTCGGCCGCGGTGTAGGTGATGCCGTCGACGATCGGCGCCTTCTCGATGCCGCTCGGCAGGTCCACCGCGAACACCTTCGCGCCCCGCCCGGCCAGCGCCCGGGCGGTGGCGGCGCCGAGTCCGGAGGCTCCGCCGGTGACGATCGCTGCGGTGTCGGTGATCTGCATCGTGGTGCGTCCTGTTCTCGAACTCGGTTCGTGATCGGTGGTGGGGAGGAGTTGTTTCAGACTGCCGGGCAGAGGGCGTTGAGCGTTGCGAGGTCGGCGTCGTCCGGGGTCCAGTTCGCGGCCTGCGCGTTGGCCTGGACCTGCTCCGGGCTGGTGGCGCCGGCGATGACCGAGGCGACGGGGCTCTGCGCGGCGAGCCAGCCGAGAGCGACGGTGCTCATCGTGATGCCGCGCTGCTCGGCGAACAGCCGCAGCTTCTCGATCCGGTCCCACGGCGCCTCGGTCAGCAGCTGCGCGCGCCCGGCCAGCCTGCTGTCCGCCGGTGGGATCTGGTCGCGCCGGTACTTGCCGGTCAGCAGACCGTTGGCGAGCGGGAAGTACGGCAGCAGGCCGAGTCCGAAGCGCTGCGCGGCGGGCACGACCTCGCGCTCCACCTCGCGGGAGAGGAGCGAGTAGTGGTGCTGGCTCGACACCGGTGCGGTCAGCCCGGCGGAGGTCGCCGTCCAGCTGGCGTCGGCGACCTGCCAGCCCGCCAGGTTGCAGTGCCCGACGTAGCGGATCTTGCCCTCGCGGACCAGGTCGTCGAGCACCGAGAGGGTTTCCTCCAGCGGTGTCAGCGGGTCCGGCCGGTGCAGCTGGTACAGGTCGATCCAGTCGGTCGCGAGCCGTCGCAGCGAGGACTCGACGGCCCGCCGCACGTACCGGCGGGAACCGCGGGCGCCGAAGTCGGGCCCGTTGGAGCCCTGCATGTCCATGCCGAACTTGGTGGCGATGACCGCCAGGTCCCGCCGTCCCGACAGCGCCTGCCCGAGCAGTTCCTCGCTGCGGCCCCGCGGTGAGCCGTAGGTGTCGGCCACGTCGAAGAAGGTGATCCCGGCATCCAGCGCCGCGTCCACGACGGCGCGGGTTCCGGACAGCGTTTCGGTCGCGGTTCCGGGTCGTCCGAGGTTGTTGCAGCCGAGGCCGACCGCGCTCACCGCGAGACCCGATTCCCCCAAGCGTCTCTGATCCACGCGCGCAGCCTAAACGGCAGGTTCCCAACTCGTCACCTGCGTCATATAGCTCGTGAACTCTGGGCGAAGCGGGTTTTCCCAGCTCGAAGATGTGCCACGATCAATTTCCGAGGGGGCAGAGGCGACCGGCTGGTCGTTCGAGGTGAAGGGGTTGGGGCCTGTGTTCGCCCGTCGCATCGTCGTTGTCGGCACCGGTTACGTCGGATTGACCACCGGTGCGTGTCTGGCTTCGCTCGGCCACCGGGTGGTCTGCAGCGACGTCAACGAGGAGAAGGTCGCGGAGCTCTCCCGGGGTGAGGTCCGCATCCACGAGCCCGGTCTCGCCGAGCTGGTGCAGGAGGGCATCGCCGCGGGGCGGCTCGATTTCGTCGTCGGCTCGGCCGGTGCGGTCGCCGACGCCGAGGTCGTGTTCCTGTGCGTGCCGACCCCGATGGGTTCCGGCGGCGCCGCGGACCTGGCCGTGGTCGAGGCCGTGGCCCGCGAGGTCCGCGAGGTGCTGCCCGCCGGGTGCGTGATGGTCACCAAGTCGACGGTCCCGGTGGGGACGTCGCGGCGGCTCGCCGAGCACCTCGGTCGCGAGGACGTCGCGGTGGTCAGCAACCCCGAGTTCCTGCGCGAGGGCTCGGCGGTGCACGACTTCCTCAACCCGGACCGCATCGTCGTCGGTTCCGACACCCAGGACGCGGCCGAGCGCGTCGCCGCCCTCTACGCGCGGCTGGGCGCTCCGACGGTGCTCACCGACGCCTCCAGCGCCGAGATGGTGAAGTACGCGGCGAACTGCTTCCTGGCCACCAAGCTCTCCTACGTCAACGCGATCGCGGAGCTCTGCGAGCAGCTGGGCGCGGACATCACCGACGTCACCGAGGGCATGGGCTACGACCGGCGGATCGGCCAGTCGTTCTTGCAGCCCGGGCCGGGCTGGGGAGGGTCGTGCCTGCCCAAGGACACCGCGGCGCTGCTGCAGGTGGCCGAGGCGGTCGAGTTCGACTTCCCGCTGCTGCAGGCCACGATCTCCTCGAACGCCCACCAGCGGCAGCGGATGGTCGGCAAGGTCCGCGACGCGTGCGGCGGTTCGCTGGAGGGGGAGCGGATCGGCCTGCTGGGCTTGACGTTCAAGGCGGGCACCGACGACCTGCGCGATTCCCCCGCCCTGGAGGTGGCCTGCCTGCTCGCGCAGGAGGGCGCCGAGCTGATCGCCTACGACCCGGGTCTGCGCGGTGACGAACCGGAGCTGCCCGCGGGGTTGACGCTCGTCGACGACCCGTACCAGGCGGCGAAGGAAGCGGCGGCGCTGGTGCTGCTGACCGAGTGGCAGGAGTTCCGCGCGCTGGACTGGAACCTCGTCGCCGAGGCCCTCAGCGGTCTGGTCGTGGTCGACACCCGCAACCACCTCGACCCCGACGTCCTGCGCCGGGCGGGCCTGTCCTGCCGCGGCGTCGGCCGGACCCCGGTCAGCGCCGCCTGATCCTGATCGTCCCCCCGCGCCGATGGTTCCGGCTGCGGTCGGTTCTGGTCGGACGGTTTTCGGGTGCATAGGGTTGGTGGGTGTTCACCACTCGACCCGAGCTCGCCGGCACCCACGGGATGGTCGCCTCCACGCACTGGCTGGCCTCGGCGGCCGGGATGGCCGTGCTGGAGGACGACGGGAACGCCTTCGACGCGGCCGTCGCCGCCGGTTTCGTCCTGCAGGTCGTCGAACCGCACCTCAACGGGCCGGGCGGTGAGGTTCCCGCGCTGCTGGCGACCGCGGCCGATCCGCGTCCGCGCGCGCTGTGCGGTCAGGGCCCGGCCCCGGCCGCCGCGACCGTCGAGCACTACCGCGACGAGCTCGGCCTGGACCTGGTTCCCGGCACGGGTTTCCTGGCCACCACGGTGCCAGGGGCGTGGGACGGCTGGCTGACGCTGCTGCGCGACCACGGCACCAAGACGCTCCGCGAGGTGCTGACCTTCGCGATCGGCTACGCGCGCGGCGGATATCCGATCGTGCCGCGCATCAGCGAGACCATCGGGCTGGTCGCCGACATGTTCCGCGGGCACTGGCCGAGCTCGGCGGAGCGCTGGCTGACCCCGGGCGGTTCGGTGCCCGAACCGGGCTCGGTGCTGCGCAACCCGGTGCTCGCCGACACCTGGGAGCGGCTGCTCGCGGAAGCGGAGTCGGTCTCCGGCAGGGAAGCGCAGATCGACGCCGCCCGCCGGGCCTGGTCGCAGGGGTTCGTGGCCGAGGAGGTGGAGAAGTTCGTGCGGGTCCCGCACCGGGACAACTCCGGCCGCGATCACGCCGGCGTGCTCACCGCGCAGGACATGGCCGAGTTCTCCACCACCTACGAGGACCCGCTGACGGTCGACCTGGCCGGGGGCTGGACGCTCGCGAAGTTCGGCATCTGGTCGCAGGGACCGGCCCTCGCGCAGCAGCTGAAGCTGCTCGACGACTTCCCCGTGTCCTACGTGGACGGTTCCGCGACGGCCGACGTGGTGCACGCGTCGGTGGAGGCCGCCAAGCTCGCGTTCGCCGACCGCGAGGCCCACTACGGCGATTCGGCCGATCCCGGCGTGCTGGCGGACCTCGTCTCCGACGAGTACGCGGTGCAGCGCCGGGACCTGGTGGGCCCGAGGGCTTCGCTGGACCTGCGGCCCGGATCGCCCGGTGGCCGCTCGCCCCGGTTACCCGCGTTCGTGGCCGAAGGCCGTGGCGTGGGCGGGTTGTCGGACCCGAGCGGTGTCGGGATCGGCGAGCCCACCGTGCTGCCCAACGGCGAGAGCCGGGGCGACACCGTGCACGTCGACGTCGTGGACCGCTGGGGCAACATGATCTCGGCGACCCCGTCCGGCGGGTGGTTGCAGTCCTCGCCGACGATCCCGGAGCTCGGGTTCTGCCTGGGCAGCCGGGCCCAGATGTTCTGGCTGGAGGAGGGCCTGCCGAACTCGCTGGTGCCGGGCAAGCGCCCGCGCATCACGCTGAGCCCGTCGCTCGCGCTGCGCGGAGGTGTGCCGGCCCTCGCCTTCGGGACGCCCGGCGGTGATCAGCAGGACCAGTGGCAGTCGTGCTTCTGGCTGGCGCACGTGCGCGGCGGCCTCGACCTGCAGGCCGCCATCGACGCTCCCGCCTGGCACACCACCGCGTTCCCGCGCTCGTTCTACCCGCGCGAGTGGGAACCCGGTGCGGTGGCGGTGGAATCCCGGCTCGGCGCCGAGACCATCGCCGAGCTGGAATCCCGGGGGCACGAGGTCATCGACCACGGGCCCTGGTCGCTGGGCCGGCTCTCGGCGGTGTCCCGGGATCCTGAATCCGGGCTGCTCAAGGCCGCCGCCAACCCGCGCGGAGCCCAGGGTTACGCGGCGGGCCGTTAGGTACCCGGCTTCGGTTCCGTTGTGTGGGGGGTGGGGGAAGTTTTCATGAGAACTTCCCCCACCCCCCAACCGAACCCACCACCAGAACGGAACTCACTCCACAACCGAACAACCCGGTCTGATCAGGACGTCGTGGGCTCACGCGGCTGTGAGGGTGGTGCCGAGCAGCAGCATCCGGAGGGTCCGGGCGGTCGCGTCGGTGATGAGGGCGGGTGCCTTGGTGATGGCGTCGGACAGCGCCACCGGCCCGGTGAGGATGCCGGTGATCGCGTCGATCCCGTGCTCGTAGCTGGTGTCGGCGCCGGGACCGATGGTGCCGCACAGCGCGATCACGGGTTTGCCGTGCCGCTTGGCCCGGCGCGCGACCTCGGTGGGGATCTTGCCGAGCGCGGTGGACGCGTCGATGGCACCTTCCGCGGTGATCACCAGGTCCGCGGTCCGCAACCGCTGGTCCAGGTCGGTGCTGGTCAGGAACACGTCGAAGCGGGATTCGAGCCGCGCGCCCAGGGCTCCGGCCAGGCCGGCGGCCAGTCCGCCGGACGCGCCGGCGCCCGCCATCCCGGTCAGGTCCGCGTCCAGCAGCCGCGCCCAGCCGGCCATCGCGGAGGACAGCAGGTCCGCGGTCTCCGCCGAAGCGCCCTTCTGCGGGCCGTAGCGGCGGGCGACCCCGTCCGGTCCGCAGAGCGAGTTGCGCGGGTTCACCGCCACGGTCATGTCCACATCGGACAACCGGGGATCGGCCCCGGAGACGTCGACGCGGTGGGCCTGCAGCAGTGCGGCGCCGCCCGGTCCGATCTCCCTGCCGCGGTCGTCGGAGATCCGCACGCCCAGCGCCTGCAGCGCTCCGGCACCGCCGTCGCAGGTCCCGGAGTCGCCGCAGCCGACCACGATCCGGCGGGCCCCGGTGCCCAGCGCCGCGCGGATCAGCTCGCCCACGCCGCGGCTCGTGGTCCGGCACGGATCCCGTCTGCTGGGCGGGACCAGGGATAACCCCGCGGCGGCGGCCATCTCCACGAACGCGGTGTCCTCGTCGAGCATCGCGAAGTGCGCCGCGACCGGATCGCCGACCGGACCGGTCACGGTCACCGGCACCAGCGTGCCGCCGGTGGCGCGCGCCAGCAGCCGGGCCGACCCCTCGCCGCCGTCGATCAGCGGAACGGTGTCGACGACGCTGCCGGGGATCACCCGGCGGACGCCCGCCTGGATGGCGTCGGCGACCTGCTCGGCGTCCAGGCATTCCTTGAACCCGCTCGGCGCGATGACGATCCGGAACATTCTTCCCTCCACGGTGGATCAGACGGACAAGCCCAGCAGGGGCCAGATGAGCAGCGAGAACAGCAGCACGAGCGCGGCGGCGACCGGCCCGAGGACGATCGCGAGCCTGCGCAGCTCGCGCGGTTCGTAGTGCTCGGCGAACATCGCGAGCGGTTTGGCCGAGGCCGGCAGCGAGTGGCAGAACCCGGCGGCCGCGGTCGAGGCGAACGCCACCGCGACCGGGTTCGCGCCGACGGCCACGGCGGCCGGAACGAGCAGCGGGATCAGCACCGCCGAACGCGCCGAGCGGGACGTGACCAGCAGGTGCAGCGCGGTGCTCAGCACCACGGCCGCCACCAGCAGCGCCACCGGGCTGTCGCCGACCAGCGCGTGCCGGGCGATCCACCCGGCCGCGCCGGAATCGGTGAGCGCGGTGCCGAGCGCGCCCGTCGCCGCCATGAACAGCAGCAGCGACCAGGGGATCTCACCGACCGCCGCCTTCAGCGGCACCGTTCCGACGCGGGGCGAGGTGACCAGCAGCGCCGCGCCCAGCGCGACCAGCGCCGGCGGCAACCCGTGCCAGGCCTCGGTGCTCCAGAGCAGGACCACGACGCCCAGCAGCGCTCCGGCCCGGACCTCGGCGGGGCGGAGGTGTTCGGGGACCTCGAGCTGGGCGCGCAGCGCGGGCACGTCGATGCGCAGCGGTGTCCGCCGGTCCGCCCCGCCGGTGCGGAGCACGAGCTCGGCGGCCACGTGCGAGCTGACCAGCGCGAGCGGAAGTCCCCAGCACAGCCACCAGCCGAATCCGATGCCCTCGCCCGTGGTCGCGGCGAGCACCTGGCTGGTGATCAGGTGCGCCCCGGCACCGGTGAGGGTGGCGATGGCGGACAGCAGGATCACGACCGGCACCAGCAGTCCGACGGTCCGGACGAGCGGGCCCGGGAGGGCGGAGGACAGCGCCCGGTGCAACGGAACGGCCATCGCCGCCCGGCCGCTGGTGCTGGGGATCAGCAGCGCGGTGCCGACCAGCCCGAGCGCGAGCAGGTGGCACAGCGATCGCGGCGTCGTGGCCCGGGCGACCAGCGCGAGGGCCAGCCGCGCGGGCAGCCCGGTCCGGTTGATCCCGGAGGCGAGCATGAACGCGGCCACCAGCAACCAGATCTGGTCCTCGCCGAGCGCGGCGAACAACCGCTCGGACTCCAGCACTCCCAGCACCGCGAGCACGGCCGCGGCCAGCAGCGCCACGAAGGTGTCGTCGATCCTGGCCCGAGTCCAGCCGATGACGGCCGCGCCGAACACGATCAGCGTGAGCAGCGCGTCGCGGTTGAGCTCCTCGCCCAGCGCGTGGTCGGGGACGGTGAGCACGGCTAGGGCTCCGAAGACGCCGACGCCGGCGAGGGTGAAGGCGACCGCCCACCCCCAGCCCGCGACCGGGTCTTCTCGCACGTTTGTGACCTGCACGAGCACTACTCTCGGGCGCGGGCCTGAGGCTTCCGTGAAGCTCCGGTGAGAGCACGTTCATCGAGTTGTCCACAGACATGTGGAGAAAGTTGTCCACAGGGCTGCGAGCTGGGGATTCACATCCTCTCAGGCGTGGTTATGCACAGCTGTGGACAGAGTTATCCACACCTGTGCACACACCCCGCAGCACGACCCGCCCGCGAACTCGGGTTCCGGGCGGTGCCTCAGCCGCCGAGCCGGTAGCCCATGCCGCGGACGGTGCCGATGTGGCCGTTGCCGATCTTGCGCCGCAGCGCGCGGACGTAGACGTCGACGACGTTGGAGCCGGGATCGAAGTCGTAGCCCCAGACGTGCGAGAGGATCTGCTCGCGGCTGAGCACCTGCCCCGGATGCCGCAGGAACAGCTCCAGCAGCGCGAACTCCCGCGCCGTCAGGTCCACCGTGCCGCTGGGCACCTGGGCTCGGCGGGTGCGCAGGTCCAGCGACAGCTCGCCGTCGCGCAGCACCGTGATCTCCTCGGCGCGCTCGGCCGAGCGCAACCGCAACCGGATGCGGGCCAGCAGCTCCTCGAAGCGGAACGGCTTGGTCATGTAGTCGTCCGCGCCGCCCTCCAGCCCGGCGACCGTGTCGTGCACGGTGTCCCGCGCGGTGAGGATCAGCACCGGCAACGTCACCCGCTTCGCGCGCACGTCGCGCAGCACCGCGAACCCGTCGCGGCCGGGCAGCCCGAGGTCGAGCACGGCCAGGTCGTACCCGCCGTCGACCAGGTGGTGCAGCGCGGCGTCGCCGTCGGCCACGACGGTGGTGGTGAAGCCGTTGGCGCGCAGCCCCTTCTCGATGAACGCGGCGATGCGCTCCTCGTCCTCGACGATCAGGATCTTGCTCATGCCTCGTCCCCCGTGGTCTTCGCGGGCAGCTCCAGCCGGAACGTCGCGCCCGAGCCGGGCGTGGAGCGCACCCGGACCCGGCCGTGGTGGGCGTCGGCGATCGCGCGGACGATCGCCAGCCCCAGACCGGCGCCGCCCTTGCGGCCGCTGCCGTGGGTGAACCGCTCGAAGATCTTCTCCACCTCGGAGGGATCGACGCCCGGCCCCTCGTCGGTGACCCACAGCTCCACCGCGCCGTCGCCGACGGCCGAGCCGATCCGGATCGTCGATCCGGCGGGGCTGTGCTGCACCGCGTTCTGCGCCAGCTGCACCATCGCCTGGGTGATCCGCTGCCCGTCCAGCGCGAACTCGCCCTCACCGATCTCCGACAGCACCCACCGCCGATCGCCCAGCGTCCGCACCTTCGCGTCGATGTCGCTGGTCAGCTCCGCCAGCGAGACGGTGGTGGGGGAGACGAAGTCCGGCCGGTCGGCCTTGGCCAGCACCAGCAGGTCGTTGACGATCCGGGTCATCCGGTCCAGCTCGTCGGTGCACAGCCGGACCACCTCGTCACGCTCGGCGGGATCGACGCCGAGCAGTTCCAGGTTCCCGCGCACGATCGTGATCGGCGTGCGCAGCTCGTGGCCGGCGTCGTCGACGAACTGCCGCTGGATGCGGAAGGCGTCCTCCAGCCTGTCCAGCATCGCGTTGAACTGATCGGCCAGCGCCGCGATGTCGTCGCGGCCCTCGACCGGGATGCGCCGGGTCAGGTCGTGCTCGGTGATCTCGGCCGCGGCTTGGCGCACGGCGCGCACCGGGGTCAGGATCAGGCCCGCCACCACCCAGGAGATCAGCGCGGCCAGCAGCACGCCCAGTGCGCTGACCAGCAGCAGGATCCGGACGCTGCCGTCGACCTCGGCGGTCTCGGCGGCGGTGTGGCGCTCGACCACGAACCACGCGCTGCCGCCGTTCGCGGTTTCGGCGCGCACCTTGACCCAGTGCACCGGGCCGGCTGCGGTGTCGAGCACGCCGTGCGCGCTGGGGGCGTCGACGATCCGCTGCAGCACGGTCCGGTCCTGCGCTACGGCCTTGATCGGCTCGGTCTGCTCCTGGGAGACCACGCCGAGACCGCCTGCGACGGGCCACGCGCCGATCAGCGCCTCATCGGTGTCCGGGTACTGGTGGCCGAGGTAGTTGTGCAGCAGCGTCGCCGGATCGCCCAGCGTCCGGCCGCTGACCGGGTCCTGGCCGCGCTCGGCGAAGGCGACGAACTCCTTCGCCTCCTGCTCCAGCGAGTTGGTGACCCGGCGGCCGACCTCGTCGTGCAGGTACTCGCGGACGATCACTATCACCGTCAGCAGCACCAGGACCAGCACGAGCAGCAGCCAGCCCATGATCTGCGCGCGAGCCGGGACGCGGGTGCCGCGACGACCGGCGAGGCGGGTCAGCGGACGGGTGGGTCGGTCAGTCGTCATGGCCGTCCGTCGCGTCGTCGTCATCGTCCGCGTCGTCGTGGGGAGCGGGTGGCGGCAGCTCCGCGGGCGGCGGCAGGTCGGACGGGCCGGGGGCGACGGGGATGACCGGGGCCGGGCTGCCCGGACCGGGCGTGCTGCCGACGTGCACGGTCTCCGGGATCTCGGGAGCACGGGCACCACCGGTCAGCGCGAAGCTGACCAGCACGGCGACGACGGGCAGTGCCAGGGCCGCCAGCAGCAGGGCTCCCCGGGGAACGGAACGCATGGCACCCACTCTGGCGTCTCGGGGGCAACCGCAGGTGAAACCGGGATGAGAACCTCCTCATCTTCCTCGCCGGAACCGGCCACGGCGGCCTGCGGAGGGGCGATAACCTGCGAGCGGATTCACAACTCGGTGAGGGGCCCATGGACGAGCGGCTGATCGACTGGACCGGGGAGCGCTGCGTGCCCTGGACCGAAGACGTGCAGGTGGTTTACGAGCACTACCACCGCTACGCGCTGGCGGCCCCCTTCGCACGAGGCAAGCGGGTGCTCGACCTCGCCTGCGGTGAGGGCTACGGCGCCGCTCTGCTGGCCGCTGAAGGCGCCGAGGTCGTCGGCGTGGACATCGACGAGCGGACCATCGACCACGCCCGGCACAACTACGCCAACCGCGACGTGAGCTTCGAGGTCGGTTCGATCACCGACCCGGAACTGCTGGCCGACGCCAAGCCCTTCGACGTGGTGGTGTGCTTCGAGGCCATCGAGCACGTCTCCGACCACGCCGCCGTGCTCCGGCTGGTCAGGTCGCGAATGAAGCAGGGCGGGCTGTTCCTGTCCAGCACCCCGGACACCGCCGTCTACAGCCACGAGCACGGCAACGACAACCCGTTCCACGTCAAGGAGCTCACGGCCCGCGAGTACGAGTCGATGCTGGAGGACGCCTTCCGGCACGTGGCGGTGCTCAAGCAGAACGTGACCGTGGGGTCGATGGTGGTGCCGGCCGATCACGGCGACCGCGACACCGCGATCGAAGGCGTCCGCCTGCAGACCATCGAGCGCACCGAGGCGGGGGACTGGGCGGTCAGCCAGGGCGTCCCGCACACGTACCTGCTGGGCGTCGCCTCCGACAAGCACCTGCCGAAGCTGCCGGCGGCGGCCGTGCTCACCGACGCGCAGCTCACCCTCGCCCGCGCGGGCGACGCGGGGGAGCTGATCGCGCAGCGCGACGAGGCGGTCGCCGACGTCACCAAGCTAAACGAGCTCTACCAGCGCAGCCGCGGCGAGGCCGACGAGCTCAAGGCCGCCATCGGGCGCCTGGAGGAGCTGCGCAAGTCCGAGGAGCAGCGGGCCGACGCCCACAACCGGGAGCTCGCCGAACTCCGCGAGCAGCTGCGGGAGCGCGAACTGCGAGCGCAGCGCGACGCCGCCCGCGTGGAGTGGCTGCGCGACACCGCGGCCCGGCTCGAAGGCGGCCTCGCCGACGCCGAGGGCCGCGCGGAGCGGCTCACCGCTGAGAACGCCGAGCTGGCCGCGCAGAACTCGGCGCTGGTGCAGCGCGTCGTCGGCAAGTACCGCAAGGTCGTCGAGCGGGTCGCCCCGCGGGGCACCACCCGGCGCGACGCCTACGAGCTCGCGCTGGGGCGCAAGCCCGGCGTTCCCGAGGTCGCCGCGGAAGCCGAGACCGGGCCGCTGCCGGTCCCGTTCAGCGACCAGCCGCTGGTCAGCGTGATCGTGCCGGTGCACGGGAAGTGGCCCTACACGCGCCAGTGCCTGCGATTCCTGGCCGGTCACCTGGTGTCGGTGCCGTTCGAGGTGATCGTCGTGGACGACGCCTCACCGGACGACAGCGCCGAGAAGCTCGCCGCCTGCGAGGGCGTCCGGCTGGTGCGCGCCGAGCGCAACTTCGGCTTCATCGGCGCCTGCAACCTGGGGGCGGAGCACGCGCGCGGCGAGTACCTGTTCTTCCTCAACAACGACGCCGAGGTCACCGAGTCCTGGCTGGACGTGCTGGTCGACACGATCACCTCGGACCCCCGGATCGGGCTGGTCGGCGCCAAGCTGGTCTACCCGGACGGCCGGCTGCAGGAGTGCGGCGGCATCGTCTGGGCCGACGGCAACGGCTGGAACTACGGCCGCGGGACCGACGGCAGCGGTGCGGAGTTCAACGTCCTGCGCGACGTCGACTACTGCTCGGGCGCGGCGATCCTGGTGCGCGAAGCCCTGTTCCGGCAGGTCGGCGGCTTCGACGCGCGCTTCGCCCCCGCCTACTACGAGGACACCGACCTGGCCTTCGCGATCCGCGCGGCCGGCTACCGCACCGTCGTCCAGCCGAAAGCCGTGGTGGTGCACCACGAAGGCGTCTCCAACGGCACCGACACCGGTTCGGGCGTGAAGAAGCACCAGGAGCTCAACCGGCAGGTCTTCGCCGAGAAGTGGGCGGACGTGCTGGCGGCCGAGCACCTCCCGGAGGCGTCGCCGCGCAACCTGTGGCTCGCGCGGCAGCGCGGCACGCACGGGCACCACGGCCCGATCGTGCTGGTCAAGGACCACCAGGTGCCTCGTCCGGACTTCGACTCCGGTTCGGTGCGGATCTTCCGGGTGCTGTCGCAGCTGGTCGAGCTCGGGTACCGGGTGGTGTTCTTCCCGGCCAACCACGCGCCCCTGCAGCCCTACACCGACGACCTCCAGCAGGTCGGCGTGACGGTCCTGCCGCAGCCGGAGCTGCAGCAGGCGTTCCTGCACGAAGCGGGGCCGGAGATCTCGCTGGCGCTGCTGTCCCGCCCGCAGGTCGCGTGGAGCCTGGTGGAGGAGCTGCGCACCCGAGCACCGCAGGCCGTGATCGCCTACGACACCGTCGACGTGCACTTCCTGCGCCTGGAGCGGGAAGCCGAGCTCGCCGAGCGCCAGGGCGAGGCGGACCGCGCGCAGGCGTTGCGCCGCAAGGCCTTCGCCTCCCAGCAGATGGAGCTCGGGCTGGCCAGGGCCTGCGACGTGACGCTGGTCGTCTCGGAGGCCGAGCGGTCCCTGCTGGGCGAGCTGGTCCCGGACGCCGACGTCCGCGTGCTGTCCAACGTGCACGTGATCGACAGCGCCCCGGTCCGCGTCGAGGGCCGCAGCGACGTGCTGTTCGTCGGCAGCTTCGACCACCCGCCGAACGTCGACGCGGCCCGCTGGGCGGCTCGCGAGATCATGCCGCTGGTCCGCGAGGAGTGCCCGGACGCCGTCCTGCACGTCATCGGCAGCAACCCGACCGCCGAGGTCGAGTCCCTCGCGGGACCGGGCGTCGAGGTCCACGGCTGGGTCGAGTCCCTCGAACCGCACTACGCGCGGGCCCGGGTCACCATCGCTCCGCTGCGCTTCGGCGCGGGTGTCAAGGGCAAGGTCGGCGAGAGCCTCGCCGTCGGTGTCCCGGTGGTGGGCACCGGTGTCGCGTTCGAGGGCATGCACCTCAAGCCGGGCCAGGACGTCCTCGTGGCGGACGAGCCGGAGGCCTTCGCGGCTTCGGTGACGCGCCTGCTCACCGAGGACGAGACCTGGACCGCGCTCGCCTCGTCGGGACGCACCGCCATCGAGGCCCAGTTCGGCCCCGCGGCCTCCCGCGACGCACTCAAGTCCCTCCTCGCCAAGCTCGACCCGGCGGACTGACCCGCGCGGTTCCTGGCACGAAGAACGGCCGCTCACCTCGGTTCGAGGGAGCGGCCGTTGGCGTGTGCCGGGTCAGTCGCGGACCGTCGGCGGGGTCTGGGTGAGCTGCTGGTCGAGGACGGCCTTGAAGGCCTGCGTCGCCGCGTCCTTCTGCTCCGGCGGGCCGCTCACGTCGATGATCACCGCGTAGTTGTGCGCCACGTAGGCCGTCCGGAAGGTCGAGCCGGCGGAGACCACCGAAACGCCCTGGTAGGAGAGGTCTTCGACCTCGGACAGGCCCTGCTGCGCGGCCAGGTACTTCTCGGCCACGGTCTGGGCGGCGTTGGTGTCGGGCATCTTCAGCGCGAGCAGCGTCGTCTTCGGCTGCACGCCTTCGGTGCCGTTGAACCAGCCCTCGGCGAGGCCGTTCTGGAACGCGGTGTCGAGGACGGTCTTGGGCTGGAGCAGTCCGCCCTTGGCGCCCTGCAGGTTGGGCAGGTCCAGCAGGCCGGCCCACGGGTGCGCCGGGCCGTTCGCGGCGACCAGCACCTCCTGCGTCGTGGCTGGAGGAGCCTTGGCGGCGGGCGGCTGCGGCAGCTCGACCGTCGTCGGTGCGGGCGGCGCGGGCGGAGCGGCCGTCTCCTGCTCGGGCCGGCTGTCGCCGCCTGCGAAGTAGAAGATCACGGCGACGATCACCACGACCAGCAGCACGGCGCCGATGGACAGCCCGGCGATCAGCTTGCCCTTGCCGGGCTTGCCCGCCGATTCGAAGACCTCCGGGCCCTGGCGCATCCAGGGCGCTTCGCCCGAGTCACCGGATCCCGGCAGGTCATCGCCCCAGGGAGTGCCGGTCGTCTCCACCGGACCCCAGCCCTGCTGCTGGCCGTTCCACTGCTGCTGCGACTGGTTCCACTGCTGCTGCGGCGGCTGCTGCGGGGCCTGCGGCTGCGGGGTCTGCGGGACGCTGACGATCTGCGTGCTGCCGGAATCGGCGGGCGGCTGGTTCTGCTGCTGTTGCTGGACGAACGGGTTCTGCACGACCTGCGTCGCCTCGTTGTTGCCCGCCTGCTGCTGCGGTTGCTGCTTGGCGGCATCGCCCCAGCTGAACGCGGGCGGGAACGGGCTCGACTGCTGCTGGCCGGGCTGCTGCTGCGGGAACCCCCCGGAAGAGGGTTCAGCCGGTGGTGTCTGGTCCTGCTGGGGGAAACCGTCCGGGTTCGAGGGCGTTTGCCCGGTCTGCCCGCTCTGGGCCCGGCCCAGCACGGTGTCCCTGCGCTGTCGGTACTCCTCGGCGGAAATGCGTCCCGCCGCGAGTTCGGCGTCGAGGTTCTGCAACTCGTCTTGCCAGGTCACCGATAGCGCCCTTTCCGGATTTCCACGAACGCCGCTGCTGCGAACGAAGCTATTCTGGCACTCCGCGACACCTTCGCGGTGCACCGGCCGAATAACGATACGGTCTGCGGTCTGGTCCGGACGGGTGTCTGGGTTGTAAAGGGTCCCGAACCGCTGAGCCCTTGGCTAGGCTACGCAGCGTTGACGTCCAGGTCGGGCACAAATTCGATGGGGTGAGCTGGGTTGAGTGCTGCGCGTGTTGTGCACGCTCGCCCTGAGTTGTTCGCGGCCCCCAACCACGGCTTCGCCTGGATCCGCATGATCGGTGCGCTGCTGGTCATCTACGGCCACAGCTCCCCGCTGGTGGGCAGCGGTGAGCTGTTCCCGCCGGAGTGGCCGGTGCAGCCCGACGAAGGCGTGCTGATGGGCTTCTTCGCGCTGAGCGGCTTCCAGATCACCGAGAGCTGGATGCGCGATCCGCACGCGCTCCGCTTCGCCGTCAAGCGGGTGCTGCGGTTGTGGCCGCCCATGCTCACGGTGTCGGTCGGCATGGCCCTGATCGTCGGACCGATGATCACCAGCCTCTCGGTCGGTGAGTACTTCAGGTCCCACGAGACCTGGGGTTACATCGTCAACAACGCGGGCCTGCTGACCTTGCGCCACGACCTGCCGGGGGTCTTCGAGAACAACCCGTGGCCGGACGCCGTCAACGGTTCGCTGTGGACGCTGCCGATGGAGCTGCTGGCCTACGGCGGCCTGTTCGCGCTGCTGGTGCTGGGCACGGCCAAGCAGCGGTTCCGCTGGCTGACGGTCGTCGCGCTGATCGCCCTGGTCGTCTGGGACCGGCACCTGGAGGAGATCCCGGGTTCGGAGTCGGCGGGTTCGCTGCTGAGCGTCCCGGTCGAATCGCTGGTGGCGTTCCTGGTCGCCTTCGCGCTGGGCGTGCTGCTCAACCTCTACCGGATCCCGCTGTCGCCGCTGGCCGCGGGCGCCGGTCTGGTGGCGCTGCTCGTGATGCCCAACAGCATCACGACCTCGGCGTTCATGCCCTTCGCGGTGAGCTACGCGGTGATCGTGACCGGGCACTTCTGGCCGTCGCGGCTGACCGTGCCGGGGGTGTGGGTCAACGGCAGCTACGGCGTCTACGTCTGGGGTTTCCCCGTCCAGCAGCTGCTGGCGATGGCCGGGATCGCCAACCAGTGGCTCATGCTGCTGTGCGCCGCGCCCGCCGCCTACGTGCTGGGAACGCTGTCGTGGAAGTACGTCGAGGACCCCACGATGCGCCTCCGCCACCTCATCACCCCGCTCCCGAAGAAGGAGCGGGCAGGGGAGGAGCCCGAACCGGAGGAAGTCCCGACGGACACCGCGATCCCCCGAGCCGGCACCGTCGACGTTCCGGAGCGGACGGACGTGGTTGCGCCGAGGGCAGAACCCGCTGGACACCGAGGTGCCGACCGGCCGCTCCCGGAACGGCCGCGCGGGGCTTGGCCGCCCCCTCCGCGCCCGCCGAGCGCCGGCGCGCCGCGACCGGGGGACCGCGTGCCCCCGCCGGATCAGGGACCGCCGCCGGACCGGAGAGGTCAGCGACGGCCGCCGCCTCGCTGGTCGCCTCCCGAGGAGTCACCGCTGTCGCGGCGGTTGTCCGGCGAGGTCGAGGAACCTCAGCAGGGCAGGCACGCGCGTCGTCCGATGCCGCCGGACCCGGGCCGCTACGGCGATCCCAACCGGCTGGACCGGCGTTGACCACGGCGTAGGCTGGGAACATGTTCGGTGCGAAGCTGAAGATGATCGACCCGTCGTCGGCGCTGCCCGGCCGCGATTCGGCGATGCCGGTGGACGAGCACCACGCGGTCTTCCCGGACCGCCGCATCGTTCCGCCGTTCCCAGAGGGCCTGGCCACCGCGGTGGTCGGGATGGGCTGCTTCTGGGGCGCGGAGCGCGTGTTCTGGCAGACCGAGGGCGTGTGGAGCACGGCCGTCGGCTACGCGGGCGGCTACACGCCGAATCCCAGTTACGAAGAGGTCTGCTCCGGTCTGACCGGCCACACCGAGGCCGTCCTGGTCGTGTTCGACCCGAAGAAGATCAGCTACGCGCAGGTCCTCAAGGAGTTCTGGGAGAACCACGACCCGACCCAGGGCATGCGCCAGGGCAACGACCTCGGCACCCAGTACCGCTCGGCGATCTACGCCACCGACGATCAGCAGCTGCGCGAGGCGGAAGCCGGCGCCCAGGCGTTCCAGCAGGCCCTGACGGCCGCGGGCAAGGGCGAGATCACCACGGAGATCGCCCCGCTGAAGGACTTCTACTACGCCGAGACCTACCACCAGCAGTACCTCTCGGACGCCAAGAACCCCAACGGCTACTGCGGCCTGGGCGGCACAGGAGTCTCGTGCCCCATCGGCCTCGGCGTCGAGGGCTGATCCCACCCGCTACCCGCCGCACCTGCTCCGCTGACCTGGGCACCTCCCAGTTTTAGTTGTGATGTCCGGGGTGGTTGGTCAGTGGGGTGGGGAAGTTTTCATGAAAACTTCCCCACCCCACTGACCAGACATTTCAGGCGCGAAACCCTCCACGTCTAGTTGTGATGTCCGGGGAGGTCGTCCCGGTGGGTTGTCCGTAGACAGGTGAAGGCCTCTGGTTGTGAAGTGCCTCTCGCAGCTGGCGAGCGCGGCTACCGAGCGGCATTCGGGTGCGCAGGCGGAGTTCTTCGTCGCCTTCGCGTGCGCCGGAGGCCTTCCGGCCGCGTTGACCCGCTTCCAGCGGGGTTCGGACGACCGGTCGTGACGCGGAAACAGCAGTGGGGCCGAGGTGAAAACCTCGGCCCCACTGCGACGAGCGGATGACGGGACTCGAACCCGCGACCCTCACCTTGGCAAGGTGATGCGCTACCAGCTGCGCTACATCCGCATATTCATCGCGTCCCGTTGGCTTCCGCCGCCGGTGCGCTGTTGGTGAATACTTTAGCCCATGGTTCGGCGGCCGTTCACCGGGGGTCCCCTTCAGCCGACCGCGCGGGTCGGGGTGAGCCGCAGCAGCACGCGGTTCTCGGAGCGCATGGCCTCGCGGTAGGAATCCCAGTCCTCGTGCTCGCCGGAGAGGGAGCGGTAGTAGTCCTCCAGCAGCGGCAGGGCCTCGGGGAGCGCGACGATCTCGACGTCGGCGTCCAACTGGAACCAGCGGCCGAAGAACGCGTCCGGCAGCACGCACAGCCAGGCGCGCGGGTCGCGGCGGAGGTTGCGGACCTTGCCCGAGCCGGACCTGGTGCTGACCACCGCTCGGCCCTGCTCGTCGACCGCCGCGAGGACCGGGGTCATCAGCGGTGTTCCGTCCTCGCGCAGGGTTCCCAGCACCGCGTGGTGCTGGTCGCGGATCAGTGCCACGGCCTCGTCGACGTCCATCGGATGCCTCCCGGGATCAGGTGTGCCCGGAGCGTAGTGGTTCGAGCGGGTTGTTCTCAGGCCGAGAGGGTTGGCCGGAGGCGCCGTCATGATCGACAATGCTGAGGTGGTGATGGTCCCGCCGCGTGCGGACGATCACCCTTCGGGCCGATGACAGGAGCGGTACCGTGGCACCACGCTCGGTGACAGGTGTGGTTCGAGTGGCGAGTGTGCGATCGAGTGACCAGCCCGGGTGGGCGGGGAGGCGACGATGAACCGGGTGGTTCGAGGCTCCGACGGCCGGGAGTGGACGATCAGGGCGAACCTGGAGTGGTCCAACCCGATCGTGGTGGACGAGTTCGAGCACGACGTCAACGGCGGTTCGACGCCGGCGATCGTGGTGGGGGCCGCGCTCGCGGCCCTGGTGGTGGTGTTCATCGCGTGGACGCCCCAAGAGGTGATCATCCCGTGGTGGTTCATCGCGATCGTCGTGATCGCGATCCTGTTCTTCCCGGTCCGATGGGTGCTGCACCGCCCGTGGACGCTCACCGCGTCGACACCGGGTGACGCCGACGAGAACCCGCCGGAGACCTGGGTGGGCATCGTGCGCGGCTTCGTCGAGGTGCGCACCGAGGTGTCGCAGGTGGCTCGGCACATCGAGCTGTACGCGGAGCCGGACATGAACGGCAGGCTGCAGCCGACGGAGTAGAGCGGCGCTGACGTCCCCTCGGTGGGGCACACTGGAGTCGTGCCCGAACTTCCCGAGGTGGAGGCGCTGGCGAAGCACCTCCGCGATCACGCCGTGGGGCGGATGGTGGCGCGCGTCGACGTCGCCTCGATGAGCGTGCTCAAGACCGCGGACCCGCCGTGGACCGCGCTGCACGGGCGCGAGGTCACCGGCGCCGTCCGGCACGGCAAGTACCTCGACCTGGACTGCGGCGGCCTGCACCTGGTGTGCCACCTGGCGAAGGCCGGTTGGCTGCGCTGGTCGGACAAGCTCTCGGCGACCCCGCCGAAACCGGGCCGGGGTCCGATCGCGCTGCGCGTCCACCTCGGCGGGGTCGGGTTCGACCTGACCGAGGCCGGCACCCAGAAGAGCCTCGCCGCGTGGATCGTCGAGGACCCCGCGGAGGTCCCCGGGATCGCGCGGCTGGGGCCCGACGCCCTGGAGGTCGACGTCGACGCGTTCGCCGCGCTCCTGGAGGGCCGCACCGAGCGGATCAAGACCGTGCTCACCGAGCAGTCCACGATCGCGGGCATCGGCAACGCCTACTCGGACGAGGTCCTGCACGCCGCGAAGCTCTCCCCGTTCGCCACGGCCGGCAAGCTCGACGCCGAGGCGGTGACCCGGTTGCACGGTTGCGTCCAGGAGATCCTCCGCGACGCCGTGGACCGGTCGCTGCGGCAGGACGCCGCGCGCCTCAAGGCGGAGAAGCGGTCGGGGATGCGGGTGCACGGCCGCACCGGTCTGCCGTGCCCGGTGTGCGGTGACGCGGTGCGGGAGGTCTCCTTCGCCGACCGGTCCATGCAGTACTGCCCGACGTGCCAGACCGGGGGTAAGCAGCTGGCGGATCGCAGGATGTCCCGCCTGCTGAAATGAGTTGTCCCCAGGCTGTGGACAACTCCTGGCCTTGCGCACCGGCAGGATCTGCTGAACGGGCGGAGCGGTTCCGCTGAATGGAACGAACCTGGACCGTTCACCGATGGAAAACCGGCACTGGCCGTAGCCGTCTTGATTCAGAGCGTGCGACTCGGGCAGATTGATGTTGTGGCGGAGTTGTTGACAGAGCGGACGGTCCTGACCACGCTCGCGGCGCTCGCCGTGCTGGGCATGTTCGTGCTGCTGTGCCGGGCGCGTCGGGTGAGCACCTCGGTGGAGGACGCCACGCTGGCGGCTCTGCATCGGGTGACCAGTGCGGCGCCCTACCTGCGCGAAGGCCTGAACCAGGAATCGGCGGACAAGACCGGTCCGCACCTGAGAGAGCTTCTGGCCTGCGTCGCCGTCGGCATCGTCGACGCGGACGGGACCTTGCTGACCTGGGACGGCGAGGCCAACCACCACTACGCCGACCTGCGGACCAAGATCGAGCAGGTGCTGCGCACCGGCAAGCGCGACTTCCTCGACCACGGCGACGTGGTCTGCGAGCAGCGGCCCTGCCCGATGCGGCACGCGGCCGTGGTGCCGCTGGAGGTCGAGGGTCAGGTCCGCGGTGTGCTGACCGTCATCGCCGACGGAGACCGCAAACGACTCCTGCGCGCCGCCGCCGAGGTCGCCCACCACGTGTCCACCCAGCTCGAACTGGCCGAGCTGCAGGAGTCCAAGGAGCGCCTGGCGCAGGCCGAGGTGCGGGCGCTGCGCGCGCAGATCTCGCCGCACTTCATCTACAACGCGCTCAACACGATCTCCTCGCTGATCCGTACCGACCCGGAGCACGCGCGCGACCTGCTGCAGGAGTTCGCCGACTTCACCCGCTACTCGTTCCGGGCGAGCGGCCTCTACACGACGCTCGCCGACGAGATCCGCAACATCGACCGCTACCTGACGCTGGAGAGCGCGCGGTTCGGACCCGATCGGCTGAACGTGCAGCTCAAGATCGCCCCCGAGGTGCTGCCGGTCGTGGTGCCGTTCCTCGCGCTGCAACCCCTGGTGGAGAACGCGGTCCGGCACGGCCTGGCCAACAAGCCCGGCGGCGGGACCGTGTCGGTGACCGCGGAGGACAGCGGTTCCGAGGCGCTGATCAGCGTCGACGACGACGGCATCGGGATGGACCCCGAGCTGCTGGACGCGGAGCTCGCCAACGCCCACCTCACCGGTGCGCACGTCGGGCTCGGCAACATCAACAACCGGATGCGCGCCACCTTCGGCAACGACTACGGGCTCGTCGTGGAGACCGAGAAGGGCGCAGGCATGAAGGTCATCATGCGGGTGCCCAAGTTCGCCCCCGGAGTCCGGCCGGAGCCGCTGCCCCCGGTGGACGAGCCGGGAGTGGGTTTGGCCGCCGGACCGGCCGCTGGCCGGTAACGTCGAGGTATGGACGAGAAGGCACCGCAGAAGTTCGCCGACATGGTCACGGCGAAGCTGCCCAAGGAGCTGACCGAGAAGTTCGGCGGGAAGCTGCCCGGCATGGCCGAGCGCGGCCCCGTCGTGGCGGTGGTCAAGTTGCACGGCGTCATCACGCCGCAGCCGTCGCCGATGGGACGGCCCTCGATCTCGTTGCAGACCGTGGACTCGGCTCTCAACCGCGCGTTCTCGCACGACCGGCTCAGCGCCGTGGTGCTGTCGATCAACTCCCCGGGCGGTGCCCCCACCCAGTCCGCGCTGGTCGCGGACCGGATCCGGGGTCTGGCCGCGGAGAAGAACGTGCCGGTGCTGGCCTACTGCGAGGACGTCGCCGCCTCCGGCGGGTACTGGCTGGCCTGCGCCGCCGACGAGATCTACGCCCACCAGACCTCGCTTGTCGGCTCGGTCGGCGTGGTCAGCGCGAGCTTCGGGATGACGGGCCTGCTGGACAAGCTCGGCGTCGAACGCCGCGTCTACACCGCGGGTGAGAACAAGGTGCGGCTCGACCCGTTCCGCCCGGAGAAGTCCGAGGACGTGCAGTGGCTGCGCGGTCTGCAGGACGAGCTGCACGGCCAGTTCACCGACTGGGTGCGCGAGCGCCGCGAGGGCAAGCTGAGCGGCGGCGAGGACGAGCTGTTCTCGGGCGAGGTGTGGACCGGCGCGAAGGCCGCGGAACTGGGTCTCATCGACGGTGTCGGGACGCTGCGCGAGATCATCGAGCGCAAGTACCCGGACGCCCAGGTGCAGACCGTGGAGGGCCGCAAACCGCTGCTGGCGCGGCTCGGGATGTCCTCGGGCGTCTCGCGCAATCCCGTGGCGAACCTGGTTTCCGGGCTCGACGCGCTCGAACACCGCGCCATGTGGGATCGTTTCGGCCTGTAGAGGCTTGTGATTCGGGTCCCTGCCGGGAAAGCTCGGCGGGGACCCGTTTTGCGCGTTGTTCCGGAGAGTGTTGATCCGGTTCGCCCAAACGGTGATGCCTCGATCAGCCGAGAAATTGATCCGTTCGGGCGAAAATCAGCTTCGTGAAGCAGATTCTTGTCGCTGAGCCCTCGTGGAGGACCCTCGTTCTGCGCTAACAACTAGGGTCCGCAGGCACGTTCGCAGGGCCGGCGCGGGAGGCGTCGAGCGGCAGGAGCACGGACATGGACAGTGCGCCGGAGGCGCGGCACGATATGGCGTTGCATTGAGTACACGAGAGAATCCCGCCGGGCTCGTCGTCCTTGCCGTCGACGACGAGCGGGCCGGGCTGGACGAGATGAAGTTCCTGCTCGGCAGCAACCCTCGCGTCGGGCGGGTGCTGACCGCGTTCGACGCCGCCGAGGCGTTGCGCCTGCTGCGCAGCGACGACCCGGAGCTGATCGCCGGTCGCGAGGAGAACGAGTCCATCGTGGACGCCGTGTTCGCGGACGTGTCGATGCCCGGGCTGTCGGGGATGGAACTCGCTCGCGTGCTCACCGCGTTCCGCATCCCGCCCGCGCTGGTGTTCATCACCGGGCACGAGGAGAACGCGCTGGAGGCGTTCGAGGTCGGCGCGCTGGACTACATCATGAAGCCCGCGAACGCCGACCGCGTCGACCGCGCGCTGCGCACCATCGAGAAGAACAAGGAGCAGTCCGGCAAGAGCGGGAGCCCCCAGCCCCTCGAAGCCGCGGCGCCGGACGACGACGAGGTCATCCCCGTCGAACTCGCCGGCACCACGCGGATGATCCCGCGCAAGGAGGTCCGCTGGGTCGAGGCGCAGGGCGACTACGCGCGACTGCACACCACGGAAGGCTCGCACCTGGTGCGGATTCCGCTGGCGCAGCTGGAAGAGCGCTGGGGAGAGGCCGGGTTCCTGCGCATCCACCGGTCGTTCCTGGTCTCGCTCGCGCTGGTCAGCGAACTGCGGATGTCCTCGTCCGGCTATTCGGTGGTGCTCGGCGGCGGACCGCCGAAGGAACTGCCCGTGTCCCGGCGCCACACCAGGGAGCTCAAGGACCGCCTGGTGAAGGCGCCGCGCGACAACTGGGGACAGCAGCAGTGAGCGGCGCCGGATGAGCCCGGAGGGCTTCGACGTCCGGGCCCGGCTGGGCGACTACTCGCCCCGGCCGAGGCGCAAGCGCGTCGTGCTCGCCGACCGGCGCGGGCCGCACGTCCCGCGGGTCCGCGTCGAGGTCGAGGAGCAGAACGGCGCGCTCGAAGGCCTGGTCCGGGACCTCGTCGAGAAGCAGCTGCGGGCTGCGCTCCGCCTGTCCGGGATCGTCGCGGTCGTGCTGCTCGGCCTGCCGCTGATGTTCTGGCTCGTGCCCTCCACCGGTGATCTGGAGGTCCTGGGGCTCCGGCTGCCGTGGTTGCTGCTCGGCGTCCTGGCGTACCCGTTCCTGGTGGTCGTCGGGCTGATGTACACCAAGAGGGCCGAGCGCAACGAGGACGATTTCCTCGGAATGCTGGAGGAGTAGCGAGTTCCTCGTGCGCGGCGGATTTCAGGTGAGCTGCTTCGGGTTCGCCGACCGTTCTGCGTAAAGTGGTCGCGACTCTTCGAAAAGCCGGGTGGCTGGGTGAGATGTTGTCGAATCTGTGGTCCTTGGGCGGCGTGCTGCTGATCGTCGTCGCGACGCTGGGCATCGGGCTGTGGAGCTCGCGCTCGGCCGGGACCACCGATTTCTCCGCCGCCCGCAAGCCAGTCCGGGAAGAGCGCAACGCCGCCGCCATCTCCGGCGAGTACCTCTCCGCCGCCTCGTTCCTGGGCGTTGCCGGGCTGGTGATGAAGGACGGCGTCGACGCGCTCTGGTACCCGATCGGCTTCGCCGCGGGCTACCTGGCGCTGATGCTGTTCGTGGTGGCGCCCATGCGCCGATCCGGCGCCTACACGATGCCGGACTTCGTCGAGGCGCGGCTGAACTCGTTGAGCCTGCGCTCGATGACCACGCTGGTCGTGGTGGTCATCGGCTGGCTGTACCTGGTCCCGCAGTTGCAGGCGGCCGGCATGGCGCTGTCCGCGATCGTCGGTTTCCAGTACCAGGCCGGGATTCTCGTGGTCGCGCTGATCGTGCACGTCAGCGTGGTCGGCGGGGTGCTGCGGGCGGTGACGCTGGTGCAGGCGTTCCAGTACTGGGTGAAGCTGTTCGCGATCACCTTGCCCGCGTTCGCGCTGCTGATGGTGTTCCTGGTCAGCGAGCAGCGGCAGGCCCTGGACGAGCCGCAGGCGCCGTTCTTCCAGGAGGACACCGCGGTCCGCGTCGAGACGGACGTGACGCTGGAGGTCGGCGAACCGGTCTGGATGACCGCCGCGGAGGACTCGGGAGCGGTGGGCGCGGTGTACCTGCAGCCTGGGCAGCACCCGGTGCGGGCGGGCAGCGAGCTGCGCTTCCCGGCCGGAGCCGCGGTTCCGGTGGTGACCGGCTCCGCCCCGGACAACGAGAGCTGGCTGCGACCGCAGCAGGACGGGCTCCCCGGGGTGCTGCAGACCTACTCGGTGCTCATCGCGACCTTCCTGGGCACGATGGGCCTGCCGCACGTCCTGGCGCGCTTCTACGCCAATCCCTCCGGCGCGGGTGCGCGCCGGACCGCGCTCTACGTCCTGGGGCTGCTGGGCGCGTTCTACCTGTTCCCCACGATCTTCGGGTTGCTCTCGCGGCTCTACGTGCCGCAGCTGCTGGTCACCGGCCGGACCGACGCCGCGGTGCTGCTGCTGCCGCACGCGATGCTGGGCAACTGGGTCGGCGGCGTGCTGGCCGCGATCACCGCGGCGGGCGCGTTCGCCGCGTTCCTGTCCACCTCGTCGGGCCTGGTGATGAGCCTCGCCGGGGTGCTGTCCTCGCGAGACGTGCTGTGGGGCCGGACGATGCGGTTCGGCTCGGCGGCGGTGCTGTCGTGCGCGGTCCCGGTGGTGCTGGCCCTGGCGGTCGACGATCACGACATCGCGCGAAGCGTCGGGCTGGCCTTCGCGATGGCCGCGTCGACGTTCTGCCCGGTCCTGGTGCTGGGCATCTGGTGGCGCGGGCTGACCGCCGCCGGTGCTGCGTGGGGCATGCTCACCGGTGGTTCGCTGGTGCTGATCTCGGCGCTGAGCGCGTACTTCGCCGAGGGCGGCTGGTGGTCGCAGCTCGCCCAGCAGCCTGCGCTGGTCACGGTGCCGCTGGCGTTCGCGGTGACCTACCTGGTCAGCCTGGCCACGCGGTCCCGCGTGCCCAGCGGTGTCTCTCGGCTGATGCTGCGGCTGCACGCGCCGGACCGGCTGGGCTTCGTGGACAGCAGGCCAACCGCCGAATCGACGCCGCGCCAGGGCCGCCACGAGCGGTGAGATCCCGGAATCAATTCTTCGGCTGCGGAGTACCGAGCGCCTGAACGTGCAGTTGCCTCCGCAGTCAGTTACTTTCTGTCGACCGAATTGGTAGATAGGAAGACGATCAATACTCCGTTAGAATGAAAACCTTCCCATCCGACGCAATTCGCTACACCATGTTGCGGTGTCAACCTTCACTCGATCGTTAGCACCCGTACTCCCAATGGGCCTACCCAGCGGAGCGTCGGATTCCGTAGCGTTCCGGCGTTGTGTGATTCAGGCTCACGCTTGGCGATAACGCGAGGCTGGGCCTTTCTTTGTGGAGGGAGAGCCGTGAGCGCCACGGACCAAAACGGGTCCGGGTCCGGTATTGACGCCGAAACCTGGGCCGCTGCGCAAAGCAGCCCCGAATTCGCCCAACTGCGCAAACGACTGCGCAACTTCGTATTCCCCGTATCGGCGTTATTCCTGGTCTGGTACCTGGTGTACGTGCTGCTCGCCGACTACGCGCACGGCTTCATGAGCATCAAGCTGGTCGGCAACATCAACGTGGGACTCGTGCTCGGCCTGCTCCAGTTCGTGTCCACGTTCGTGATCACGACCTGGTACGTGCGCTACGCCAACAAGAACCTGGACCCGGTTGCCGAGCAGATCCGGGAAGACGTTGAGGGAGGCGGCAAGTGAGCACGTTCCAAGCGATGACCGCCACCCAGCCGCTCGCGCAGGACGCGCCCGCCGGTGGCAACTCGTTGCTGAACATCGGCATCTTCGCGATCTTCGTCGCGGTCACGATGGTGATCGTGTTCCGCGCGAGCCGGAACACCAAGACCGCATCGGACTACTACGCCGCCGGGCACGCCTTCAGCGGGCCGCAGAACGGCATCGCGATCTCCGGTGACTACCTGTCCGCGGCGTCGTTCCTCGGCATCGCGGGAGCCATCGCGGTCAACGGGTACGACGGCTTCCTCTACTCCATCGGCTTCCTGGTCGCGTGGCTCGTCGCGCTGTTGCTGGTGGCCGAGCTGCTGCGCAACACCGGCCGCTACACGATGGGCGACGTGCTCTCCTTCCGGATGCGCGAGCGTCCGGTGCGCACGGCGGCCTCGCTGTCCACGCTGGTGGTGAGCTTCTTCTACCTGCTGGCCCAGATGGCCGGTGCCGGTGGCCTCATCGCGCTGCTGCTGGGCATCACCGACAAGGGCGGGCAGGCCATCGTGATCGCCGTGGTCGGCGCGCTGATGATCCTCTACGTCCTGGTCGGCGGCATGCGCGGCACGACCTGGGTGCAGATCATCAAGGCGGCCCTGCTGATCGCCGGCGCCTTCGTGATGACGCTCTGGGTCCTGGGCATGTACGGGTTCAACCTCTCCAGCCTGCTCGGCCACGCGGCCGAGGTCGCAGGGGACAAGGTGCTCAACCCGGGCGCCCAGTACGGCAAGACGGAGACGAGCAAGCTCGACTTCATCTCGCTGGGCATCGCCCTGGTGCTCGGCACCGCGGGCCTGCCGCACGTGCTGATGCGCTTCTACACCGTGCCGACCGCCAAGGAGGCGCGTCGTTCGGTGGTCTGGGCGATCTGGCTGATCGGGCTGTTCTACCTGTTCACCCTGGTCCTCGGTTACGGCGCCGGTGCGCTGGTGGGTCCGGACGCGATCAAGGACGCCCCCGGCGGCGTGAACTCGGCGGCTCCGCTGCTGGCCTCCTACCTGGGTGGCCCGCTGCTGCTGGGCTTCATCTCCGCGGTCGCCTTCGCGACGATCCTCGCGGTGGTGGCCGGTCTGACGATCACGGCCTCGGCCTCGTTCGCGCACGACATCTACGCGAACGTGATCAAGAAGGGCAAGGTCGACGACAAGCAGCAGGAGGTCCGCGTCGCGCGGATCACCGCGGTGGTCATCGGCATCGTGTCGATCCTCGGCGGCATCGCGGCCAACGGGCAGAACGTGGCCTTCCTGGTCGCGCTGGCCTTCGCCGTCGCCGCGTCGGCGAACCTGCCGACCCTGCTGTACTCGCTGTTCTGGAAGCGGTTCAACACCACGGGCGCGCTGTTCAGCATCTACGGTGGTCTGGCGATCACCATCGTGCTGATCATCTTCTCGCCCGCGGTCTCCGGTGGCGAGGAAGCGATGTTCCCGTCGATGGACTTCGCGCTGTTCCCGCTGAAGAACCCGGGTCTTGTGTCGATCCCGTTGTCCTTCCTGCTCGGTTACCTCGGTACCAAGCTGAGCAAGGACGAGAACGGTGGCACGAAGTATGCGGAGATGGAGGTCCGCTCCCTCACGGGTGCGGGCTCGGAGAAGGCGGTCCAGCACTGACCTGATCCACCTCTCGTGCGAAGCGCCCCGGGCCACCCCAGGTCCGGGGCGCTTCGTCGCGCCAGGGGACAGTTTTGGTCCGAACTGACCGGGCGAAACGGACATCGATCATGGACGGTTCGGACCAAAACTGCCCGCACCCTCACGTCGGGAACACGTGCGGCGTGGCAGCATCGGGGTGTGACTACTCCACCTCCTGGACAGGTTCCCCGCGTTCAGCCGGAAGAGCTTCCCGAGAACCTGCCGTCGAACAGCGTGCTGCTGGACGTCCGAGAGGACGACGAGTGGCAGGCGGGGCACGCCCCCGAGGCCGTGCACATCCCGATGAGCAAGATCATCGACCGCCTCGACGACATCCCCGAGGCCGATCAGGTCTACGTGGTGTGCCGGTCCGGCGGCCGCTCCGCGAAGGTCACCGCCTACCTCAACGCCAACGGCTGGGACGCGGTCAACGTCGAGCGCGGCATGCACGGCTGGTCGAGCCTCGGCCGACCGATGGTGTCCGGTGAAGCCGACGGCGAGCCGTACGTGCTGTGACCGATCAGCCCCAGCCCGACCGGACGGAGTGGATCGCCACTCCGCCCGGCGGTCCGCGCCGCGCCCGGCAGACCCGCCGGCCGCGGCCCTACACCGGCCCGCCCTCGTATCCGGCGCCTCCGCGCTGGGGCTTCCCGCTGCTCGCCTGGCGCTGGCCGCTGGCGCTGCCCACCCACGGCCGCGTCGACCACGCCGAACGGGCGGGCGCGACCGGCGCCACCGCCATCGCCGCGCTGTGGGTGACCGCCGGAGTCGGTGCGCTCGCGACCGTCGCCGAGGTGTGGCGCTACGTCCTGCTGCTGCTCAGCAGGGGTGAGGCGCTCTCGCGCACGGTGCTGGCGATCTCGGACGCACTGGTGGGCACCACCGGGCTGATCCTGGTCCTGATGGGCGTGCTGACCGGAGTGCTCGTGGTGCTCTGGGGCCTGCGGGCGCGGTTCGCGGCGACCGAGCGGATCGGTGTCCGCAGCGCCCGGCCGGACTGGCAGGTCGTGGCAGGCGTCCTGGTCCCCGGGCCGAACCTGCTGATCCCCGGCGCGGCGGTCGCCGAGCTGGAGCACTCCCTGCTGGTCGCCGAGGGCGATCGGGAGAAGGGCGCGCGCCCTTCTCCGAGCCTGCTCGTCCGGTTCTGGTGGGCGCTGTGGGCGGCGACCGTGGTCGTCGGCCTGCTCACCTTCGGCTGGACGTTCCGCGAGGGGGTCCAGGCGCTGGCCGACGGCGTCGTGCTGCACGCGGTCAACAACGCGCTGGTCACGGTCCTGGCGGTGGTGACCGCCCGGCTCATCGACCACTTCATGCGACTGCTGCTGCCGCCCGACCCGGCCGACCTGAGCCTGATGCGGGTGCACGCGGTCCGCGCCGCGCCGCCGCCGCAACGCGCCGCGCGTCCGGACACGGCCCGCCGCTGAAGTGGGTCACAAGTGACGGCGGCGCCCACGTCCGGTCCGGATACTGGTGGCGTGGCGGAATTCCCCGAGGTCGTCGCGCACCGGGGCGCGTCGGCGCACCGCGCCGAGCACACCCGGTCCGCCTACGAGCTCGCATTGGAGCAGGGCGCGGACGCCCTGGAGTGCGATGTCCGGGTCACCCGGGACGGGCACCTGGTCTGCGTGCACGACCGGCGCATCGACCGGACGTCCACCGGCCGGGGCGTGGTCAGCGCGCTGACCATCGCAGCGATGGCCGAAGTGGACTTCGGCCGGTCGGCCGCCGAGTACGGCGTGCTCACCCTCGACGAGCTGCTCGGCATGGCGCGCGCGAACCCGCGCCCGACGAGGCTGTTCGTGGAGACCAAGCACCCGGTCCGCTACGGGGGGCTGGTGGAGCACAAGCTCGTCGCGCTGCTGGCGCGGCACGGCCTGGCCGCGCCGGACGACCAGGCGGACTCGCCGGTGTTCATGATGTCCTTCGCGCCCGCCGCGGTCCGCCGCTTCAAGGAGGCCGCTCCTCGGGTGCCGACGGTCCTGCTGTTCTCCCGCTTCACCGGTGTCCGCCGCGGTGGGGTGCTGCCGCCGTGGGCGGACCTGGCCGGTCCGGACGTGCGGCTGCTGCGCGAGGACCCCGGGTTCGTCGCTCGCGCCGCCGCGCTGGGCCGCGACACCTACTGCTGGACGGTCGACGATCCGGAGGACGTCGACCTGTGCCGACGCGCGGGCGTGCGCCACATCGCGACCAACTCGCCGGAGGCCACCCGGCTCCACCTGGCTGATCCCGATCGCGCCCGCTTCGGTAGCGTCACGGGGTAGTCACCGCCAGCGATTGGATCAGCCGTGTCGAAGCGAGCCGCGACGAAGCCAGCCCAGCCAGAAGGCGCCGTCGGTCCCCGCCAGCCCTGCCCGTGCGGTTCGGGCAAGCGCTACAAGGCCTGCCACGGCAAGGCCGGTGGCGCCGCGGACGTGATCGTGACCCGGCCGTTCGAGGGCCTGGCCGCCGAGTGCGAGCTGGTGGCGCTGCGCGAGTTCGTCCCGTCGGCGATCGCGAAGCTGCCGATGCGCGACGGCTCGGAGATCACCCTCGCGACCGTGCTGCCGATGGCCGCCGCCGCGCTGCACCGCAACGACGGGGCGCGCTTCGTCGGCCTGCAGGTGCAGACCCACTCCGGTGACATCAGCCGCGACCTGGCTCGCGCCATCGAATGGGTCCAGGAGGCCGAGACCGGGCAGTCGCTGTCGGTCGTCGGTCCGGAGACCGCCGAGACGGGCAGCGTGCCGTCGCGCTTGCAGGACCTGATCGCCCCGGACGCCGCGCTCGACGTCGAGCTGCACTCCGACTTCGCCTGGTGGCTGCCCGAGGACGTGGACCCGACCGGCGAGGTCGCGCTGTCGCTGGAGCGCGCCAACGCCGCGATCATGCCCACCGACCGCCTCCGGGGCGAGCGGGTGACCTCCGCGTACTGGGTCGACGCGGGCGAGAAGGCGCACCTGCGCTGGGTCCGCCCGGAGCCGGAGGAGAAGCTGCTGGCCGCGCTGGCCCGGCTGTCGGCGCGCGGTGAGCTGGCCCTGGGCGAGGAGAGCCGCTACGCGGGCTCGTTCCGCGCGCACGGACTGCTGGTCCCGGTCTGGGACCTCGACCGCGAGCTGCACGCCCGCGAGTGGGACGAGCCGGCGGCCGCTCTCGGCGACCGCATCGACGAGGCCGTCGCCTCCCTCGACGACGAGCCCTTGACCAGCACCGAACGCCGCGCGCGGGACGGTCTCAGGGGTCGTCAGATCACCATCCGCTGACATCGGGCGAGCACCCACCTGAACAACCCGCAGCAGGAGCTCTCCGGTCCGAGATCACCGGAGGGCTCCTGCTCCGTTCGGGTGGTCCGTGTTGATGAGGACAACGGACTGGCGGGGTGCTGCGTATCCCTCCACAGTGGTACCCGGCGTCTAGGGGGTGGAGGGGTGACCGCGCACTCGCCTGCCGTGCCGGCCGCTGCCGAGGCGTCCGGAGTACCTGTTGGGCGGGCGCGCCGGGGGGACATGGCTGCGACAGAAGACGATTTCGCCGAGTTCGTCCGGGTGGCGCTGCCTGGGCTGATGCGTTACGGCCACGCCCTCACCGGAAATCCGCACGACGCCGCCGACCTGGTGCAGACCGTGCTGGAGAAGGTCGGAGCGCGCTGGAGCAAGATCAGCCGCACCACCGAGGACCCCACCGCCTACGTGCGCAAGGCGATGGCGAACGCGCACATCAGCCGCTGGCGCCGCACCCGCCGCGAGACCCTGCTGGCCGAGTTCCCCGACGTGCCCGCGATCCCCCAGCAGGACCGCCTGGAGAACGAGCCGGTGTGGCAGGCGCTGCGCGATCTGCCGCCGAGGCAACGCGCGGTGGTCGTGCTGCGTTACTACGAAGGTCTTTCCGAACTGGAGATCGCCGACACCCTCGGCGTCAGCTGCGGAACGGTGAAGAGCCAGGCGAGCAAGGCGCTCACGTCCTTGCGGAAGCGGCTCGGCGACGTCCTCGAGGGAGGTGACGCGTGATGGATCTGGATCGAGAGCTGGAGCGCCTGCTGGGCGACGACCGACTGGACGTCCCGGTCCGCACCGGTGCCGAGTGGTCGCTGGTCGCCGCAGCGCGTCGCCGTCGGCAGCGCAACGGGATGCTGGCCGCCACCGCCGCGGCGATCGGATCGGTGCTGCTGGTGGGCGGGGGAGTGGCCCTGGTCAACCAGGACTCGGGGCCGCTGCAGCCGGCGCGGCCGCCCGTCGTCCAGCAGCCGGGCCCGAACGTTCCGCCGCCGCTACCGCCGAGCGGGTCCTCACCCGTTCCGCACACCGGGCACCTCGTCCCGCCGCACTCCTCGCCCGGCACGCCGGGTCAGCGGACGAACCCGCAGGAGCCGGTGCCATCGACCAGCGAGTCGTTCGACCCGTCGATCCTGCGCACGGCTCCGTCGCAGACGGGCGACCCGGAGACCTCGCAGCAGCCCGACCCGGAGACCTCCCAGAAGCCGGGTCCGTCCGAGCAGAGCCCGCCGAGCGAAATGCACATCACCCCGAGCGGCTGAGCCGCCCGGGGTGATGTCGTCTTCGAGCGGTCAGGCCGCTCGGCATCCCTCGATCAGAGAGCGCCGCCCGCCGCCTTGGGGGCGGTGGCGTCGGCGCCTTCGTCGCCCACCGACTCGCGGGCGAGGAAGTTCTCGACGTCGAAGAGGTTGCCGTTGGAGCGGTCCACGACGTTGAGCAGCGTGGACATCGAGGCGACTTCCTCGACCTGCTCCTTGAGGAACCACTGCATGAACTGCTCGCCGATGTAGTTGCCCTCGTCGCGGGCGGTCTTGGCCAGCGTCTCGATCTCGCGGGTGACCTCGCGCTCCTGCTCCAGGGCGAGCGCGACCAGTTCCCGGGTCTCGGAGAAGTCGTTGCGGACCTGCTCGATGGCCGGGATGTGCGGCTTGACGCCGTTGTCCATCAGGTACTGGACGATCATCATGCCGTGGTTGCGCTCTTCCAGCGCCTGCTTGTAGAAGTGCGAGGCCAGCTGCGGCAGATCGCTGTCGTCGAACCAGACCGCGACCGCGATGTACTGCTGCGAGGCGGTGAACTCGTTCTTGACCTGTTCCTGCAGCAGGTGCTCGAACTGCGATTCCTTGTGCTGAATCTTCTTCGCGGTGACAGCCATGGCATCAATATAACTTTGAATTGGTCCAGTTACATTCCAGGTAAACCTAATTATGATATGGGTAGCCTTAGTTGCTCGGGCTCCGAAGATAGGTTTGCCTCAATTAATCAAGCCAAGCCATGCCTTGGTGTTTTCGCTGGCAGCAGCCCTGATGACAGCGAAAACACGAAAGGTTGCAGATTCGCGCTCAGCGAGCGAGTGGGGTCGCGCTCGAATCGGCCTTCGCAGATCTTCGACTTGTTTTCCATCACACTCGACGAAGTTCGCCCGATCAGGTGGCGGCGATTCTTGATTCACCCAGCGGCGCACGGCTGATCGGGCACGACATGCAGCGCGGGCCACCCCGGCCGGAACCCAGTTCCGAACCCCTGATCCGCAGCACCTCGATGCCGGCGTCCTCCAGCCGGGCGTTCGTCTCGGCGTTGCGCTCGTAGGCCACCACCGCGCCGGGTGCCAGCGCGAGCGTGTTGTTGCCGTCCTCCCACTGCTCGCGCTCGGCCGTGACGGGGTCGAGCCCGGTGTCGATGACCCGCAACCGGTCGATGCCCATGGCTTCGGCCGCCGCGTCCAGGAAGGGCTGCGGACCGGACACGTCGAGCTCGCCGTCCTTGGGGCGCAGCGCGTAGGCGTGCAGCGAGTGCTGGATCGCCGGGTACATCACCACCGCGTCGCGGTCGACCATCGTGCACACGGTGTCCAGGTGCATCGACGCGCGGGCCTGCTCGATCGGCACGGCCAGCACCGTGTGCGCCAGGTCGTCGGCGAACATCGAGCGGGCGAGCGATTCGGCGCCTGCCGGGGTCGTGCGCTCGCCGACGCCGATCGCGACGACGCCCGGTGCCAGCAGCAGCACGTCCCCGCCCTCCACGGGCGCCGAGTGCGCGCCGTACGCGCGCGCGGCGTGCGAGAACCGCGGGTGGTAGGCGTAGATCAGGTCGGTGATCGCCGACTCCCGGCGCCGAGCCGGCATCGCCAGCGCGGCGATGGCGACCCGGTCGCCGATCCACACCGACGAGTCGCGCGTGAACAGCAGGTTCGGCAGCGGCTCGATGGCGAAGTCGTGCGGCTGGTGCATCCGGCGCACCAGCGAACCGCCGTCGGCGTCGGGCAGCTCCTCGAAGGTCATCCCACCGATGAGCACCTCGGTCAGCGCCCGGTCGGGGACGCCGGACAGGTGCGAGCGCAGCGAGTCCGCCACGTCGGTGCCGAGCTTCAGCTCGTCGAGGCCGGTGTGCACGGCGGCGGCGCGCGCACGGGGGTCGGCGAGCGCCTCGGTCAGCAGGTCGCGCAGGAGCAGCACCTCGGTGCCGCGCCCGCGCAGCACCTCGGCGAAGGCGTCGTGCTCCTCCTGCGCCCGGTCGACCCAGGGGATCGCGTCGAACAGCAACTGGTCGGTGTTGCGCGGCGTGAGGCGCTTGAGCTCGGAACCGGGCCGGTGCAGCACCACCGAGTTCAGCGGTCCGACTTCGCTCTGGACGTGCGGTCGAGTCACATCACGGAGCCTAGCCCCGGCGAACGTAACCGTCGCTGATCAAGCCCGATTTCGATGGAACGTTAACTTTCCGGTGTACTGAACGATCGTTTCGTTGCGTCCGGTGCGGGATTCCAAGATCACGGGAGCCAGCCGACGTGACCGCGCAGCGCCGAGTAGCCGACGAACGCCACGACGTCGATCAGCGCGTGCCCGACGATCAGCGGGACCAGCCGGTTGGTGCGCTGCCAGATCCGGCCGTAGACCAGACCCATCACGACGTTGCCCACGAAACCGCCGAAGCCCTGGTACAGGTGGTAGCTGCCGCGCAGCACCGCGGCCAGCCACAACGACCGGTTCTCGCCCCAGCCGAGCTGTCGCAACCGGGTCAGCACGTAGCCGACGACCAGGACCTCCTCGGCGAAGGCGTTGCCGAACGCCGCCAGCACCAGGACCGGTGCCCGCCACCACGCGTCGGTCAGCGTCGACGGCTGCACGGTCAGGCTCAGGCCCAACGCGTGGGCGAGCAGGTACAGCCCGAGGCCGGGGATCCCGATCAGCGCGGCGAGCCCGGCGCCGCGCAGCGCGTCGCCGCCCGGCCGGGTGCGGTCCAGGCCGATCCGCCACAGCGCCATCCCGCCGCGCCACAGCAGGAACGCGCCCAGCGCGCCCCACGAGAGGAGCCGCAGCGCGTTGACCAGCTGGGCCAGCATGTCGAGCAGCCCAAGGCCCGCCTGCGGCTGGTTGATCGCGACCTGCTGCTGGGCCAGCGGCGCCGGTTGCAGGAGCGCGTCGAGTAACGAGATCAGGCTCTGCAGCCCGGACATACCCAGGGTCACGGCGAACACCACGATCAGCTCGATGCCGATCGCCCTGCGTTCCGCCGGACCGGTGAACTCCGCGGGCTCAGCGGGGCGTGTAGGGCTCAGCCAGGCGCGCAGGGTGCTCACCGGACGAACCGTACCCGCACCGGCGGTTCCGCCGGATCGCTGACGCACCTGGCGGAGGGGAAGCGGTTCCGGAGGGAACCGGGGGAGGTCCGGTTCCCGTCGCAGGAGTGGTCGCCGACGCCGGAGGGGTGGCGTGGACGTTTACGTGTGGGGCACGCAGGACGCGGAGCCCATGGCAGAGACGCTGCCCGCGCTCGCGATGCGCGTGCTCCGGGAGGTTCGCGAGTTCGATTCGATCAACTGCGCGCTGGGCGCCACCGACTTCTTCGGGATTCGCAACGGCGTGCTGGTGGAGCTGCGGTACGCGGATCCGGGAGGGCTGCAGGTCCGCTTCTCCGACGGTCTCCGCGCAGGTCAGGCTTGGTCGGTGGCGCACGCCTTCCTGTGGCTGGTGACGCGGCAGACCCAGGTAGCCGAAGCCGTCCTGCTGGGCGGCGACGACGGGTCGCTGCGCTTCCGCCACGGCCGGATCACGCGTGCCGCGACCTGGTTCTCCGACGAGCTCTCCTGACGAATTCCCAGTTTTAGTCCAAACTGAGCGGACATTTCGGGCATTGATCATGCTCAGTTATGACTAAAACTGGGAAGTGCCGAGGTCACGAACCCTTGCGCTGCTCGGCCAGGAAGGGGCAGCCGACGAGGCGGCGGAGTTCGAAGCCGAGGCGCTCGGTGGTGTCGGCCGGGCGCGAGAAGCCGAGCCGGACGTCGTGATCGCCGTCGGAGGACTCGACGCGCAGCCGCAGGCCGTAGCGGTCCAGCCCGAGCGGGCGGATGTGCCCGCCGCGCAACTGCTCCGGCAGGTGCCGGGCGAGCAGACCGACGACGTCGCGGTGCGAGAGCTCCAGGTGCCGGAGCCAGTCGTCCTCGAAGGTGCAGAACGGGTCCGGGGTGGCGGCCTGGAACTCGGTGGTGTCCACCGAATCCGTCCCCTCCGCGTCGGCCAGCACGATCGACGCGGACTCCAGCCGCAGCACGCGCGCGCCGTGGCCGGCGTCCAGCAGCCGCGGGTCCGGCCGGTCGTCGACGATCGAGAGCACCTCGTGGTGCGCTTCCTCGGCGTCGAGCAGCCGCAGCCAGCCGGTGAGCCAGAGCAGTCCGCGGACCGGTTCGCGCAGCCGCACCGGGGTCGGGTCGGCGACCTCGATGACGGCGGCGAGCTCCCCGCGCGGCGCGTGCCAGGTGGCCGCGATCAGCGGGTGGTCGTCCGCGAGCAGCACAGCGGCGCTGCCGTCCGAGTGCACGTGGTGCAGCAAGGGGGCCACGCGGGCCGAGACCTCGCCGGAGGGCAGCAGTGCCGCCTTCCCGCCACGTTTGGCAATGCTCCTGGCCCGTTCCGCGACACTGGGCCTGGCCGGCCTGCGGATCGTCTTCTCGCCCACCTGCTCACCTCCAACTTAGGCAAGCCTAACTTAAGCTGGTGCGCGACGAAAGCCCCCGACCCGGTGAGCGGATCACGGATTTCGCGGACTTCCCGCGCGATTCAACGCCCTTACTACCAGGTGCGACGGTCTCGCGGGGAGCTGACCGGAGTAGTGAGCGGGGGCCGTGCGGGTGGTCTTCGGGGCGATCCACCCGGGTGGTGGATGCCCTGACTACGCAGGGGTGCATGATGTCGGCCAAACCCGTCGTCGGGAGGCATATATGACCCGGTCAGACGTCCGTTATTCGGGCATCTTTGTTCACTGGGCGCAACGGCACTAGCGTGTCCCACGTGTCAAGCGCTGTTGAGCTTCGCGCGCCAGGTCCGCGAGGCATCCCACCCCTGTTCGCCCGACTGGTCGATGACGCCGCGCTCTTCCCGCCCGGGAACCGCGAGGAGGTGGCCACTCCGGTGCCGCAGGCGGTCGCCGAGCACCTGGACGCGCGGGCCGGTGAGTTCGCCGGCCTCTTCGGGCCGATGCTGTGCCAGGCGTCCCGGCTCGCCGAGCTGATCACCGAGCTGGCCAAGGCCAAGCCCTCCACCCCGGTTCCGCTGTCGCTGGTCTGCGACACCGGTCTGGGCGGGGTGCCCAAGGCGCTGTCGATCATCGAGGGCCGGCAGGAGCTGCTCGCGCTGCGGATGGTCGAGATGCCCGCCCCCTCCGACGTCGACGACATCTGGCTGGAGCGCGTCTCCGAGTTCGTGCCCGAGGACATCACCCGGGTCGTCGAGCCGCGCCGCGGTGGCGAGGGATGGCTCGACGGCATCCGCCGCGTCGCCGGTCACGGCTGCTGGCCGAAGCTGCGCACCGGCGGTCAGACCGCGGAAGCCGTGCCGACCGTCGACGAGGTCGCCGAATTCCTCGCCGTCGCCGGATCGCTGGACGTGCCGTTCAAGGCCACCACCGGCTTGCACGCGGCCGTGCGCGGCGCGGATCCGGAGACCGGGTTCACCCATCACGGTTTCCTCAACCTGCTCGTCGCGACCGCGCGGTCCCTTTCCGGGAAAGATGTGCGAGCGGCGTTGGAAAGCACTGACGGCGCCGCGCTGGCCGAGGAGGCTCGCTCGCTGTCCGACGACGCGGCCAACGCGGTGCGCGACGTCTTCGCCTCCCACGGCTCGTGCTCGCTGAAGGACCCCGTCGCCGAACTGGAAGGATTGGGGTTGCTTTGAGCTGGATCGAGGACGCGGAGTTCGCCCCGGACAAGCCGTTCGGCCCGCAGACCCTCCCGTACGGGGTCCTGGTCACGGGCAGCGGTCCGGTGGTCGCGGTGCGCGTCGGGCGGCACGCCCTGCCGCTGCGCGGCATCGCAGGAGAACTCGGTCCTCGGCTGGCCGACCTCGTTTCCGGCCACTCCCTCGACCCGCTCCTCGCCGCAGGCCGGGACGCCTGGCGCGAACTGCGGGAACGGCTCGTCGGCATCGTGACCGCCGACCGGGCTCCCGCCGGTGCCGAGCTGGTGCGCACCGACTGGCACACGCTGTCGATGCCGTTCACCGTCGGCGACTACGTCGACTTCTTCGCCTCCCGGCACCACGCGGAGAACGCCGGCCGCATCATGGCGCGGGGTTCGGCCCCGCTGCCGGAGAACTGGACCCACCTGCCGGTCGGCTACCACGGTCGTTCCGGCACGGTCCGGGTTTCGGGCACCGACGTCCACCGCCCCAGCGGTCAGCGCAAGGCCGCCGGTGACGCGCACCCCGCGTTCGGCCCGACCCGCCGGCTGGACTTCGAGGCCGAGGTCGGGTTCGTCTGCGGCGGTGAGGCCGCCGCGCAGATCCCCACCTCCGAGTTCGCCGATCACGTCTTCGGCGTGGCGCTGGTCAACGACTGGTCGGCGCGCGACGTCCAGAGCTGGGAGTCCAAGCCGCTCGGACCGTTCCTCGCGAAGTCCTTCGCGACCTCCATCGCGGGCTGGATCACGCCGCTGGAGGCCTTCGAGCACGCCAGGATCCCGGTGCCGACGCCGGAGCAGCCGCTGCAGCCCTACCTCGTGGAGGACGAGTCGTGGGGTCTCGACCTGCGGCTGGAGGTGCGCTGCAACGAGACCTTGCTGTCGAAGCCGAGGTTCGCGGACATGTACTGGTCGGCCGCTCAGCAGCTGGCGCACATGACCGTGGGCGGTGCCCCGGCCCGTCCGGGCGACCTGTTCGCCTCCGGCACCGTGTCCGGGCCCGAACGCGATCAGCGCGGCTGCCTGCTGGAGCTGACCTGGGGCGGATCGGACCCGATCACCCTCTCCGACGGCGAGCAGCGGACCTTCCTCCAGGACGGCGACCGCGTGACACTGAGCGGCAGCGCACCGGGTCCCGGCGGTTCCGTCGTCGGGCTCGGCGAGGTGACCGGCACGGTGCTCGCGGCGGCTCGGAGGTGACGCGATGGCTCAACCCGATCCGGCGCACGCCGCCCCGCGCCTGCCGCACGAGGTGCCCGCGAGCACCAAGGAGAGCTCGCTGACGCTCGAACGCGGCCTGAGCCTGCTGCAAGCGGTGGCCGACGCGGAGAGCGAAGCCCCCACGATCAGCGATCTCGCCGCCCGGATCGGCGTGAGCCGCGCGGCGGTGTACCGGCTGCTCGGGCCGTTGCAGAGCCGTGGCCTGGTGCGCCGCGAAGGATCCCGGGTCCGGTTGGGCCTGGGCGTGCTGTGGTTGGCGGGACGGGTCCTGCCGCAGCTGCGTGTCGCCTGCACGCCCGCGTTGCGCGGACTCGCGGAGAAGGTGGGTTCCACGGCGCACCTGACCGTCGCCGACGGCAGCGAGGCCCAGGCCGTCGCGGTCGTCGAACCGTCCTGGACCAGCTATCACGTGTCCTACCGGGTGGGCACCCGTCATCCCATCCAGCGCGGCGCCGCCGGGCGGGCCGTCGACCTGCCTACCGGTGCTCCCCGCTGGATCTCCAGCAGCGGTGACCTGCAGCAGGGCGCGTTCGGCGTGGCGGCGCCGGTGCGCGGGGTCCCCGGCCTGCGCGCCAGCGTCGGAGTGGTGGCGCTGCAGCCGATCGCCGCCGATGAGATCGGTCCGATGGTCGTGGAAACGGCGGAGGCCGTGGCCGAAGCGCTGCGATGACCGTCCGCCCCGGCCGGGCCACCTGATCGTTCGGACGGATCGGCCCGGACGGGCGTCGTGGATCGCGCTGCGTCGATGAGGACCTTGGTCCTGCGCGGACCGGGACGCTCGACCGGGCGATTGGGGGCCCTTGCCCCTGCGCGCGCGGGCGAGCGCGCGGCAGTGTGGTGTTGTGGATCTGCTCGACATCGCGCGCTGGCAGTTCGGGATCACGACCGTCTACCACTTCCTGATGGTGCCGCTGACCATCGGACTGGCGGTCCTGGTCGCCGGGATGCAGACGGCCTGGTACCGCACCGGGAACCGCCGATACCTGAAGATGACCAAGTTCTGGGGCAAGTTGATGCTGATCAACTTCGCCATGGGCGTGGTCACCGGGATCGTGCAGGAGTTCCAGTTCGGCATGGCCTGGAGCTCCTACTCCCGCTTCGTCGGTGACGTCTTCGGCGCGCCGCTGGCGATGGAGGGCCTGCTGGCGTTCTTCGTCGAGTCGACCTTCCTCGGCCTGTGGATCTTCGGCTGGGACAAGCTGTCCAAGGGCGTGCACCTGGCCTGCGCGTGGGCGTTCTCGCTGGCCACCGTGCTCTCGGCGTACTTCATCCTGGCCGCCAACTCCTGGATGCAGCACCCCGTCGGCATCCGGATGGTCGAGGGCAAGCCCGAGCTGATCTCGATCTGGGCGGTGCTGACCAACTCCACCGTTCTGGCCGCGTTCCCGCACACGATCTTCGGCTGCTTCGCCGTGGCCGGCGGGTTCCTCATCGGCATCGCGGCCTGGCAGATCGTCCGGCAGCGCAAGCAGGCCGACAAGACCGGGGACGCCGTCGACGAGGAGGACCGGCGGACCTGGCACGGGTCGATGCGGCTCGGCGCCTGGGTGGCCGTGTTCGCCTTCGCCGGGCTCGCGATCAGCGGCGACGTCCAGGGCAAGCTGATGTTCGACCAGCAACCCATGAAGATGGCCTCCGCCGAGGCGCTGTGCCACAGCGAGGCGCCTGCCAGCTTCTCGATCTTCGCGATCGGCGACGTCCGGAGCCCCAACTGCGAGGACGTCAAGAGCCTGACCGTGCCCTACATCCTGTCCTACCTCGCGGAAGGTGACTTCACCAGCGAGGTCGACGGGGTCAACGAGCTCCTCCCGCGCTACCAGGCCCTCTACGGCACGCACTACCCGGACGACCCGCGGCTGGGCCAGTACGCGGGACAGCCGATCGACTACCAGCCGCTGCTCCCGGTGACCTACTGGGGATTCCGGTTCATGATCGGATTCGGCGGGCTGGCGGCGCTCGGCTCCGTGGTCGTGCTGTGGCTGACCCGCAAGCAGCGCTTCCCGAAGGGCAAGCTGTGGGCTCCGCTGGCGCTGCTGGGCATCGGCGCCCCGTTCGCGGGCAACATCGCGGGCTGGGTGTTCACCGAGATGGGACGCCAGCCGTTCGTGGTCGCGCCCAACCCGAACCCCTCGGGCGTGGACGGCGTGTTCATGTACACCGCCTCCGCCGTGTCCTCCGGTGTCACGCCCGGCGAGATGCTGACCTCCGTGATCAGCCTGACCGCGCTGTACGGGGTGCTGCTGGTCGTGGAGGTGTTCCTGATGATCCGCTTCGCGCGCGGCGGCTTCGCGGCGGTGATGCCGCCGGAGAAGAAGCCGGGATCCGACGACGACGCCCTGTCCTTCGCGTACTGAGAGGCCGAGATGGATCTGCCCACCTTCTGGTTCCTCGTGATCGCCCTGCTGTGGCTGGGGTACCTGTTCCTCGAAGGCTTCGACTTCGGCGTCGGCATGCTGCTGCCGATCTTCGGATCGCGCAGGAACGAGGGCGGCGAGACCCGCCGCAGGGTCATGATCAACACCATCGGGCCGGTCTGGGACGGCAACGAGGTGTGGCTGATCGTGGCCGGTGGCGCCACCTTCGCGGCCTTCCCCGGCTGGTACGCCTCGCTGTTCTCCACCGCCTACCTGCCGCTGCTGGTGCTGCTGCTCGTGCTCATCGGCCGCGGCGTCGCCTTCGAGTACCGCGGCAAGGTCGACAGCGACCGCTGGCGCCGCACCTGGGACGCCGTGATCGTGCTGGCGTCCTGGACCGCGCCCGCGATGGTGGGACTGGTGCTGTCGGCCAACGTCTTCGGCCTGCCGCTGGACGCCAACGGCGACCGGCTCGGCGGCTGGTGGACGATCTTCAGCGTGCCCAGCGTCGTCGGCGCCGTCGCCGTGGTGACCTTCTCGATGCTGCACGGCGCGGTGTTCCTGGCGCTCAAGACCGAAGGTGAGATGCGGGCGCGCGCCCGGCGGTTCGCGCTGGTCGCCGGTGTGCCGCTGCTGCTGCCGGTGGTCGCGCTGGTGCTGCTCGCCCAGTTCCGCGCGGGCTCGGCCTGGACCTGGGTCCCGCTCGGCATCGCCCTGGTCGCCGGACTGCTCGGCGTCGCCAGGGTCGCCGCCGGCCGCGAGGGGCAGGCGTTCTTCCTGCAGGCCGTCGCCCTGACCGGTGTGGTGGTGACGCTGTTCGGCTCGCTGTGGCCGAACGTCATCCCGTCCACCGTGGACCCGGCGTTCTCGCTGTCGATCGCCGACACCGCCGCGAGCGACTACCCGCTGGTGATCATGACCTGGGTCGCGGCGTTCGGCACCCCGGCCGTGATGGTCTACCAGGGCTGGACCTACTGGGTCTTCCGCAAGCGCATCGGCACCAAGCACATCCCGCCGGTGCACGCGCCATGACCGGGCCGCTCGGCGCGCTGCCCCGGCTGTCCGCGGCGACCCGGCGCGCGCTCGTCCTCGCGGGACTGCTCGCCGTCGGCAACGCCGTCGCGCTCATCGCGCAGGCGTGGGCGATCGGCAGCGCGCTCGCCGACGTCGTCGTCCGCGGCGTGCCCGCAGCCGAGATCAGCGATCGCCTGGTGGTGCTGGCCGTCGCCGTGATCGCCCGCGCCGCGCTGAGCTGGGCGACCGAATCGGTGTCCGCGCGCGCCGCGGCCGGAGCGAAGGAAGAGCTGCGCGGACTGCTGCTGGACACCGCGCTCCGGCGCGGGCCCGAGTGGATCGGCAAGCGCGGACCCGCCGAGCTGACCGCGCTGGCCACCCGCGGCCTGGACGCGCTCGACGCCTACTTCACCAAGTACCTGCCCGCGCTGGTCACCGCCGCCGTCGTCCCACCGCTGGTCGGCGCCTGGATCCTCTGGTCGGACTGGGTGTCGGCGCTGGTCGTGGTGCTGACCGTGCCGCTCATCCCGCTGTTCGCCTGGCTCGTCGGCCGCTACACCGAGAAGCGCACGGCCCGCGCCACCGACGCCGAGCACCGGCTGTCCGCCCGGCTGCTCGAACTGATCCGCGCGCTGCCGGTGCTCACGGCGTTCCGCCGCGCGCGGGCGCAGCGCGAGGTGGTGGCCCGGGTCAGCGAGGACCACCGCCGCAGCACCGTCGCCACGCTGCGGATCGCGTTCCTGTCCGCGCTGGTGCTGGAGCTGTTCTCCTCGTTGTCGGTTGCGATGGTCGCCGTCGGCATCGGCCTCCGGCTCGTCTCCGGCGACCTCGACCTGACCACTGGACTGCTCGTGCTGGTCCTGGCGCCGGAGTGCTACCTGCCGCTGCGCGCGGTCGGCGCCGCGCACCACGCCAGCGAGGACGGCGTGGAGGCCGTCCGGCGAGTGGACGAGATCGTGTCCGAGCCCGACGGCACCGGGTTCGCGATCACCGGAGCCCCGGACGACGGCCCCGGCGTGCTGCGCGTGTCCGGACTGCGCGTCCGCCGCCGCGACGCCTTCGTGCCGGACGGGCTGAGCTTCACCGCGCGCCCCGGAACCGTGGTCCGGCTCGCCTTCGGCGACATCGGCCCCAGCGGCAGCGGCAAATCGACCGCGCTGGCCGTGCTCCTGGGCTTCGTGCGCCCGGACTCCGGCACGGTGACCTGCGGTGGAACCGATCCCGGGGTTTCGGAGTGGCGGCGCCGCATCGCGTGGGTCCCGCAGCACCCGACCTTCACCGGCGGCACCGTCCGCGACGAGCTGCTGGTGGCCGGCGCCGACCAACCCGACCTGTCGGCGCACGTCGACGAGGTGCTGACCGAGGCGAACGCCGGACATCTGCGGGACCGGCGCATCGACGAGCTGTCCGCCGGTGAGCGCCAGCGGGTCGCCGTCGCCCGGGCGCTGCTGCGGCTGCGCGGCGAGGCGAGGTTCCTGCTGCTCGACGAACCCACCGCCCACCTGGACGCGGCGAGCGCGCAGCACGTCGACGCCGCGATCGAACGGGCCGCCGCGGCAGGCGCGACCGTCGTCCTGGCCAGCCACCGCCCGACGGGCGAAGGCGTCGAGGTCGAGACCTCGGCACCGGCCGCCGAGGTGGAGGCCCCCTCGCACGGAGCCCAGCGCGGGCGGCTGCGAGATCTGATCGGACCCCGGGTCCTGGCCGGATCCGGCCTCGGGGCGCTGTCGCTGCTGTCCGGACTGGCGCTCACCGCGGTCTCGGCCTGGCTGATCGCTCGCGCGTCGCAACAACCGCCGATCCTGACGCTGTCCGTCGCGGTCGTCGGGGTCCGCACGTTCGCGCTCTCCCGCGCCACCCTGCGCTACCTGGAACGGCTCGTCACCCACGACGCCGCCTTCCGGGTTGCCGGTCACCTGCGAGAACGGCTGTGGGCGGGGCTGGTTCGGCTCGGGCCGGTGCGCACTGCGGGCTTGCGTCGCGGGGAAGGCGTGGCGCGGCTCGTCGACGACGTCGACAAGGTCCGCGACCTGATCCCGCGCGTCCTGCTGCCACCGCTGATCGCCTTCGCGGTGCTCGCCGCGGCCGTCGTCGTGCAGTCGCTGGTGCTGCCGGAAGCCGGGCTCCTGCTCGCCATCGCCCTCGTCGTGGCCGGTGTCGCGACCCCCGTGGTCGCGGTGATCGCCGAACGCCGAGCCAGCGACGCGGTCGCCGAAGGTCGCCGCGCGGTGGCCGCGCGGGTGCTCGCGCTCCTCGACGGCGCGGCCGAGCTGCTCGCCTTCGGGGCGCACACCGGTCGCCGGGCGGAACTCGCGGCAGCCGACACCCGGCTGGCCTCCCGCGCACGGCGCGCCGCCTTCGGAACCGGTGCCGCGACCGCCGTGCACACGCTGCTGATCGGTCTCGCCGTTCTCGGCAGCGCCCACCTCGCGGCGGTCGCCGTCGCCGAAGGCCGCCTCGCCCCCGAACTCGCACCGCTGCTCGGGCTCGTCCCGCTGGCCGCGGCCGAAGCCGTCGCGCTGCTCCCGCCCGCCGCGCAGCAGTGGCGGTCGCTGCGCACCGCCCACGACCGGATCGCGCCGCTGCTGACCGGTGACGACGACGAGCCGGTGACCGGCCGGACCGACGGCGAGATCGAACTGGTCGATGCCGACGTCTCCTGGCCCGGCGGCGAACCGGTGCTCGCCGGCGTCGAGGTGACCATCCCCGCCGGATCGCACGTCGCCGTGGTGGGTCCCTCCGGAGCGGGCAAGTCGACGCTGGTCGCCCTGCTGCTCGGGTTCCTGCCGCCCGCTCGCGGCCTGGCCCGCGTGCCCGAACGCGTCGCGTGGTGTCCTCAGGACCCGCAGCTGGTGACCACGACCGTCCGCGAGAACCTCCGGCTGGCGGCCCCCCGCGCCACCGACGCCGAGCTCGCCGAAGCGCTCGACGTCGCCGGGTTGCCCGGCTGGGACCTGGGCACACCGGTCGGCAGCGGTGGAACCGAGCTGTCCGGTGGCGAAGCTCAGCGGCTCGCGCTGGCCCGCGCGCTGCTCGCCGACGCCGACCTGGTGCTGCTCGACGAACCCACCGCGCACCTCGACGCCGAGACCGCCGACGCGCTGCTGGACCGGCTGCGCGCGCGCCTGCGCGGCCGGACCGTGGTGCACGTGACCCACCGGCTCGACGAGACCGCAGGCGCCGACCTGGTGCTGCGCGTCGACGGCGGCACCGTCATCACCACCGCCACGGCGGATGTGTCATGAACCGCAGTCGCAACTCCCTTCACCGCGTGTACGGGCGCTATAGCCTCGAAAGCGTCATGGATTCCACCCTCGCCAGGCGGATGCTCACCGCGTCCACCGAGATCACCAGGGTGGCGCTGTCCGCGGAAGACCCCGAGGCCGTGCTGCCCCTGGTCGTCCGCCGCGCCGCCGAGCTCGCCGAGGCGGACCTCGGCGTGGTCACCGTGCGCTCGGACGACGGCAGGCTCACCGTCGAGGCCGCCTACGGCGCACCGAGCGCGACGGGTCCGCTCGCCGACCCGGTCGGCACCGTGCTGTCCTCCCGCTCCGCCGCCGCCCGCGTCGCGCGCAGCGGCGTTCCCGTGGTCGTCGACGACCTGATCGACGATCCGCTGACCGCGCCTTACGTGCCCGCGTCGCTTCGGGTCTACGGCCCGTTCGCCGTGGCGCCCTTCGGCACCCGCGAGCGACGTCTCGGCGCGCTCGCCGTCTACCGCCGACGCGGCGCCTCGACCTTCAACCGCGTCGCCGTCGACGTGCTCACCTCCTTCGCCGCGCAGGCCGGACTCGCGCTCGTGCTCGCCGAGGGCTCGACCGCCCGGCAGCGGATCGCCGTCTACCAGGAGCGCGAGCGCATCGCCCGCGACCTGCACGACGTGATCGTGCAGCGGCTCTACGCGGCCGGGGTGCAGCTGGACGTGCTGCAGCGCCGGGTCGCGGGCAGCCTGGAGGCCGCCGACGGCGATCGGTTGGCCGAGACCGTCGAGCAGATCGACCAGGCGATCGCGGAGGTCCGCGCCACGGCGCGCACGCTGCGCTCCGCCGACCCGGAAACGCCCACGCACGCCCCCGCGCTCGACGACTCGATCCGTTCCGAGGTGCAGATCGCCGGCGAGCTGATGGGCCGGCCGCCGACGCTGGAGATCGACGGCGACCTCGCCGACGTCCCGGTCCCCGTGGCCGACCACGCGCGGGCCGCGCTGCGCGAGGCCCTGTCCAACGTCGTCCGGCACTCCGGAGCCCGCACCGTGCTGGTCCGGGTCCGCCGGTCGGAGGCCGGGCTGCGGTTGCAGGTGGTCGACGACGGCTGCGGCATCCCCCGCGACGTGAGCAAGCGCGGACTTCGGAACCTCGAAGAACGCGCCGCCGCGTCCGGCGGCCGCTGCACCCTGACCTCCTCCCCGGACAGCGGCACCACGGTGACCTGGGAAGTCCCGCTCGACTAGGCCGCGCCTCGCTCGATCGGCGACAACCGGGTGCACACCCAGCGCTCGGACCGCCGCTCCAGTCGCAGGACCAGCGCCCGGATCCGGTGCGTGCCCACGATCAGGCAAGCCTCGACGGCCGAGTCGCCGATCGCGCAAGCGTGGACCGAACGCAGCCGGTACTCCGGGGAGTGCGCCTCGCGCAGCCGGGAGCTGATCAAGTTCCCGAAGACGGCGCCCGTCAGGTGGCCGCGCACCTGTTCGGCGCGCATTCGTCCGGCCAGCACGGCGAAGAGCTGGGCACCGATCGTCGAGGCCACCGCCGCAGCGGTCCGCTGAGCGGCGTCGGGGGACGCCGGCGGTGGTGGATCGGTGCGGGGCAGGAGCGCGGTGCTGGTGCGGACTGCGTTCATGGGGCCTCCCGGGTCGTTGATTCGCCTCCGACGTGGAAGAGGCACGAGGACCCCCATTTCGGTCACCTTTCGGCCGGTACCACTCGATCGTGTGGCATACGGTGCTCCCGTGGATCTGCGAGGACTGCTGCTGGACTACGCCGGCGTGCTGGACCAGCCGGGCATGGACGTCGTGGCGAGAGCCGTGCGCGCCGCGGGGGTGCGGACCGCCGTCGTCTCGAACGCCGACCGGCTTCCCGACTCGGTCCGGTCGACGGACTTCGACGCGGTCGTGCTCTCCGGAGCGGCCGGATGCGCCAAGCCCGATGCCGAGATCTACCGGCTCGCCGCGCGCAGGCTCGGGCTCGTGCCGGGGGAATGCGCGTTCGTCGATGACCTCCGCCGAAATGTCGACGGAGCGGTCGCGACGGGAATGGTCGGCGTCCACCACTCCGACGCCGAATCCACGACCTTGGAGCTCCAGGCGGTCTTCGACCTGGAACTAGGCCTGTGACCTGGGGTTTTGTCTTTAGAGGGGGGTGGTGTTCACCGGGTTTTTCGGGGTG
>NZ_BAAGZP010000007.1:0-146563 GCF_054778355.1 Saccharopolyspora tripterygii | reverse complement strand
TTCCAGCTTGCACTTCAACAAGCGATCAAAGGTGTCACACATCCCTTCAGCAGCCCCCGATGCCCGAACAGATGGATGGGGCAAATCGGTATCCAGCACCGGTGCCCGACAGCACACTTCTCCCATTTCGCTGCAAGGAACGTCAGCCCCGCGAGAGACTTCCACGAGCTGAACGAGAGGGGAGATCACGAATGATCCGCGACAGCCTGCGTCCTGCGAGTGAAGGCGGACCGGATTGGCGGACCGGCAAGTGATGCACCGACCTCCGGCTTACTACCCGCAGGATCGGCCTCGTCGGCCGCGAGGTAACCGCGTCGCAACTTGGATCATCCTCGGTTGCAGTGTGGTCAGCTTGACCGGGAGCCTCGCAGTGCTGGGCTTCGCGCTGTTCCCGAAGTGGCCGAGCCTGCTGCCTTCGGCTCCGAGTTATGCGACCGTGCCGGATCCGTGCAAGGCGGTGCCGAAAGAGCTGCTGGACGCGACCTTCCAGGACAACGCGCCGCGGATGCCGGAGCGGGACGACCACTCCTTCTCCTACGGAGACCGGGTGAGCTGCGAGTGGATCCCGTACTCCGACCAGGCCGATGTGCTCGGCCGGTACAGTTACCTGACCGTGGAGGTGGCCGCGCACCTCTCCTCGACCGGGCGTCCCGATGCCGAGTCCGTCGACGACGAATTCGTGGGGCTGCCGGATTCGAAACCGTTCGTCCCCGTGCGGGGGCTGGGTGACCGGGCTGTGCTGAACGTCGACGAGGACACCGTCACGATCCTCGCTTCGCGGGCGAACCTCACCGTCAAGGTCCGCTACGACTCCGTGGTCATGACGCCTCCTCCCGATCGTGAGGAGGCCATTCCCGTCGATCAGCTCAAGGCCGAAGGCCGGCGGATCGCCGAAGCGGTCTTGGCCGCTGCCGGGGAGCCCGAGTAGGTGCTGGTCAGGACGAGACGACGTCGATGAAGCGGTTGTACTGCAGGCGCAGGGCACGTTCTACGCCGGAGAGCAGCGCTGCGGTGATCAGCGTGACGTTCGCCCAGGTCGGCAAGTGGATCGGTGAGACGAACGTGCCCACTCGCTCGGCGATGGCCGGGCTGTGGGTGACGACCTCGGCGACGTGCAGGGCGTTGACCACCAGCGCTACCAGCAGGATCACCACCGCGACCGTTCCGATGATCGCACTCGTGCGGGGGAACCGCTGGCCGAACCTCGCTCGCAAACCCTCCTGCGAGCGGGGGTGCGGGCGCAGCACTCGTTCCCTGCCCAGCTCGGGGACGAAGTGCATGCGCTTCAACCCGAACCCGCTGATCGCCACCTCGACCACGCCACCGGGCACCGGGAACGCCGTCGGAAGGTTGGAGCGGGCGACCTGCACGCCGTCGCAGTACAGGGCGGCCGGAGCCCTGCCTTCCGCTGCGTCGTGCTGCTTCCTCGTCTTCGCGTCGACGAGGTGCCGGACGTCGACCGCATAGGAGTGGTTCCCCTCCGGGGAGGCGAGTTCGAGGAAGAACAACGAGCGCGAGAAGACCTGCCAGAAGCGGTAATCGCGCAGCGCGCTGCCGTCACCCGAGCGGACCTTCGCCAGCTGCCAGCGCCGCTTGAGGTTGTTGACCATGCGAGATCCCTCTCCCAGGGGTGTGACCGACCGTCTCCCGAGCAGTCAAAGCCATGCCCTTGGGGCAGGGTCAAGTCGCAGCGCTCGTCGATCTCCCGAGTTGTTGACCGCGTAGATCGAGACCACAATCCGCTGCATGAGCTACCGGCCCCACGACCCCTACGACCGGTACGACGACGACCCGTACCGGCACGAACGCGACTACCGGCCGCGCCGCCGCCCGGGACAGGTCGGCGACACAGTGGCGCGGATCGTGCGCATCGTCGTGTCGATCGTGCTGCTGGTGTTCGCCCTGCACGTGCTGTTCGTGGTGCTCGACGCCAACCAGGGCAACGGCTTCGTGTCGTTCATCTACACCCTCGCCCAGACCTTCGTGCTCGGCCTCGGCGACGTGTTCACCCCCGACGACGCCCTGCTCGGCGTCGTCCTCAACTACGCGCTGGCCGCGTTGATCTGGTGGATCGTCGGCCAGCTCATCATCAAGATCATCCGCCGGTAGCGCTGACAGAACCGGCGCGCGAAGTGTCGGGTGGACAAGACCCGGTGCACCGCACCATGGCCCCATGGAAGACACGACTCTCGTCACCCGCTTCCTCCGCGACGGATTCGTCAAGCTGGAGGGAGCCGTCGCACCGCGCGTGGCCGCGGATTGCGCGCGATTGCTGTGGAAGGAGACCGGCTGCGACCCGGACGATCCGGCGACGTGGACGAAACCCGTGCACTGGGTGGGCGCGATGGCGCAGGGGCCCTTCGCCGCCGCGCCCAACTCACCGGCCTTGCACCACGCGTACGACCTTCTGGTCGGAGCCGGAAGCTGGGAGCCGCGGTACTCGCTGGGAACCTTCCCGCTACGCTTCCCGCACGAGGACGAACAGGATGACGCCGGCTGGCACATCGAGGGCAGCTACGCGGTGGAGGGCGAGGCTTGGCCCTTCACCAATCTCCGCTCGCACGGCCGAGCGCTCCTCATGCTGTTCCTGTTCAGCGAGGCCGGGGAGGACGACGCGCCGACCCGGATCCGAGTCGGTTCCCACCTCGACGTGCCGAAGGTGCTGGAGCCGCACGGAGAACAGGGCGCGAGCGGCCTCGACCTCGCTCCGGAGCTGGTGTCGGCCTCCGATCACCGGCCGCTCGCCCTCGCCACCGGGTCTTCGGGCGACGTCTTCCTGTGTCATCCGTTCCTGGTGCACGCGGCGCAGCCGCATCACGGGACCCGGCCACGCTTCATGGCTCAGCCACCGCTGATGCCGAGCGCGCCGTACGAGCTGGAACGAGCCGACGGCGCCTACTCACCGGTGGAGATCGCCATCCGTCGCGGCCTCGGGAAGGCGACCCCCGGCCCCGACGGCAACGGCACCGAGAGCTCCTAGCCGAGGTGGTCCTGCGGGGGCTCGTGCGTCGCCCGGTCCCAGTTTTAGTCCAAACTGAGCCGACATTTCGGACATGATCATGGCTCGGTTATGACTAAAACTGGGACTTGGTGAGCACCGCTCTCACTCGACGCGCCCCTTCCCGCGCGCTTTCCCGCGCCGTGCGGCTTTGTGGGGCCGTTGTTGGGGCTGGTTTTCAGCGCTCTTGGGGCTGGGTGGTCAGCGTTGTGCGGGGTCTCGGTTGGTGGGCTGGGCGCTTTCGGCTGTGGTGGTGGCGAGCAGGGTCAGCTTCTCCGCGCTGTCGGAGCCCGGGTCCGGGTGCAGGACGACCAGGGCTTGGCCCGGGCTGCCCTCGACGCCGAGGCGTTCGCGGTTGAGGACCAGCTCGCCGACCTGCGGGTGGTCCATGCGCATCGGCGCCGCCGCGCACACCAGCACGTCGTGACGTGCCCAGATGCGGCTGAAGCGGGGGCTCGCGAGGCTGAGCTCGCCGACGATCTCGATGTAGCGCGGATCGTCGGTGTCGGTGCCGACCGACTTGCGGAAACCCGCGACCGCGCTCACCGAGTCCCGCTCCCAGTCCGGGTAGAGCGCCTGCTCGGCCGGGTCCAGGAACATGTCACGCAGCCGGTTGGTTCCCGGCGCGAGGCGCGGTGACAGCGCGACCGCCAGCGAGTTGGCGGCCAGCACGTCCAGGTAGCGGCTCTCCACGAACGCCGGAAGACCAAGGGAGTCCAGGAGTTTCGCCGTGCTCGGCCGGACGCTCTCCCGCCGAGGCTTGCGCGTGCGCCGGGGCTTCGCCGCCGCCAGGCGCAGCAGGTGCTCGGTCGCCGCGTCGTCGAGCAGCAGCACGCGCGCCAGCGATTCCAGCACCTGCACCGACGGATTGCGGTCGCGGCCCTGCTCCAGGCGCAGGTAGTAGTCGGCGCTGATGCCCGCGAGCATCGCGACCTCCTCCCGGCGCAGGCCCGGCACGCGCCGCACACCGCTCACCGGGATCCCCGCCATCTCCGGCGTGACGAGCTCGCGGCGAGCACGCACGAACTCGCCCAGCTGGTTCTCCTCACCCATTCCTCCAGCGTAGGCGGGCGACACCGCGCGTGCCTGGTCCTGTCAGCCCCAGGGTCGCGGGGGCTCTGGTTGTGCCCGCCGACCAGCGGCACCGTGGCAACCACATCGACACGAGGAGCATCCATGACCACGTTCTTGCTGGTGCACGGCGCATGGCACACCGGTCAGGCCTGGGACCGGGTCGTCCCGCTGCTGGACGGACACCGGGTCCTCACCCCGACCCTGACCGGTTACGGCGAGACCGCGCACCTGCTCGGCCCCGAGGTGGGCATGCACACCCACGCCGACGACATCGTCGGGCTGATCCTCACCGAGGACCTGCACGACGTCGTGCTCGTCGGCCACAGCTACGCCGGCCTGGTCATCTCGCACGCGGCCAACCAGGTCCCCGACCGGATCTCCCAGCTGGTCTACCTCGACGCCATGGTCCCGGAGGACGGCGAGACCGCGGCCGACGTCATGCCGCAGGCGAAGAAGGCCATCGAGACCGCCTTGCGCTCCGAGAGCGGGTTCCGCGTCCCGCCGCCGCCCGAAACCGCCGAAGGACGCTTCGGCGTCACCGACCCCGACGACCTCGCCTGGCTGCGGCAGATGCTCTCCGACCAGCCCGTCGGAGCGCTCCAGCAACGCGTCCGCCTCGACGACCCCGTGGCACGCGCCATCCCCCGCGTGCACGTCCACTGCACCGACGTCCCCGAAGGCTTCTCCCGGCGCCCCGTCCCCACCCACCAGCACAACGGCGAGCCGGAAGTCGTGTGGGACCTGCCCACCGGCCACGACTGCATGATCACCACACCGAAAGCCTTGGCAGAACTGCTCCTCCGCCTGGTCTGAGCCGGGTCTTCGCACTGCTCCATCGCACACCTGGGTGCTGCAGGAATCGGGCTGCTCGGTCGAGCACCGGTCCGTCGCGGACAGGTGGGGTGCCAGGCTTCGGGGACGTTTTCATGAAAACTTCCCTCCACCTCGAGAAGCGACCGAACGCCGACCACCTCCCGGCCGGTGAGCCGCACGACGATCCCGACCTTCCTCGGCCCGGCCTACTGAGATCATCGCCGTTTCCGCCGTGCGTGTCGGGGGTTCGTTCTACGGTTGGCGCGTGAGAGCTGATGTCGAGGAGATCTTCCGGGTCGCCGAGGGGAACCGCCGGCTCGCCGCCGACATGTTCGCGGGTCTGACGCCGGAGCAGTGGACGACGCCGAGCCTGTGCGGCGGGTGGACCGTGCGCGAGGTCGCCGCGCATCTGCTCGCGCCGCTGGAGACGGCGTTCAGCTGGCCTCGGACGCTGCGGACCGTGATCCGCTACCGGGGTGATCTGGACCGGTACGTCGACGACCAGACCCGCGAGTGGTCGCAGCTGCCCACCGACGAGATCGTGGCGCGGCTGCGGCGGCTGGCCGATCGCCGGTTGGACGTGCCCTTCGTCGGGCCGTTCGGGCCGATGACCGACACGTGCATCCACCTGCGCGACGCGGCCCGTCCGCTCGGGCTCGACGTCAACCCACCTCCGGCGTCCTGGCGGCCCGCGATGGACTTCCTGGTGTCGAAGGTGGGCGCACGCGCCTTCTACCCGCAGCAGCGCATCGCCGGTCTGCGGCTCGTCGCCACCGACCAGGACTGGTCGTGGGGCGAGGGCGACGAGGTGCGCGGGCCGAGCGAAGCGCTCACCCTCGCCGTCACCGGAAGGTCCGTCGCCCTCCCCGACCTCGACGGACCCGGCGTCGACACCCTCCGCCAGCGCATCACGTCCTGAACCTCGAACTGACCGGTGGTGATGGGTTTCCGGATCAGGCGAGCGTGGACAGGACCTCCGGGAGGGGGTTCCGGTGCAGGACGCCCAGGCGTTGGGTCGCTCGGGTGAGCGCCACGTAGAGGTCGGCCGCGCCTCGGGGTGCGTCGGCGAGGATGCGGTCGGGGTCGACCAGCAGGACCGCGTCGAATTCGAGGCCCTTCGTGTCCGACGGGGTCACCGCGCCGGGGACGTCTGACGGGCCGATGACGACGCTGCTCCCCTCTCGCTGCGCTTCCGCGCGCTCGAAATCGCCGATGGCGTCAACCATCTCGCCGTCCGAGACCTGGCGGTGCCAGGGCCGGACACCGCAGGATCGAACCGACTCCGGTGCGGTCACCTCGGGGGCGAAATCGGCCAGCAGAGCGGCCGCGACCTCCATGATCTCGGCCGGGGTGCGGTAGTTGACCGTCAGCTCCCGGTAGGCCCAGCGGCCCGGGACGTAGCGGTCCAGCATCGCGCCCCACGTGCCGGCGCCCGCCGCCGAGCGACGCTGCGCCAGGTCGCCGACGACCGTGAACGACCGGCTCGGGCACCGCCGCATCAGCACTCGCCAGTCCATTTCGGACAGTTCCTGGGCTTCGTCGACGACGACGTGCCGGTAGGTCCAATCCCGGTCTGCGGCAGCGCGTTCGGCGACGTCACGGGTGTCGTGCTCGACGAAGCGCTCCGCCAGGTCTTCGGCGTGGAGCAGGTCCTGGGCCAGCAGGTGGTCCTCGTCGTCCATGAGGTCGTGGCGCTCGGTCTGCAGGATCTCCATGACCCCGGCCGCGTACTCGGCCTCGGCGGCCTGCTCGGCATCCGCCGCGGTGCCGGACGTCTTCGCCTCGCCCAGCAGGTCGACGAGCTCGTCGAGCAGCGGCACGTCGGACACCGTCCACGCCTCGCCGTCCGCGCGGTGCAGCGACTCCGCGCCGACGGCCCGCAACCGCTCCGCGGAGGAGTACAGGTCGGCCAGCAGCTGCTGCGGGGTGAGGACCGGCCACAGGTCGTCGAGGACCTCGGTGAATCCGGCGTGCTCTGCGAGCTCGGCGAGCAGGTCGGCCCGCAGGTTCTCCCACACCTCCTTGTTCTCCCTGGTCAGCCAGCCCTTGCCGATGCGTCCGATGGCGCGCTCGGTGAGCACGTAGGTGACGATCTCGGTGAACACCGCGCGGGCCTCGTTGTGCGGGAGTCCGCTGTCGCGGGCCTCCTGGCGCGCCCACTCGGCGGTCGCCGCGTCGATGCGCACCGTCACGTCCTCCAGCTCGACGTACCGGGGTTCCTCGGGCAGCCGCTGCCGATCGGCGACCGCCGCGCGCAGCACGTCGAGCGCCTTCAGCGAGCCCTTCACCCGGGCGACCTCCGGGACGTCCTCGGCCGTGACGTGCAGACCGGGCACCAGGTCACCGGCGGTGGCGAACACGACGTCGGACTCGCCCAGCGACGGCAGGACGCGGCCGATGTGGTTCAGGAACGCCGGGTTCGGCCCGACGACCAGCACACCGCTGCGCTCCATCCGCTCCCGCTGCGTGTAGAGCAGGTAGGCGACGCGGTGCAGCGCCACGACGGTCTTGCCGGTGCCCGGACCGCCCTCGATGACCAGCACGCCCTGGTGGTCGAGCCGGATGATGCGGTCCTGCTCGGCCTGGATGGTGGCGACGATGTCGCGCATGCCTTCCCCGCGCGGTGCGTTGACCGCCGCGAGCAGCGCAGCATCACCATCGGACTCACCGTCCGGACGCCCCAGCACCTCGTCGGTGAAGTCGGTGACCCGGCGGCCGCGGGTGTGGAACTGACGGCGTCGGCGCATGTCCTCCGGGGTGGCGGCGGTGGCGGTGTAGAACGGGCGTGCCGCCGGGGCACGCCAGTCCAGCAGCAGCGGCCGGTAGTCGTCGTCCTCGTCGAACAGACCGATCCGCCCGATGTAGCGGGCCTCACCGTCGACCGAGTCCAGGCGCCCGAAGCACAGGCCGTGGTCGGCCACGCCCAACCGCTTGAGCTCCCGGTGCTGCGCCCGGACCTCCACATCGCGCTCCATCGCGGACGCGCCGGTCCCCCGCAGCGCCTCCGAGTAGCGGGATTCGACGCGAGAGCGCTCCGCGTCGAGTCGCTCGTAGAGAGCCGCCACGTAGGCGCGCTCGGACACCAGTTCTTGTTCGTGCTGGGACACGCGTTCCTCACAATTGATCGACTCCCCCAGCCGCGCACCGCGTTTCCGCAGGTCTCGGCACAGACCGAGAATTGTGCGGCATCCCCCGGGCCTTGCCGCAAGTCCCCCTCCCCCCTGTAAAATGAGCACGGGAAGAGGAGAGGAATTCCTCTCCGCACTCCATTCGGCGATCATTTCCGGCAAGTTCTCCGCCGTGTTTGCCGATCATCGTCATCCCCCCGCCGTTCCCGCTGATCACGGGACGCCTCATGTGCCCGAGGGGCACACCACGCCGGTCACCGGAACGGGCCGTTGCGTGCCCGTCGGTCACGCTCGGACATTCGCTCTCGTCGCTGTTTCCAACGTGGAGGGACGAGAACATGTGCGCCAGCTGGCGAATTGCGGCTTGCGAACGTCGCGGCGAGGTCGTCGTGACGCTGATGGTGCGGGACGAGATCTCGCTGGCCCAGGAAGGCGTGGAGGTGGTGGTCGCGCGGAGCCAGCTCACCGACGTCGCCGACAAGCTCTACTTCCTCGACCAGGCGTTCCGCGCCGAAGCCCGGGACGTGGTGGAAGCGCTGTGCGAGTGATGACCTGCCTGATGCTGTGGGCGCTGCTGGCCGGGTGCGCGGTCGAGGCGCCGGAACGTCCCGAGGACCTGTTCTGGGAGATGTACCTGCGGCAGGCCACCGAACCCGTCGTGCACACCCGCCGCGAACGGTTCGAGAGCCCGGAGGCCGCTACCGCGCGCACGATGGTGCGGGTCAGCGATGAGATCTTCGATTACCGGACGGGACGCCACGTCGGCACCGGCATCGAGCACTGGCGCGGGCAGAGCGTCGTGCGCACCCGGTGCGTCGACGGCCTCCGCCACGGCTACCTGCCCACGCGGGACGCGTGGGACGGGCCGGAGGCGAGCTCGTTGTGCCGGGCCGAATCGCGGCCGCTGCTCGGTGACGGGATCATCCCCGGCGGTCTGAGCGAATCGCAGGCCGAAGCCGTGGTCGAGTCGCTGCGCGGCGAGCACCGGTTCCTGACACCGCTGCCACCGACCCCCGTGGACGTCGGCGGCAAGCGCTACCTCCGGATCCCGGTGCGTGCCCGGCCCGCCGAGCGCGAGGGCGAGCAGTGGGACATGCAGCACCTGCTGTTCGCGCTGCACGACGCCGGGGTCGATCCGCGCGGCTACCCGTTCCAGCCCGCCGACAACACCGGAGAAGGCGCTGACCTGATGTACTTCGTCGATCCGGCGACGTTGCTGCCCGCGTTCGTCGAACGCCGGATGCTGCCCTCGCCGGGCGCGGTGGTGCGGGTCGAATACGTGCGACCGGCGGTGATTCCGGCGGATCCGCTGGCGGAGGTGACGCCGTGGGCGTTGCGGTGGTGATCAGCCGTCGTGGTTGCCGCCGCCCCGGGACTTCTTGTCCTCGGCACGGGGTTGCGGCGGGGCCACCGTCACGATCACCGGGGCGGATCCCGGCGCCGGGATGGTGCGCACGTCCTCGGCCACTCGGTCTGCGGCGGCCATGATGGAACCGGCGCTCTGGGCGTCGAGCGTGCCCTCGGCGACCGCCTCGGCGATGTCGCGGTGCAGCGCGGCCAGCGCGGTCTCGGCATCGAGGCGGTTGTAGGCCAGGGCAGCGGCTTTCACCTCGGCGACGCGGGCGCCCAGCCGCGCGCGCACCTGCGGGTCCTCGCCGCAGCCGGCCAGCACGAACCCGACCAGCACCAGGGCGGGCAGCAGGCGGTTCATCCGCGCACCAGCCTCTCCAGGTTCTCCAGATCCGCGGGCAACCGCTCCACACCAGGATTCCCGGAAACCGGTGGTAGCACGTCGATTTCGGCGGGCTCGGGCCAGAACGCCACGGCGAGCGCCGCTGCGGCCGCCACCGCCAGAGCACCTGCCGCGATGGGCGCCGCCGGTGAGCGCGACGGCGGCTGCTGGATAGGCATCGACGTCGTCGGCGGGCGCTGAACCCGCTGCTGCGGGATGCGCGGCGGCGGCACCGGCATCGATGCCGGAACGGGGGCCATGACCTCGGTCGTGCGCCCGCTGAGCACGTCGCCCGCCTGCTCCGCGCTGATCCGGTGCGCCGGATCAGCGCAGAGCATCGCCATCAGCCCACGTCGCAGGCGGCCCGGGATGCTGTGCGGGATCTGCGGCGGACGCACGAGACGCGCCACCGCCGCGTCCGGTCCGCCCGGGTACTCCACGCGACCGGTCACGCACTCCAGCAGCACCAGGCCCAGTGAGTACACATCGGCCGGAAAACCGACGTCACCGGCGGACACCTGCTCAGGGGCCATGTAGGTGGTGGTGCCCACGACCATGCCGGAGTCGGTCAGCCTGCCCGCGGCGTCGGCCAGGCGCGAGACGCCGAAGTCGGCCAGGTACGCGCGGCCGTCGTTGCCCACGAGCACGTTGGTGGGTTTGACGTCGCGGTGCACGATGTCGTTGTCGTGCACGTAGGCCAGGACGTCGGCGAGCCTGCCGCCGATGTCGGCGACGTCCTCCGGGGGCATCGGGCCGCACTCAGCGACGTCGGACAGCGTGCCGCCCTCGATCAACTCCATGATCAGGAAGAGCTCGTCCGCGTCGGCGCTGAAGTCGTGGACGGTCACCAGACCCGGATGGCTCAGCCCCGCCAGGATCCGCGCCTCTTCCGCGAACCGCTTGCGCCCCAGCTCATCCGTGGCCGAGCGGAAGACCTTGGCCGCGACGAGCCGCTGCAGGCGGGTGTCCATCGCCCGGTGCACATCCGCCATCGCGCCGCCGCCCACGCGCGAGCCCAGGCGGTACCGCTCACCCAGCAGCGGAGCATCGTCGGTCATCGAGCCAGTCCTCCGAACCCCTCAACACAGCGACCCTAACGGGTGAACCCCGCACCAAGATCGCCAGCTCCCTCCCCAACGAGAGAGGGGGCTCCGAGGTGTTCGCCGAGCCGCAACCAGCTCCGGACCAGCGACGATCCAGCCGAACCGGACGCCAGCGCACGGCTGGGGGCGTCCGATCCCCCGCCCGGATCGAGGCGGACGACATCGAAACGTTCCTCAGCCGAAACCGAATGATGTTGCCCACCGAAACACCCTCGCGGGCAATCCCGCTACGAGGCGAAGACGGTCGACAGGACCCAGGAGAGGACGAACAGAGCCGCGAGCACCCCGAGGACGTACTGGACGATGCGGAACAACCAGACGAGCGCGGGCAGCTTCACCGTCCTCCGGCCGTCGTAGTCGGAGTAGCGCCCCCAGTGGCCGAACACGAACACGATCGTCACGACGGTCACCGCGACCCCGAGCCACCCCAGCGCCTCACCCTCGCGGTGCGCGTACATCAGAGCGCACCCACCGACCAGCAACAGCAGCGGAACCACGCACGCCGCAACCCGCCCACCGGTCCACTGCCACACCTGCGCCACCACGAAGCCCCCCAGGGAGAAGATCGTTTCGAAGCTCCCACGCTAACCGCGGACCGCCCCTCCCCGCGCCACTTCACCCAACTTCGCCAGCACCCACCCGCCGGCCGCCAGATCCATTGGCGGACGGTCAGTACCAGCTCAGCCACCTCAACAAGCCCAAGCCCCACCGCAGCGGACCGGACGGAGGCGGTAGGGCGTTTGCGCGCTTCTCGGGGGTCAGGGAAGTTTTCATGAAAACTTCCCTGACCCCCCGACCAAACGTGTGATGCTCCTGCCGTATCAGGTGACATTCGGAGCTCAAGTGCATTTCCAGAGGTGGTTCTCACCTCCTTCCCAGTATGGAACGGAGTGACTTCGCAGCTCTGCGCAACGAACACGGGCTGTTGACCAGAAAAGACGCGGTGGCCGCCGGCCTGAAAGACCGACATCTGCGGAGCCCTGAGATCGTGCGGGTTCTTCCAGGCGTTTACGCGTTGAGGGGCGATCACCTGACACATCGGTTGAAATGTCTTGCCGCGGCGATCAATCTGCCATCGGAAGCCGTGCTCACGGGACTGTCCGCTGCGACGTTGCACGGCGCTGAAGGGCTCGCGAACTTTCGGACCCCTGTCGAGGTGCTCGTACCACGTCCAGCCGGGCCGCATCGCAGGAAAGGCCTGCTTTGCTCGACCGCGCGCACCTACGAGTTCGAGCACGAGCCCTGGAACGGGATCAACCTGGCAGGCATCGACCGAGCTGTCTTTGACCTGCTCAGAAAGGGACCGATCACGACGTCGGTTGCGCATTGCGACGCCCTCCTGCACCAGGGGCTGATCACGACAAGAGCGATCGGCGAGTTCGTGCGCGGCCGCAGAGACGACGGCGTGCGCAAGGCCCGCTATCGACTTCCACTGCTGGACGGACGCGCGGAGTCGATACCCGAATCGGTGCTGCGTGTCGAACTCGCGCTGCTCGGTCTCACCCCTGTGCCGCAACACCAGGTCTGGGTCAACGGCCGGTTCCTGGCACGTCTCGATCTGGCTTTCGTGGACGAACGGGTCGCGGTGGAATACGACGGGCAGTGGCACGGCGACCATGAGCAGGTCGAGAAGGACCGTGCCCGGCGTCGTCGTCTGGCCGAAGCCGGATGGACTGTCATCGTCGTGACCCACGACCAACTCCAGAACTCCCTCGACTCGGTCATCAGCCGGATCCGAAATTCCCTCTGAATGGTGGGGAAGTTTTCATGAAAACTTCCGTCCTGGGAACCGGGGAAGGTTCTCATGGAAACTTCCCACCACGAGGAAGCAGTTCTCATGAATGTCTGTCCCTGGCACTCGGTTGGAAGTTTTCATGAAAACTTCTGTCCTGGGGCCCGGGGGATGAGAACTTCTGTTCTGGGACCCGGGGGAAGTTTTCATGAAAACTTCCCTCCCTGGGGAGGTGTGGGGATGGGCGCAGTCATCTTGGGTGGGCCCGAGAGGTGAACGAGAAACCGGGGTCGCCCTTGAGACAAGGACGACCCCGGTTGGTGATCGCTGATCAGTCGTGGAACTGGTGGTTGATCTCGTCCGCGACTCGGCCGTGGGTGTCCCTCAGGGACTTGACCGCTGGGCCGTGGCGGAGGACGTCTCGGGACGTGGTCGGCAGGACGTGGGGCAGGGCTCTGCCGAAGACCGCCTTGAGGTCCTGGACCGTGGCGCCCTGGGCGCCGAGGCCCGGAGCGAGGATGGGGCCGTTGAGGTCGGAGAAGTCCAGCTCTCCCGCGGGGATGGTGGCTCCCGCCACCACTCCCACGTGACCCATCGGCTCCTTGCCCAGGTTGGACTCGGCCGCGGAGTCCACGATGTACTGCGCGACCGCGTCACCGCTGCCGTGCACCGACTGCTGCAGGCCGATGCCCTCCGGGTTCGAGGTGCGGGCCAGCACGAACACGCCCCGCCCGTTCTGCTCGGCCAGGCCGATGGCCGGGGCCAGCGAACCGTAGCCGAGGTACGGCGAGAGCGTGATCGCGTCGGCGGCAAGCGGAGCCCGCTCGTCGAGGTAGGCCATCGCGTAGGCCGCCATCGTCGACCCGATGTCGCCGCGCTTGACGTCCAGCAGGACCAGCGCTCCGGCCTGCTGCGACTCGGCGATCACCTTCTCCAGCACCGCGACACCGGCCGAACCGTAGGCCTCGAAGAACGCCGACTGCGGCTTGAGCAGCGCCACCCGGTCGGCCAGCGCCTCCACCACGGTCATCGCGAACCGCTCCAGGGCCTGGGGGCTCTCCCCCAGGTCCCAGGCGTGCAGCAGCGACGGGTGCGGATCGATGCCCACGCACAGCGGTCCGCGCCGGCTCACCGCATCAGCCAGCCGGGCGCCGAAGCCCGCGCGCAGCTGGTCCTCAGCCATCGTCATTCACCGCCCTGCCGCAGCGCGGCCTGCAGCTCCTGCAACGGGCGGACGCCGATGTTGCCGCCGATCGCCGCCTCGATGCCCTGCACGGCCGCAGCCGCGCCCTGCACCGTGGTGATGCACGGGACGTCGCGGGACACCGCGGCCGTGCGGATCTCGTAGCCGTCGACCCGCGGACCCGGGTTCCCGTACGGGGTGTTGATGATCATGTCGACCTCGCCGGCCTTGATCAGGTCGACGACGTCGCGCTCGCCCTCGACCGACTCCGTGTGCTTGGCGACCACGGTGGACGGGATGCCGTTGCGCCGCAACACCTCGGCCGTGCCCTCCGTCGCCATGATCGCGAACCCGAGGTCGGCGAGCCGCTTGACCGGGAACACCAGCGAGCGCTTGTCCCGGTTGGCCACCGAGACGAACACCGTGCCCGAGGTCGGCAGCGACCCGTAGGAACCGGACTGCGACTTGGCGAACGCCTGACCGAACGAGGTGTCGATGCCCATCACCTCGCCGGTCGACTTCATCTCCGGCCCGAGCAGCGAGTCGACCCCGGCGCCCTCGCGAGTCCGGAATCGGTGGAAGGGCAGGACGGCTTCCTTCACCGCCACCGGCGCGTCCACCGGCAGGTCCGCGCCATCGCCCTCGGCCGGCAGCATGCCCTCCGAACGCAGCTCGGAGATCTTGGCTCCCAGCATGATTCGCGCGGCGGCCTTGGCCAGCGGAGCCGCAGTGGCCTTGGAGACGAACGGAACGGTCCGGGACGCGCGGGGGTTGGCCTCCAGCACGTAGAGCACGTCGTCCTTGAGCGCGTACTGCACGTTGAGCAGACCGTGCACGCCGACACCGCGGGCGATCGCCTCGGTGGAGCGGCGGACCATCTCGATGTCCTGACGCCCCAACGTGATCGGCGGCAGCGCGCACGCCGAGTCGCCGGAGTGGATGCCGGCCTCCTCGATGTGCTCCATCACGCCGCCCAGGTAGATCTCGTTGCCGTCGCACAGCGCGTCGACGTCGATCTCGATCGCGTCGTCGAGGAACTTGTCCACCAGCACGGGGTGCTCCGGGGTGACCTCGGTGGCGCGGGCGATGTAGTTGGCCAGCGACGCCTCGTCGTAGACGATCTCCATGCCCCGGCCGCCCAGCACGTACGACGGCCGCACCAGCACCGGGTAGCCGATGTCGTCGGCGATCCGCTTGGCGCCGTCGAACGACGTCGCCGTGCCGTACTGCGGAGCGGGCAGGCCCGCCGCGACCAGCACGTCACCGAAAGCACCGCGCTCCTCGGCGAGGTGGATGGCCTCCGGCGGGGTGCCCACGACCGGCACGCCCGCGTCGGCCAGGCGTTGCGCCAGGCCCAGCGGGGTCTGGCCGCCCAGCTGCACGATGACGCCCGCGACCGTTCCCGACTGCTGCTCCGAGTGCACGACCTCCAGCACGTCCTCGAAGGTCAGCGGCTCGAAGTACAGGCGGTCGGAGGTGTCGTAGTCGGTGGAGACCGTCTCCGGGTTGCAGTTGACCATCACCGTCTCGTACCCGGCGTCGCGCAACGACGTGGCCGCGTGCACGCAGGAATAGTCGAACTCGATGCCCTGGCCGATGCGGTTCGGGCCCGAGCCGAGGATGATCACCTTCGGCCTGTCGCGCTGCGGAGCGACCTCCGACTCCGCCGCGGGGTCGGACTCGTAAGCCGAGTAGTGGTACGGCGTGTTCGCCGCGAACTCGGCCGCGCAGGTGTCGACGGTCTTGTAGACCGGCCGCACGCCCAGCCGGTGGCGCAGCGCGCGAACGCCGTCCTCCCCGGCCAGTTCCGTGCGCAGCGCGGCGATCTGGCGGTCCGACAGGCCCGCCCGCTTGGCGGTCCGCAGCAGCGCGGCGTCCAGCACCGGGGCGTCGACGAGCTCGCGGCGCAACTCGACCCACGCGGAGATCTGGTCGACGAACCACGGGTCGATGCCCGAGGCCTCGTGCACCTGCTCGACGGTCGCGCCGAAGCGCAGCGCGCGCTCGACGGTGTAGATCCGGCCGTCGTGAGCGGTGCGCAGATCGTCCAGAGTGGACTGGAGGGTGGCGGGCTTGCCGTCCTCGCCCACCGGATCGGGCTTGGTCCAGAAGCCGACGGACTTGGTCTCCATCGACCGCAGCGCCTTGCCCATCGCCTCGGAGAAGCTGCGGCCCACGGCCATCGCCTCGCCGACGCTCTTCATGGTCGTGGTCAGCTCGGTGTCGGCGCCCGGGAACTTCTCGAAGGCGAACCGCGGCACCTTCACGACCACGTAGTCCAGCGTGGGCTCGAACGACGCCGGCGTCTCACCGGTGATGTCGTTCTGGATCTCGTCGAGGGAGTAGCCGACGGCCAGCTTCGCGGCGATCTTGGCGATCGGGAAACCGGTCGCCTTCGACGCCAGCGCCGAGGAGCGCGACACCCGCGGGTTCATCTCGATGACGACCATGCGGCCGGTCTCCGGGTGCACCGCGAACTGGATGTTGCAGCCGCCGGTCTCCACCCCGACCTCGCGCAGCACGTCGATGCCGACGTTGCGCATGTGCTGGTACTCGCGGTCGGTCAGCGTCATCGACGGGGCCACGGTCACCGAGTCGCCGGTGTGCACGCCCATCGGGTCGACGTTCTCGATGGAGCAGATGATCACCACGTTGTCGGCGTGGTCGCGCATCAGCTCCAGCTCGTACTCCTTCCAGCCGAGCACCGACTCCTCGATGAGCACCTCGTGCACCGGGGACTCGGACAGGCCGAAGGAGGCCATCCGCTCCAGGTCCTCCTCGGTGTGCGCCATGCCCGAGCCCAGACCACCCATGGTGTAGCTGGGCCGGATGACCACCGGCAGGCCGGAGCCGGCGACGAACGAGCGCACGTCGTCCATCGACTTGCAGACCTTGGACTCCGGCACCTCACCGCCGATCGAGCGCACGATGTCCTTGAACATCTGGCGGTCCTCGCCGCGCTGGATCGCGTTGACGTCGGCACCGATGAGCTCCACGCCGTAGCGCTCCAGCACACCGCGCTCGTGCAGCGCGATCGCCGTGTTCAGCGCGGTCTGCCCGCCCAGCGTCGCCAGCACGCAGTCGACCGGACGACCGGACTCCTTCTCGTTGGCGATCACCTTCTCCACGAACTCCGGCGTGATCGGCTCGATGTAGGTGGCGTCGGCGAACTCCGGGTCGGTCATGATCGTGGCCGGGTTGGAGTTCACCAGCGAGACGCGGATGCCCTCTTCCCGCAGCACCCGGCACGCCTGCGTGCCCGAGTAGTCGAACTCGCACGCCTGACCGATCACGATCGGCCCGGAACCGATGACCAGAACGTGGTTGATATCAGTACGCTTCGGCATTACCGGGCCTCGCTCATCAGGTCAACGAAACGGTCGAACAGCGGCGCCGCGTCGTGCGGGCCGGCTGCCGCCTCGGGGTGGTACTGGACGGAGAAGGCCGGGCCGTTCAGCAGCCGAAGGCCTTCCACCGCACCGTCGTTGGCGCAGTGGTGGGACACGATCGCGCGGCCGAAGTCGGTGTCGAACTCCTCGCCCGGCTCGCCTTCCACCGCGAACCCGTGGTTCTGCGCGGTGATCGCGACCTTGCCGGTCTCCTGGTCGATGACCGGGATGTTGATGCCGCGGTGGCCGTACTGCAGCTTGTAGGTGCCGCGGCCCAGCGCGCGACCGAGGACCTGGTTGCCGAAGCAGATGCCGAACAGCGGCAGCTTCCGGTCCAGGGCCTGGCGGGTCAGCTCGACCTGCGCGTCGGTGGTCGCCGGGTCACCGGGACCGTTGGACAGGAACAGCCCGTCCGGGGCCACCTGCAGGATCTCGTCCATCGTGGACGCCAGCGGCATCACGTGGATCTCGATGCCGCGCTCGGCCATCATCCGCGGCGTGTTCGCCTTGATGCCCATGTCCAGCGCGACGACCGTGAACCGCTTGTCGCCCTTGGCCGGCACCACGTAGGACTTCTGGGTGGTGACGTCCCCGGCCAGCGAGGCGCCGACCATCTGCGAGGAATCCTTCACCGCGGCCACCATCTGCTCGTCCGAGAGCAGCTCGGGACCCGAGAAGATGCCACCGCGCATCGCGCCCAGCTCGCGCACGTGGCGGGTCAGGGTGCGGGTGTCGATCCCGGAGATGCCGACGATGCCCTGGCCGGTCAGCTCGTCGTCCAGGCTGCGCGTGGAGCGCCAGTTCGACGGGCGGCGGGCGGGGTCGCGCACGGCGTACCCGGCGACCCAGATCTTGTCGGACTCGTCGTCCTCGTCGTTCCAGCCCGTGTTGCCGATCTGCGGCGCCGTCTGCACCACGATCTGCCGGTGGTACGACGGGTCGGTCAGCGTCTCCTGGTAGCCGGTCATGCCGGTGGTGAACACGACCTCCCCGAGGGAGCGGCCCACCTTGCCGTAAGCCTCCCCGCGGAAGATCCGGCCGTCCTCCAGCACCAACGCGGCCGGTGTGTGCGCGGTCATTTCTCCTCCTGTGCTGGTGCGGTGCCCCGCACCACGGTCGGACGGATCGTGGTTCATCCGTCCTCCGACGTGTTCGAAGTCTGGGCGGGCAGCGAGCGGATCGCCTCCACCCACTCGGTCTGCGCGTCCTTGTCGTCGCCGCGGAACCCGGTGTCCAGCAGCGCGTCGCCGAGGCGCCAGGTCACCACCACCAGTCCGGCGCCGGGCACGACCTTGTTGGCCAGCTTGTGGTCCAACCGGGCGTCCACGACGGACTCGGCGGGGATCCACACGGCCGACGCGCCGTCCCGCTCGATCAGCAGGCCGCGGGCGTGCAGGTGCGCGGTCCCGTTGGCGCGGTGCCCGATGTCGCCGACCGCGATGCGGTCCTGCCAGTCGTCGGCCTTGGTCGTGCCGATGTACATGCCGGTGGCGGCGGCCAGCTCCTCGGCGCCGGGGTCGGCCGGCCGCTCCGGGAACGGAGGCAGCTCGGCCGCCTGTCGTCGGGCTCGCGCCAGCCAGCCGCGTCGCATCCCGAAGAACACCAGCGCCGCCAGCGCGGCGAGCGCCAGCACCCACAACAAGCGTTCCATCAGCGCCTCACCTTGCCCTCGTGCGCGGTCAGCGTGCCGCGCAACAGCGTTGCGACGATCCGGCCGGGCAGCCGCATCCCCTCGAAGGGCGAGTTCTGCCCCAGGCTCGCCAGCTCGGCCCCGCGCACCGTCCACTCCGCGTCGGCGTCCACCAGCGCGAGGTTCGCGGGTTCGCCGACCGCGATCGGACGGCCCTGGCCGGACAGCCCGGCGATCTCGGCGGGACGCTCGGAGAGGACCCGCGCCACACCGCGCCAGTCCAGCAGACCCGAGCGCACCATCGTCTGCGTCACGATGCCCAGCGCCGTCTGCAGACCCAGCATCCCCGGCTTGGCGGCCGACCACTCGCAGTCCTTGTCCTGAGCGGCGTGCGGGGCGTGGTCGGTGGCCACGCAGTCCACGGTCCCGTCGGCCAGGGCCTGGCGCAGGGCGATCGCGTCGGCGTCGGTGCGCAGCGGCGGGTTGACCTTGTTGACCGGGTCGTAGGTCTCCAGCCTCTCGTCGGTGAGCAGCAGGTGGTGCGGCGTCACCTCCGCCGAGACCGAGCCGCCGGTCTCGCGCCCCTTGAAGAACCGCAGCAGCTCCGCGGTGCCCTCGGTGGACACGTGGCAGACGTGCAGCGCGCCGCCGGTGTGCGCGGCCAGCAGGCAGTCGCGGGCCACGATGGACTCCTCCGCCGGAGCCGGCCAGCCCGCCAGGCCCAGCCGGGCCGCGTTGGGTCCCTCGTGCGCCTGCGCGCCGACGGTCAGCCGCGGCTCCTCGGCGTGCTGGGCCACCAGCCCTCCGAAGGAGCGCGTGTACTCCAGCGCGCGGCGCATCAGCAGCGGGTCGTGCACGCACTTGCCGTCGTCGGAGAAGACCCGCACCTCGGCCGCCGAGTGCCGCATGGTGCCCAGCTCGGCGAGCTTCTCGCCCGCCAGCCCGACGGTCACCGCGCCGACCGGGTGCACGTCGACCAGGCCGACCTCGCGGCCCCGGCGCCACACGTGCTCGACGATCACCGCGTTGTCGGCGACCGGATCGGTGTTGGCCATCGCGAACACGGCGGTGTAGCCGCCCAGGGCGGCGGCCGTCGAGCCGGTCTCGACCGTCTCGGCGTCCTCCCTGCCCGGTTCGCGCAGGTGGGTGTGCAGGTCCACGAAACCCGGCAGCACCACCGCGCCACCGCCCTGCACGATCTCGTCGGCGTCGACGTCCAGGCCCGGGCCGATCTCGGCGATCGTGGTGCCCTCGACGAGCACGTCGACCGGATCACCCTCGCCGTAGGGGCGGACGTCCTTGAGCAGTACGCGACTCATGAGGTGAGTTCCTCTCCGGCGAGCAGGTGGTAGAGCACGGCCATCCGGACGTGCACGCCGTTGCCGACCTGCTGGGTGATGGCGGCGCGGGGCGAATCGGCCACCGACGGCGCGATCTCCATGCCGCGCAGCATCGGGCCGGGGTGCAGCACGACCGCGTGCTCGGGCAGCTTCGCCAGCCGCTTCTCGTTGAGGCCGTAGGCGATCGAGTACTCGCGGGCCGACGGGAAGAACCCGCCGTGCATCCGCTCGGCCTGCACGCGCAGCAGCATCACCGCGTCCAGCTTGGGCAGCTCGGGGTCGAGCTCGTGGCGGACCTCGGCGCCCCAGTGCTCGATGCCCGCGGGCACCAGCGTCGGCGGCGCGATGAGCGTCACCTCCGCTCCCAGCGTCCGCAGCAGGTGCACGTTGGACCGCGCGACCCGGCTGTGCAGCAGGTCGCCCACGATGCCGATACGACGCCCGGAGACCTCGCCCAGCCGCTCCCGCAGCGTCGCCGCGTCCAGCAGGGCCTGCGTCGGGTGCTCGTGCATCCCGTCGCCCGCGTTGACGACCTTGGTGCCGTCCTGCTCCAGCCATCCCGCGAGCCGGTGAGCGGCGCCGGAGGCCGGGTGCCGGATGATCACGCAGTCCGCTCCGGCCGCCGCCAGCGTCAGCGCGGTGTCCCGCAGGGATTCACCCTTGCCGACCGAAGAGCTGCTGGCCGAGACGTTGATCACGTCGGCGCTCATCCACTTCCCGGCGACCTCGAAGGACACCCGGGTCCGGGTGGAGTTCTCGTAGAACAGCGTCACCACGGTGCGCCCGCGCAACGTGGGCAGCTTCTTCACCTCGCGCCCCAGCAGCGTCTGCTTGAGCGTGTCGGCGGTGTCGAGGACGGCAGTCGCGTCGGCGGCGGGGAGGCCCTCGGTGGACAGCAGGTGGCGCATCACACGTCCTCCCGCGGCTGGTCCTTGTTGATCACGACGCGGTCCTCGCCGTCGGTCTCCGCGAGCTGCACGGCCACGTCCTCCTCGCGGGAGGTCGGGATGTTCTTGCCCACGTAGTCCGCGCGGATCGGCAGTTCCCGGTGCCCGCGATCGACCAGCACGGCCAGCTGGACCGCGCGGGGGCGACCCTGGTCGCGCAGGGCGTCGAGGGCGGCGCGCACGGTGCGGCCGGAGAACAGCACGTCGTCGACGAGCACGACCAGCGCGCCGTCGAGCCCGCCGGGCGGCAGGTTGGTGGGCTCCAGCGGCCGGTTGGGCTGGGTGCGCAGGTCGTCGCGGAAGAGCGTGATGTCCAGGGTGCCGACCGCGACGGTCGTCCCGCTGAACTCGCTGATCTTGTCCGCCAACCGCCTGGCCAGCGGCGTTCCCCTGGTGGGGACGCCCAGCAGCACCACGGAACCGTCGCCGGTGTCCAGCGCGGTCTTCTCGATGATCTGGTGCGCGATGCGGGCTATCGTGCGCGCAACGTCACCGGCGGAAAGCAGCTCTCGCTGCCCTGCCGGTTCCGCCGCGCTCGCCTGATGGCGAGACGCCACGGTGCGACCTCCTTCTCCGCCTCACAGGACGGGTCCTTAAAGGATGGTGTGTGAGCTGCCCCGCAATCCGGGTTCGCGATGAACCTGCGCATCACCGGGCTGACCCGTACGCTATCAGCGACAACGGGTCAATCGACCGGGTGGTGTGTTGGCGCTCGCCACATCGGCACCCAAGACCAACTTGACCTGGTGACGCTCGCGAGCGAACATTACTCTCCGTATCGATCTGAGCTTTGCTCCCCGGTCGCCGTTATCGGCTGACGGGGCGAACGAACGGAGAAACGCCACATGGGCGACTACGCCAAGGCGCTGGGCAGCAAACTCCGCGCCATCCGCCAGCAGCAGGGTTTGTCGCTGCACGGCGTCGAGCAGAAGTCTGGCGGACGGTGGAAGGCCGTGGTCGTCGGGTCCTACGAGCGAGGCGACCGCGCGGTGACCGTGCAGAAGCTCGCTGAACTCGCCGATTTCTACGGCGTACCGGTCGCGGAGCTGCTGCCCGAGGGTCGCGTGCCTTCCGGTGCCGAACCGGCCACGAAGGTCGTGATCAACCTCGAGCGCCTGCAGCAACTGCCTGCCGAGAAGGTGGGTCCGCTGGCCCGCTACGCGGCCACGATCCAGAGCCAGCGCGGTGACTACAACGGCAAGGTGCTGTCCATCCGCACCGAAGACCTGCGGTCCCTGGCGATCATCTACGACATGACGCCGGGCGAGCTCACCGAGCAGCTCATCGACTGGGGTGTGCTTCCCCCGGAGGCGCGCCCTGCCCGCGAGGAGTGACACAACACCGATAAAGCGGACCGGGGCACCCTGCGGCGACGCCGCAACGGGTGCCCCTGGGCGTTTCAGGCCCCTCACCCGTTCGGCTGCCGGAGAGGCGCGCTGTGCTCGCTCAGGGCGACGCAGGCGGGCTCCGTTCGAGTGAGAGGTCCTCGCGCGCGAAGAAGGGCACCTGCCAGGCGGCAGGTGCCCTTCTTCGCGTCTCGTGAATGCGGCGACCCTGCTCCGGCCGCTGCGCGGTCCGACCGCTCAGTCGACCGGGGTCTCCTCCTTGGGGAGGGTCTTGCGGAGCCTGTCTCGGATGCCCGCCAAGCGGCCCAGAACGCCGTTGACGAAGCGCGGCGAGTCGTCGGTGGACAGCGCCCTGGCCAGCTCCACCGCCTCGTCCACGGCCACCACAGGTGGCACGTCGCCCTTCGGGCACCACAGCAGCTCGTAGAGGCCCAGCCGCAGCACGGCGCGGTCCACGACCGGCATCCGCGAGAGCGTCCAGCCCTCGATGTGCTGGGTGAGCAGCTCGTCGATCCGCTCGCGGTTCTCGTTCACGCCCTCGACCAGGATGATCGTGTAGTCGGGCACCGCAGCCGTGTCGGGCGCGCCGATCCGGTCGGACATGAGCGTGACCGCATCGGTCTCGCGCAGGTCGGCCTCGTAGAGGAAATCGACCGCACGCTTTCGAGCCTTGCTGCGCGAGCCGCTCATTTGGAGTTGACGCGGCTGAGGTACCGGCCGTCGCGCGGGTCGACCTTGACCTTGTCGCCGGTGTTCAGGAACAGCGGGACCTGGACCTCGGCGCCGGTCTCCAACGTCGCCGGCTTGGTGCCGCCGGTCGAGCGGTCGCCCTGCACGCCCGGGTCGGTGTGCTCGACGACGAGCTCCACGGAGGCGGGCAGCTCGACGTACAGCGGCGCGTCCTCGTGCCGGGCCACGACCACCTGGCTGTTCTCCAGCATGTAGTTCGCGGCGTCACCGACGATGTCGCTGGACACGCTGACCTGGTCGAAGGTCTCGGGCTCCATGAAGACGTAGTCGTTGCCGTCGTAGTACAGGTAGGTCATCTCGCGACGGTCGACGTTCGCGGTGTCCACCTTCACGCCGGCGTTGAAGGTCTTGTCGACGACCTTGCCGGAGAGCACGTTCTTGAGGGTGGTGCGGACGAAGGCGCCGCCCTTGCCAGGCTTGACGTGCTGGAAGTTGACGACGGACCACAGCTGGCCGTCGAGGTTGAGCACCAGTCCGTTCTTCAGGTCGTTCGTGGAAGCCACGTGGGTGTTCTCCTGTGGTGATGGCTTGGCGTTGCGCCGGGCCGTAACGGGCTGCCGGCGAAATTCCGCGCACTCGTCGTGCGTCAGACTTCGACGAGCTCTTTGGTCGTCAGGGTGAGGAGCTCCGGTGTGCCGGGACGCACGACCAGTGTGTCCTCGATACGGACCCCGCCCTGCCCGGCCAGATAGACGCCAGGCTCGACGGTGACCGCCATCCTTTCGGCAATTCTACCGTCCCCTCGCTGGGACAACGTGGGTGCCTCGTGGATCTCGAGCCCCACGCCGTGTCCCAAGCCGTGCAGGAACTGCTCCCCGTACCCGGCATCGGCGATCACGTCGCGGGCCGCGGTGTCGACGTCGCGGACCTCCGCGTCGATCTTCACGGCCGCTCGCCCGGCGCTCTGCGAGGCCCGGACCAGCTCGTAGATCTCCCGCTGCCAGTCGGCCGCCTTGCCCAGCACGACGGTGCGGGTCATGTCCGAGTGGTAGCCGTCGACCAGCGCGCCGAAGTCCATCTTGACGAAGTCCCCGGCCGCCAGCACCGCGTCGGTGGGCCGGTGGTGCGGGACCGCGGAGTTCGCGCCCGCCGCGACGATCGTGTCGAACGACGGGCCCGCGGCGCCGTTGTCCAGCATCCGGGCCTCCAGATCGCGGGCGACCTCCAGCTCGGTGCGCCCCGGGCGCAGCCCGCCGTGCTCGATGAGCCCGGTCAGCGCGCGGTCGGCGGCGGCGCAGGCCATCCGCAGGGCCTCGATCTCGGCGGCGTCCTTGATCAGCCTCAGCTGCTCCACCATGCCCGGCGCCCGGACCAGCTCGGACTTGCCCGCGGCGTCGCCGAGCACGTCCCGGTTGTCGACGGTGACGTGCTGGGACTCGAAACCGACCCGCCGGTACACCGCGGCCTCCTCGCAGAGGCGCTGCGCGATGGTCAGGTCGCTCGCCCGGTCGATGACGCGTTCCAGGTCGCCGACCTGCTCCTCGGCTTGGGTCAGGTAGCGGCCGTCGGTGCAGAACACCGTGCGGCTCTCACCGCCGGGATCGTCGGCGGCGTGCACCACCAGCGCGGCGTTGGACCCGGTGAAGCCCGTCAGGTAGCGGATGTTGAGCAGGTCGGTCACCAGCATGGCGTCCAGGTCCCGCTCCCGCAGCCGGCTGCGGAGTGCGTCTCGTCGGTGGGCGTGCGTTTCGGACATGTTTCGGAGCCTAACTCGCAGGACAGCGGATTGACCTGCCTCGGACGGCCGTTTGCGGAAAGCCGCCAGGACATTGCTGGACGGGCCCGTCACGTGCAAGTCGGGGGCGGTGAAAGCCGCAGGTGAGCAGATCTTCGCGGCACGGCGGGAGTGTCGGCCGGGCTCGGTATGGTGGTTCCGTGGAGCTGCGCTGGAGCACGCTGTCGGGTCCGGTCGGTGAGATCACCGCGGTCGCCTCCGAGTCCGGTGTGCGGCACGTCGCCTTCGCCGGTCCGGACGTCGCGCTGAGCGAGTTCCCGACGGCAGGACGCGGCGGTCTCGCCGACGAGGCGGCGCGCCAGCTCGACGAGTACTTCTCCGGCCACCGCAAGGAGTTCCAGCTCGCGATCGACTGGACCGGGCTCGACGGGCTGCGCGCGCACGTGCTGCGAACGCTGCTGGAACTGGTGCCGTTCGGCGACACCGTCAGCTACAAGGGCCTCGCCGAGCTCTCCGGCAGGCCGGAGGCGTCCCGCGCGGTGGGCACGATCATGGGCTCGAACCCGGTGCCGCTGATCGTGCCGTGCCACCGCGTGCTGGCCTCCGGCGGCGGGCTCGGCGGGTTCGGACCCGGCCTGGAGGCCAAGCGAAAGCTGCTGGTGCTAGAGGGAATCCTGGAGCCCAGCCTGCTCGAACTCGACCTGGTGCGAGACGAATAGGTGGTAGGTCGTCTCGCGCTGCCCGAGGGTGACCGGGATCGCCAGCTCGTCGCACTCGCCGAAGACGTCGCGCATCGCCCGCAGCAGGTGCGGTGAGGTGTCGGCCGACCACACCGCGAGCGTGCCGCCGGCGGCGAGCTTGTCCTTGCAGCGGCGGAGGAACGCCGAGTCGTAGAGCGCCGAATTCGCCTCGTAGACCAGGAAGTCCGGTCCGTTGTCGACGTCGAGCAGCAGCACGTCGCAGCCGCCGTCCGGCCGGCCCTCCAGGACCTCGGCGACGTCGCCGACGGTGATGCGCACCCGCTCGTCGGCCAGCGCCTCCGCGGTGTCGGGGATCAGGCCGTCGCGGTGCCAGCCGACGAGGTCGGGTTCGATCTCGACCACGTGCGCCTCGCGCACGCGCTCGTCGGCCAGCACCTCGCGCAGCGTGAACCCGAGGCCGAGCCCGCCGATGAGCACCCGCAGCCCGTCGGTGCGGGTGAGGTGCTCCAGCGTGGCGGTGGCCAGCATGCGCTCGGTCGCGGTGTGCGCGGTGTCCATCACGAACACGCCGTTGACCCGCAGTTCCAGCGCGTCGTCGCGGCGCATCAGCACGAGCTCACCGCGCTCGGCGACCGCACGGGCGAGAACCTCAGACATGGCCGTTGAGAATACCCGGCCGTTCCCACCCGCTCGCAGGAACTGGCAATTTCGCAGGTCAGCGAATCTGAACCGATTCTCCCCGCCGGAACCGGCGAACTCGCTGGTCAGGCGACCGGCTGAGCCGTCCGGCCGAGCTCCGGCTGCTCCCTCCGGCCGCTTTGCCGATCTCGGGAGCGCTCTCTTTAATGAGCTCCGGCGAACGCCCCTCAGGCGCCCGTCCGGGCCGGATCCGCGCCCCGGTCCGATGCGGGTTCCTCGGGGGCGTTCCGCCGGATCGACACCGAGAAGGCCGTCGCCAGCAGGCAGAGCAGCCCGGCCCCGTACCAGGCGAGCGCGTAGTCGCCGAAGTGGTCGCGGATCAGCCCGGCTCCCCCGGCGATGACCGCGGCGCCGACCTGGTGCGAGGCGAACACCCAGCCGAACACCACCGAGGCCTTCGGCCCGAAGTGCTCCCGGCACAGCGCCATCGTCGGCGGCACCGTGGCGACCCAGTCCAGGCCGTAGAACACCACGAACAGCACCATCTCGATGCCCGGTTCGGGGGCGAACAGCTGCGGCAGCACGAACAGCGAGATCCCGCGCAGCGTGTAGTAGACCGCGAGCAGCACCCGCGGGTTGATCTTGTCGGTGAGATATCCCGACGCCACCGTGCCCAGCACGTCGAAGACGCCGATGACCGCGAGCAGACCGGCCGCCATCGTGGTGGGCATCCCGTGATCGTGCGCGGCGGGCACGAAGTGGGTGTTGACCAGACCGTTCGTGCTGGCACCGCAGATCGCGAAACCACCTGCCAGCAACCAGAAGGTGCGCGTGCGCGCCGCCTCCGCGAGCGCCTTGACCGCCAGGACGGCGGGATTTCCGCGCTCCTGCACCGGTTCCGGTTCGTCACCGGTGGCACCGTAGGCGGAAAGCCCCAGATCGCTGGGGCGTTCGCGCATGACGAGCCGGACGACGACGGCGACCACCAGGGCCGAGGCGGTGATGACCAGCGAAGCCACCCGCCAGCCCCAGTTCTCCACCAGCACCGCTTCCACCGGCAGGAAGACCAGCTGGCCGGTCGCGCTGCCCGCGGTGAGGACCCCGCTGACCAGGCCCCGTCTGGCCACGAACCAGCGATCGACCACAGTGGACACGAACGCCAGCGCCATCGAACCGGTCCCCAGGCCCACCAGCAGCCCCCAGCACAGGATCAGCTGCCACGGCTCGGTCATGAAGACCGTGAGCCCGCTGCCCACCCCCACCAGCACCAGCGCCGCGGTGGTGACGCGCCGGATCCCGAAGCGGACCATCAGCGCCGCCGCGAACGGCGCGGTGAGGCCGTACAGCAGCAGGTTGAGCGACACCGCCGCCGAGATCAGCCCGTGCGGCCAGCCGAACTCCTGGTGCAGCGGGTCCATCAGGACTCCGGGCGCCGACCGGAAGGCGGCGGCCCCCACCAGGGCGATGAACGCGACGACGGCGATCGACCAAGCGGGGTGGACCCGCGCAGGCAGCACTCGAACCATGAGGACCAGCATCATCGAGCGCTGATTCCCGAACCAGTGGCCGGAGGGACATTCTGTGGGAAGATTCGGCCATGAGGCCGCACCGCATCGCCGTGCTGGGCGTGGAGACGGTCATCGGGTTCGACCTGTCGATCGCCCCGCAGGTCTTCCCCTGTGCGTCCAGCCCGGACGAGCCGCTGTACGAGGTCCACGTGTGCAGCATCGACGGCGGACCGCTCCGCACGACCCGGGGCTTCTCGATCATGCCGGAATCCGGGATCGGCGCGCTGGGCGAACCGGACACCGTGATCGTCCCCGGCGTCGAGACCGATGACTTCGCCGAAGACCCCAAGGTCACCTCATACCTGCGGAACCTGCCCGACGGCACGCGGATCATGTCGATCTGCACCGGCGCCTTCGTGCTCGCCGCCGCCGGCCTGCTCGACGGACGTCCCGCCACCACGCACTGGGCGCACGTCGAGCGGTTCCGCGAGATGTTCCCGGAGGTCGACCTGCGCCCCGACGTGCTGTTCGTCGACGACGGCGACGTGCTGTCCTCGGCAGGCGTGGCCGCCGGGATCGACCTGTGCCTGCACGTCCTGCGCAACGACCACGGCAGCGACGTCGCCAACCGGGCCGCGCGGCGCAACATCGTGCCGCCCTGGCGCGACGGCGGGCAGTCGCAGTTCATCGAGCGCCCGATGCCCTCCCCCGGCATCACCGGCACCGCACCCACCCGCGAATGGCTGATGCACCGGCTCGCCGAACCGCTGACGCTGGAGGCGATCGCCGCGCACGCGGGCATGAGCGTGCGGACCTTCACCCGGCGCTTCCGCGAGGAGACCGGGACATCACCGCTGGACTGGCTGCTGCGGCAGCGCATCGAGCACGCGCGGCACCTGCTGGAGCACACCGACCTGGCGATCGAGGAGGTCGCGCTGCAGTCGGGGCTGAGCACGGCGACCTCCCTGCGCAAGCACCTGCGGGCCCGGCTGGGCCTCGGACCCGCCGCCTACCGGCGGACCTTCCGCCAGGAGTAGTTGCGCCCGCTCACGACCCGAGCAACCTTCCCGGTCGATGCGCGTCTTCTGGAGATGAGTGATCGACGCGGAGGAGGCGGGAGAACATGGCTCGGACGAGGATCATCCTGGCGGCAACGGCCGCACTGCTGACGGCAGGCCTCAGCGCCTGCGACGAGGAAGGCGGCGACGCGTCGTCCAGCGGCGTGGTCGTCGAGGCCCCCGCGACCTCGTCGGAAGCCCAGGCGACCGAGGAGCCCCCGCCGAGCGAGGCGGAACCGTCGGAAACCGCGAGCGAACCTTCCGAGACGGTGCCGGACGAGGGCGAGCAGTCCGCTGAGCGGCTGTGCGAGGTCGCGGACCTGACCGTGACGGTGAAGTACGTCGACGCCGGAGCCGGGACCGTGCACCGGGCGCTGCAGTTCACCAACTCCGGCGGCCGCACCTGCGAGATCCAGGGATTCGCCGGTGTGTCGTTCGTCGGTGGCGAGGACGGCCACCAGATCGGCAAGCCCGCCGACCGCGTCGGCGACAAGGGACCGGCCATCACGCTGCGAGCCGGGGCCCAGGCGTGGGCGCCGCTCGCGTCCCCGCACGCGGAGAACTACGACCCCGCCACCTGCCGGCCGGAAGAAGCCCGAGGCCTGCGCATCTACCCGCCCCAGGAGTACGACTCGCTGTTCATCCCCCTGGCCGAAACCGCCTGCGGCAACCCCGACCTCCCAGGCGAACAGCTCAAGGTCGAAACCCTCCACCAAGGCACCCCGTCCTGACCGGCTCCGTCCGGACCTGACCGACTCCGTTGCGAACCCAGGTGGGTGAAATCCCAGTTTTAGGGGTCGTTTCAGAATGCGGCGGAGCCGTTGTTTCAGGTGTGGGACTCAGCTGGCACCGCCGCGGGTTCTCACACGTCGTCTGGCGAGTACGCCGCGACGCCGTGTATTGGCATACATCAGGAGTGGCGCACGGAGTCCAGGCGGCGTGTGAGGTTCCGCTACCCGCACCGCCAAGCAAGGTGATTCTGCAACGACCCCTTAGTCCAAACTGAGCGGACATTTCGGGCGTCGAGGGTCCTCGGTTTGGACTAAAACTGCGCGATGCCAACGTTCGTTGTCAACGTGCGCCCGGGCGGAGGTCGGCCTGAACGGGGTGGGTTCGCCACTGCGAGTCCGTCACGTCGGCGATGGTGGAGGCGTTCGCCTTCGCCGCTTCCTCGGTGACCACCCACAAACGGCCCTTCGCGTCGAGCAGGCCGACCGTGCCCGACGGAGACCGCAGAGCCGGGGCGCCCGAGGCGATCTCGGCGACCACCGGGAGGGCGTCCACCGCGTCCGGCCGGTCGTCGAGCACCCCGGCCGCCAGGGTTTCGGCGACCGAGCGGCGCTCGAACCGGACCTTCCCGCCGTCGTGCACGAGGTCGACCGTGCGGACCGGCGACGGAACCGCGAACCCCTCCAGCGTCCGGGCCGCCCTCGGGGCGGTGCCGCAGCCGCCCGCATCGGTGATGTCGATGCCGAAGTGCCGGATGTCGGTGGGAGCCGGGCCCAGCCCGGTGGCGCGCAGGACGTCGAGCGGCACGGTCCCGCACGGGTCCGATGTGGACGGACGAATCCGCCCCTCCCCGTCGCGGACCAGCCCCGGCCCCTCCTGCCACGGACCGGGAACCGTCACCGGCTCGTAGGGATGCCGGGTGAACTCCCTGTCCCAGAAGGTGATCCGCGTCCCGCCTGCGGTCTGGTGCGCGATGGCGAAGGCGTCCAGCGTCGGCGAGTAGGCCCAGTCCGCGCTGAACGCGTCGGCCACCGACCGCTCGCGCTGCCCGCCCGCCGGGCGGAACCCGCGCTCGGTCAGCGCCTGAACTCCCTTGCCGAACAACGGGTCTCGCGATCTCAGCACGAACTGCCCGGCTCCGTTCCAGCCGGCGCCCTTCGCCGTGGTGTCGGTGAACATCAGGTAGAACCAGCCGTCCACGAACACCGCGGACGGCTGCCCGGCGCCGTAGACGTTGGCCCGCTGCACCTCTCCCGACGCCGAGGCGATCGGCGCGGGACCGCGGGTCCAGGCAATGCCGTCCGCGCTGCGGGCGACGCCGATGGCGTTGCCGTGCGCGTGATCCCCTGCCGCACCCGTGTAGTAGAGGTAGTACTCGCCGCCCACCCGCAGCACCGAGGGATCGCAGGTGTGCATCCCGTCGAAACGCCCCGGCTCACCGGAGAAGACCGGGACCGCGGGCGCACCGCCCTCGGAGAACGGACCGTCCGGCGAGGCCGACGAGGCGTGCAGGACGTCGTCGCCCGCCGGGCCCACGCCCGGCAGCTGGCTGCACCACCACGCCCGGTACCGGCCGTCCTCGGCCAGCACCGTCGGCCCGTAGTTGTACGGCGCGGGCTGCCCGCCCGCCGCCACCACGCCCGGGCTCCCGCGCTCGGCACCCGTGGTCAGCTCCACCGGCTGCGGCACCGGAGCCGGTCGCCGCTGCTGCGCGACCGGGGCGACGGGGGTGCCGGAGACGTGCGTGCACCCCGCCAGCAGCGCGACGGCGACCAGGCATAACGGCAGCCGGCCGGAACCGCGCACTACTCCCCCGCGTTCTCGGCCAGCCAGCGGATCGCCAGCGGATATCCGGCCACGCCCAGTCCGGCCATCACCGCGGTGGCGATGTCGGACAGGTAGCTGGTGTGCCGGAACGGCTCTCGCTTGTGCACGTTGGAGATGTGCAGCTCGACCAGGTCGGCGGTCAGTTGCGAGGCGGCGTCGCGCACCGCCACCGAGTAGTGGGTCCACGCGCCCGCGTTGAGCACCACCGGCCAGGCGGCGTCGGCGGCCTCGTGCAGCCAGCCGACCATCTCGCCCTCGTGATCGGTCTGCCGCACCTCGACCTCGACTCCGAGATCCGTGCCCGCCCGCTCGCACATCGACACGAGGTCGGCGTAGGTGGTGCTGCCGTAGACCGAGGGTTCGCGCTTGCCGAGCCGCCCCAGGTTGGGCCCGTTGAGGACGAGGACCTTCACAGCAGCACCTCCGTGCTGGACTTGTTCTCACCACCGGTGATGGCCGAGTAAGCGGCGGCGATCAGCGACGGGTCCGGGCCCTCCAGCCGTTCCGGCTTGGCCAGGCCGTCGAGCACCACGAACCGCAGCACGCCGGAGCGGTTCTTCTTGTCCGCCTTCATGCCCTCCATCAGCGAGCCCAGGGCGTCCGGGTCGTAGGTGGTGGGCAACCCCAGCTGGTCGAGGATGCGCTTGTGCCGGTCGGCGGTGTCGTCGTCGAGACGTCCCGCCAGCCGGGCGAGTTCCGCCGCGAAGACCAGCCCGACGCTGACCGCGGCCCCGTGGCGCCAGCGGTAGCGCTCGCGCCGCTCGATGGAGTGAGCCAGCGTGTGCCCGTAGTTGAGCACCTCGCGCAGGTGCGACTCCTTGAGGTCCGAGGACACGACGTCGGCCTTGACCTGGATGGAGCGGCGGACCAGCTCGGCCAGCACCTCACCGGCCGGGTCGGTGGCGGCCTCCGCGTCGGCCTCGATGAGCCGCAGGATCTCGGGGTCGGCGATGAAACCGGCCTTGACGACCTCCGCCATGCCTGCGAGGAGTTCGTTGCGCGGCAAGCCTTCCAGCGTCGCCAGGTCGCACAGCACCAGGCTCGGCTCGTGGAACAGGCCCACCAGGTTCTTGCCCGCGTCGGTGTTGATGCCGGCCTTGCCACCGACCGCGGCGTCGACCATGCCCAGCAGCGTGGTGGGCACGTGCACGGCCTTCACACCGCGCATCCAGGTGCCCGCGACGAACCCGCCGAGGTCGGTGACCGCGCCGCCGCCGAAGGAGACCACGACGCCGTCGCGGTCCATGCCGATCTTGCCCAGCACCTCCCAGCAGAACCCGGCGACCTGCAGGTTCTTGCCGTCCTCGGCGTCGGGGATCTCGACGCGGTGCGCGTCGATGCCGGCCTCGGTCAGCTCCTCGCGGACCGCCTCGATGGTGGCGGTGATCGTGGGCTGGTGCACCAGGGCGACGCTCGACGCGTCGCTGAGGAACTCCACCAGCTCACCGAGCAGGCCCCGGCCGACGACCACGTCGTAGGGCTGCTGGCCGTTCACGCTGATCCGAACCGGCTCGGTCATCGTCGTCCCTTCGGCAATCGTGGTGTTCTCAAGAGGGTATCGAGGTCGTGCTGGGCGGCGGGGCGAGTCGGAGAACCCGATCGGCCCGCACGCACTAGTGGGAAGCGAGCGCGTTGAGGTCGGCGAGCACCCGGTCGACGACCTGCGCGGGGTCGAGCTCGTCGGTGGCGACCTCCACGGCGGCCACCGAGCGGTAGATCGGCATGCGCGCGTCCAGCAGCGCCTTGAACGTGGCGCGCGGGTTGACCCCGGCCAGCAGCGGGCGGGCTGTGGACAGACCGGCGCGGCGGGCGCCTTCGGCGAGGCCCACCGTCAGGAAGACCACCGGGTGCCCGGCCAGCCGCTCGCGGGTCAGCTCGGAGAGCACCGCTCCGCCGCCCAGCGCGAGCACGCCGTCGTGCTCACGCAACGCGGTGTCGACGGCCTGCTCCTCCAGCTCCCGGAACGCGGGCTCGCCGTCGTTGGCGAAGATGTCGGAGATCTCGCGGCCGGTGCTCTGCACGACGTCGGCATCGGTGTCCCGGAACCGCGCGTCGAGGCGTTCGGCCAGCAGCCTGCCGATGGTGCTCTTGCCCGCTCCGGGCGGGCCGATCACGATCGCGCGCGGCGACATCACCGCACCTGCCGCTTCTCCGCGCGCTCGCGCAGCGAGGCGAGGTAGCCCTCGACGTTGCGGCGGGTCTCCGGCAGCGAGTCGCCGCCGAACTTCTCCAGCGCGGCCTCGGCCAGCACCAGCGCCACCATCGTCTCGGCGACCACGGCTGCGCGCGGCACGGCGGTGATGTCGGAGCGCTGGTGCATCGCCTGCGCGGGCTCACCGGTCACCATGTCCACAGTGGCCAGTGCGCGCGGCAGGCTGGAGATGGGCTTCTTCGCGGCGCGCACGATCAGCGGCTCGCCGTTGGTGATGCCGCCTTCCAGGCCACCGGCGCGGTTGCTGTCGCGGCGGACCCAGTTGACGCCCTGGTCGGGGTAGATCTCGTCGTGCGCGGCGCTGCCCCGGCGGTGGGCGTTGGCGAAGCCCTCGCCGATCTCCACGCCCTTGATCGCCTGGATGCTCATCAGCGCACCGGCCAGGCGCGCGTCGAGCTTGCGGTCCCAGTGCACGTGCGAGCCGATGCCCGGGGGGAGATTGTAGGCGATGACCTCGACGACGCCGCCGAGCGTGTCGCCGTCCTTCTTGGCCGCGTCGACCTCGGCCATCATCCGCTCGGTGGCGGTGTCGCCGAAGGCCCGCACCGGGTTCTCGTCGATCGCGGCGAGGTCGTCGGGGCCCGGCAGCACCTCACCCGAGGCGTCGACGCCACCGAGGCTGACGACGTGGCTGACGATCTCCACGCCGAACAGCTGGCGCAGGAACTGCCGCGCGACGGTTCCGGCGGCGACGCGGGCGGCGGTCTCACGGGCGCTCGCCCGCTCCAGGACCGGGCGGGCCTCGTCGAAGCCGTACTTCTGCATGCCGGCGATGTCGGCGTGACCGGGACGCGGGCGGGTCAGCGGCTCGTTGCGGGCCAGGTCGGCCAGCACGTCCTCGTCGACCGGGTCGGCGGCCATGACCTGTTCCCACTTGGGCCACTCGGTGTTGCCGATGCGCACCGCGATCGGGCCGCCCTGGGTGCGCCCGTGCCGGACGCCACCGATGATCTCCAGCTCGTCGGACTCGAAGTTCATCCGCGGGCTGCGCCCGAAACCGAGCTTGCGACGCTCCAGCTGGGTCGCTATCTCGGTCGAGGTGACCTCGACTCCGGCCACCATGCCTTCCAGCACCGCAACGAGGGCGGGGCCGTGCGATTCTCCAGCGGTCATCCAGCGCAACACACCTGTAGATCCTGCCACGCTCTACCCAGGAGGAACGCGCCCGGGTGGGTCAGGGCCAGGTCAGCGTCACCAGCCAGGACGGAACGATCATCGCCGGACCGTGCGCCACCGCCCCCACCCGCCGCGACAGGGTTGCGACCAGCGTGAACGCGGCCGCGGCGGCGATGATTCCGGCCACGGCCGGCACCGACACCGCTCCTCCGGCGGCACCCAGGACACCGGCGAGCTTGACGTCCCCACCGCCCATAGCCCTCGGTGCCACGAGCCTGACCAGCAGATACGTTCCGCCGAACAGCACCAGACCGGCCACCGAGCCGAGCGCGATCTCCGGCCGGTGCCACGCGGCGAGCCCCAGCAGCGCGGTCAGAACGGGGTAGGCGGGCAGCGTGAGAGCGTCGGGAATCCGGTGAACCCGCAGGTCACAGGCACTGAGGAGAACTCCGCCCCACGCCAGCAGGAGCGGCACCGCGATCCACCACCACGGCATCCCGCGCAGCCCGACCACGGCCCAGGCGACCGCGATCACGCCCTCGCACCACCCCGCGGGCACGACCGCTCCACGACGAAGCCGACCGAGCCACCTGCGCCCCGCCCAACCGGCGAGAACTCCAGCCACACCCAAGATCAACGCGCTCATCCCGGCAGCGTGCCCGGGACTCCGCCGGGCTTGGGGAGGCTCTGGGCGAAGGCCCGCGTGTCGGGAGTGCCTGGTGGGGCCCTGGGCGGTTTTGGTCCGAACCGTCCATGATCAAAGTCCCATTTGCCCGGTCAATTCGGACCAAAACCGCCCATCGGGCCTCAGGCGTCGATGCTGAAGAGGTGGTCGCCCGGGACGACCTGGGTGTCCTCGCGGAGGTCCGCCAGGGACTCGGCCTGGGCTTCCAGCGCCACCACCGGGCAGATCGAGGCGTAGCCCTGAGCCTCCACCTCCGTGGGGTTCCAGGTGACGATCTTCTGCCCCGCCTCCACCGAATCGCCCTTGGCGACGTGCAGCGTGAAGCCCTCGCCCTTGAGCTTGACCGTGTCGATGCCCAGGTGCACCAGCACCGCACCACCGGTCGAAGCGACGATGACGAACGCGTGCGGGTGCAGCGTCGCGACCTGACCCGCGACCGGAGCGACCGCGTCGGCCTCCCCGCCGGAGGGCTTGACCGCGAGACCGGGACCCACCATGGCCTGCGAGAACACCGGGTCCGGGACGTCGCTGAGCGCCGCCGTGAGACCCGCTACCGGGCTGCCGACCTCGGTGCTCACATCAGGTCCTCGATGTCGCCGGCCAGCGTGTCCGCCTCCGGCCCGACCACGACCTGCACGACCGTGCCCTGCAGCATCACGCCGTGCGCGCCGGCGGCCTTGAGACCCGCCTCGTCGATCTTCGAGCCGTCCTCGACCTCGCAGCGCAGCCGCGTGATGCACGGCTCGATCTCGACGATGTTGTCCCCGCCGCCCAGCGCGGAGAGGATCGCCTCGGCCTTGTTCTGAGCCACCACGTGCTCCCTTCGTGCTCCCGCCGCGGATCGAACACCGCAGCGCGACGATCTTGCGCCACGTGATGTCGATGCGGCAACGAAAACGGAGCCTGGTTGACACCTGATCGCATGACGGCGCATTCTTCGCAACCAACTGGTTTAGACCGGACAGTACCAACGAACGGTCACGTTTCTCATCCGAACCAGCGGCGAGTTCGAGACAGCGGATTCGCGACAGGGGCCCGAAGGCCAGGGTGGCACGGCAGGAGGAGGCATGGGCGAAGGACCAAGTTCCGTCCAGCGCGCTCGCTCCAGCGGCCTGCCCGACGGGCCGATGCCGAAACACGCGCAGCTGCGGGAAATCCTGCGCGAACTCGCCGCAGGCGAGCTCCCCCCGGGCGCCGCGGTCCCGTCGGAGCGCGAGCTGGCGCTGCGCTACGGGGTCTCCCGGCTGACGGTGCGCGAGGCGGTCGGCCAGCTGTGCGCCGAGGGCGTCCTGGAGCGGGTGCGCGGCAAGGGCACCTTCACCACGCGCCCGCGCATCGACTGGCAGGTCCACCTGGCCTCGTTCACCGAGGACATGCGCCGCCGGGGGATGCACCCTGAGACCTCGCTCCTCGACGCCCGCGAAGCGGTCCCGCCCCCGGCCACCGCGCAGGCGCTGGGACTGGCACCGCAGGAGACCGCGTTCTGGCTGTTCCGGCTGCGTAAGGCCGACGGGATGCCGATGGCCGTCGAGCGCGGCTGGTACCACCCGGAGGCCACCCCGGGGCTCCTCGACGAAGACCTCACGGCCTCGCTGTACACGCTGCTGTCGCAGCGGTACCGGCTGCCGCTGGAGTCGGGCACGCAGACGGTGCTGGCCGATGACGCCGACGCCGAGACCGCGGGCCTGCTCGGCATCCGCCCCGGCTGCTCGCTGCTGGTGTTCCGGCGGATCTCCACCGCTCGCGGACGGCCGGTGGAGGACATGACCTCCTGGTACCGCGGCGACCGATATCAGGTGACCATGCAGCTCGACCGCGATCCGGCCGAGCTGTGAGGCGAGAACCGGACAACTCGAACCAGCGCACCACCGACATCGTTTGCAATGATCACCCAACCCCGGTGAACCAAGCAGGAGGTATCCGATGAGTTCCACCGCCGCCAGGGCGAAGGGGAGCAACAGAGGGCTCGCGCAGCTGCAGCGCATCGGCCGCAGCCTGATGCTGCCGATCGCCGTGCTGCCGGCCGCGGCCCTGTTGCAGCGGCTCGGCCAGGACGACCTGCTCGGAGCGGAAGGGCTCGGCGCGTCGATGGCGTGGCTGCAGCCGGTCGCCGGGGTCATCGGCGCCGCCGGTGGCGCGCTGTTCGACTACCTCCCGCTGCTGTTCGCCATCGGTGTCGCGATCGGTTTCGCGAAGAAGGCCGACGGTTCGACGGCGCTGTCCGGTGCCGTCGGGTACCTGGTGCTGCACGGCGTGCTGACCCAGATCGCCGGCACCGAGGAGGGGACGTCGTTCAACAAGAGCCCCTACGGCGTGCTCGGCGGCATCGTCGCCGGTCTCGTGGCCGCCTGGCTGTGGCAGCGCTACCACCGCATCAAGCTGCCCGACTACCTGGGCTTCTTCGGCGGCAGGCGGTTCGTGCCGATCGTGACCGCGGTGTCGATGCTGGTCATCGGCGTGGTCATGGGTCTGCTGTTCCCGCTGTTCGACGCCGCGCTGACCGCGTTCTCCGACGCCGTGACCTCCCAGGCCGTCATCGGTGGCGGTCTCTACGGTCTGATCAACCGGTTGCTGCTGCCCTTCGGTCTGCACCACATCCCGAACAACGTCGTCTGGTTCCTCTTCGGCGACTACAACGGCGAGAAGGGCGACATCGCCCGCTTCTTCGCGGGTGACCAGACCGCGGGCACGTTCATGACCGGCTTCTTCCCGATCTTCATGTTCGCGCTGCCCGCGGCGGCGCTGGCGATCTGGCAGTCGGCCAAGCCGGAGCAGCGCAAGGTCGTCGGCGGCGTGATGATCTCGGTCGCGCTGACCTCGTTCCTGACCGGTGTGACCGAGCCGCTGGAGTTCTCGTTCATCTTCGTCGCGTGGCCGCTGCTGCTGATCCACGCGGTGCTGACCGGCACCTCGCTGGCGCTGGTCAACGCACTGGACATCCACTCCGGCTTCGGGTTCTCCGCCGGTGCGATCGACTACCTGCTCAACTTCGGCATCTCCCAGGGCTCGATCTGGCTGATCCCGATCGGCCTGGGCTACGCGGTCATCTACTACGTGGTGTTCCGGTTCGTCATCGCCAAGTGGAACCTGCGCACTCCGGGGCGCGAGGAGGACGACAGCGCCTCGGCCGTTGCGGATAATGCCGGTGGGGACGCCGCGCCGGCCTCCGAGAAGAAGTAGAGGCGGCGCGGGTCGGTTCCCGCCCCCGACGAAGGAGAGACATGTCTGAACGACGGGTCACCGTAGCGAGCAAGGTCGGGATCCACGCGCGGCCCGCGGCGCTGCTCGCCAAGACCGCCGCGGCCCAGCCCGTGGTGATCACCATCCGCAAGGAGGGCAACGAGCCCGTCGAGGCGGGGAGCATCCTCGGGCTGATGACGCTGGGCGCCTCGCACGGCGACGAGGTCATCCTGTCCGCCGAGGGCGACGGCGCGGAAGCGGCCCTCGACGAGGTAGCCAAGCTCGTGGCCACCGACATGGACTGAGACCCACGCGTAGAACGGCGCCCTCCTTCACCGGGGGGGCGCCGTTCTTCGTCTGCGGCTGCGGTGTCGAACGCGGCGGCAGGTCACCGCATTGCCGGATGCGGCTGGGAGCCAGGTCAGAAGGGTAGGGCGTGGCCGGTGGCACGGGCCAGGGCGTCTCGCATGGCTGTGCTGGGGGCCGGGCTCCCGGTGAAGTGCTCGACCTGGCCGAACGCCTGGTGCAGCAGCATGTCCAGCCCGGTCGCCAACCGGCCTCCGACCGCCTCGACCGCTTCCGCCAGCGGCGTCGGCCACGGGTGGTAGATCACGTCCAGCACGCAGGCCGACTTCGCGAGATCCGCCGCGTGCGGATCCACCGCTCCTGCGGGCAGCGTCGAGACGACCACGTCGTGGCTGGTGGCGGCGTCGGCGAGGCTGATCGCGCCGAGGCGCTCGACCCGCACGCGCAGGCCGATCCGCTCCGCCGCCTCCAGCGCCTCGGCCGCCCTGGCCGGTTCGCGCACCGCGAGCGTCGCCTCCGCCAGACCGAGGTCGGCGAACGCGGCGAGCGCCGCCACGGCGGTCCCGCCCGCACCGAGGATCAGCCCCGAACGACCGGCGGTGAACCCGCCCGCCGCGCGCAGGGCGCCGACGACACCGTCCACGTCCGTGCAGTCGGCCAACCAGCTCCCGTCCTCGCGGTGGACCAGCGTGTTCGCCGCTCCCACCGCGTCAGCCCGCTCGGTGACCTCATCGGCCACCCGCAACGCGGCCCGCTTGCCGGGCATGGTCACCGACAGCCCGGCCCACTCCGGGCCGAGACCGCCGACGAACTCGACCAGCCGCTCGGCGTCCGCCTCGACGCGCTCGTAGGTCCAGGGCAGACCCAGCGCGACGTAGGCGGCGCCGTGCAGGACCGGCGACAGCGAGTGCTCGACCGGTGAGCCGAGCACCGCCGCCCGCCGCTCCGCGGCCTGCTGATCAGAACGCGCCACGTGCCTGCGCTTCCTTGATGTAGGCGTCGTGCTGCTCCTGGTTCTCGGCGAAGCAGGAGGTGCCGTCCGGGTAGCACTTCACGAAGTAGCGCCACTCCCCCGGAGCGGGACGTTCGGCCGCCTGCAACGCCTCCTTGCTGAACGCCGAGATCGGCGTCGGCGGCAGCCCGTAGTTCATGTAGGTGTTGTACGGGCCGGGCCGCTGCCGGTCGGAGCTGTTGGTCAGCAACGTCGGCTTGTCCAGCGGGTAGTTGATCGTCGAGTCCAGCCCCAGCCTCATCGCGGGCTGGCCCAGCCGGTTCTCGATGACCCTGGCGACCCGCGGGAAGTCCTTGGCCAGGCCCTCGCTCTGCGTCAGCGAGGCGATGATCATCACCTCGTACGGCGAGTGACCGGTGCTCGCGGCGAGCTTGGGAAGGCCTGCGACCTCCAGCTGCGCCGCCGACTTGGTGACCACGTCGCGCAGCACGTTCTCCGCCGACTCACCGGGCTTGACGTCGTAGACGCCCGGCATGATCAGGCCTTCCAGCCGGCGCCGGGGCTCGGCCTTCGACGCGTCGGCGATCGCCCAGTCCGGCACGCCCATCGCCGCCAGGTCCGCCGTCTCGGCCGCCTTGTGCATCTGCTCGGAGGTGGTGCACGCCTCGTTCTTGTTCGCGCAGGTCGCCTCGGCGAGCCTGGTCAGGATTCCCGGCGTGGTGCCCCCGTTGGGCGCCGCCTGGTCCTCCAGCCGCATGCCACCGCGGATGTCGACCCGACCGACCTTCGCGTCCTCGGACAGGATGTGGCTGACCGCCGCCTTGCCCGACATCTGGTTGCGCATCAGGTAGTAGCCGGGCTGGATCGAGTTGATCTGCTTGTTCTCGGCGGCCGCGGCGGTGAACGCCTTGGTGCTGGCCACCACGTCCTTCTCGGAGAGCGCCTTGCCGATGTCGCCCACGGTGTCGCCGGAGGCGACCTCGACGACGACGCTGCCGTTGCCCTCGCCGTCGTAATCCTCGTAGGAGCCGATCCGCATGATCTGCAGCGCTCCGTAGCCCACGCCGCCACCGACCAGCACCAGGACGAACAGGCCCGCCAGCGCGGTCACCCAGCGACGCCTCTTGCGGCGGCGGAATCGTTCCGGATCGGGGCGTCGTCGGCGGTGTTCGCCGGGCTCATCGGCGAACAATCCGAGATCGTCGGTCACGGGAGTTCCTCTCGTGTTCTCTGCCCCCGGCCGTCCAAGTACGCCTGCAGGATCTCCACCGCTGCCGCTTGGTCGACGACGGCGCGCTGCTTCTTCCCCCGCACGCCGCGTTTCGACAGCTTCCGGCTGGCCGTCACAGTGGTCAACCGCTCGTCGTGGAACCGCACCGGGATCGGTGCGACCTTCTCGATCAGCGCGGCCCCGTAGGCCTGCGCGATCTCCGCAGCGGAACCGTGCCTGCCCGCCAACGTCTTGGGCAAGCCGATCACGATCTCCACCACGTCGTGCTCCGAGACGAGGTCGGCGATCTTCGCGAGATCGGTGCCGCCTTCCTCGTCCCGGCGCAACGTCTCCAGCGGGGTCGCCAGCATCGGAGCGGGATCGCTCAGAGCGACTCCGACCCGGACCGCCCCGACATCGACACCGAGCCGACGTCCCGGACCGGGATCCGCCTGCTGGTGCTCGTTCACCCGCCAGCCACCACCTGATCGACGCCGGTGCGCAGCGCGCTGATGGCGGCCGTGATGCCCGCGGGGTTCGAACCGCCGCCCTGGGCCATGTCCGGCTTGCCGCCACCGCGACCGCCGACCTCGGCGGCGAAGCTGGGAACCAGCTTGCCCGCGGCGATGCCCTGGTCGCGGGCCGCGTCGTTGACGCCGACCACGAAGCTGACCTTGCCCTCGTCGGCGGCGAACAGCGCGACGACCGACGGACGCGAACCCAGTCGGCCGCGGATCTCCCCCGCCAGCGCGCGCAGCGCGTTGCCGTCCACGCCGTCCGGGACCTGCTCGGCCACCAGCGTCACGCCGTGCACGTCGGTGCCCTTGTCGGCGAGCTCACCGGCGGAGTTGAGCACCTGGGAGATGCGCAGCTGCGCGAGCTCCTTCTCGGCGCTGCGCAGCTTGCTGACCACGCCCTGGATGCGCTCGGGCAGCTCCTCGGCGGGAACCTTGAACTGCTCGGCGAGCTGGGTGACCAGCAGGTGCTCCTTGCTGATGTGGCGCATCGCGTCCATGCCGACCAGCGCCTCGACGCGGTGCACGCCGGAACCGACCGAGGAGTCCGACACCAGCTTCACCACGCCCAGGTGGCCGATGCGCGGCACGTGCGTGCCACCGCAGAGCTCGCGGGAGTAGTCGCCCATGTCGACCACGCGGACCTGGTCGCCGTACTTCTCGCCGAACAGCGCCATCGCACCGAGCTCCATCGCCCGGTCCATGCTGGTCGTGTAGGAGTTCACCTCGACGTCGGTCTGCAGGTAGTCGTTGACCTCTTCCTCGACCCCGGCCAGCACGTCCGCCGACACCGCCGAGGGGGCGGTGAAGTCGAAGCGCATCCGGCCCGGCGAGTTCAGCGAACCGGCCTGCGCGGCGCGCTTGCCGTAGGCGCTGCGCACGGCCGCGTGCACCAGGTGGGTCGCGGAGTGCGAGCGCTCGATCGCCTGGCGGCGGCGGGCGTCGACGGAGGTCTCCAGCGTGGTGTCCACGCCCAGCTCGCCCTCCAGGACCTTCGCGCGGTGCACGAAGAGACCGGGGACGCTCCGCTGCACGTCGTAGACCTCGACCGCGACGCCCGGGCCGACCAGCTTGCCGGTGTCGGCGATCTGACCGCCGCCCTCGGCGTAGAACGGGGTGCGGTCCAGGACCAGCTCGACCTCGCTGCCCGCGGCGGCCCGGGACGCGGGCTGCCCGTCGACCAGCAGGCCCAGCACCCGGCTGTGCGACTCCAGATCCGTGTAGCCGATGAACTCGGTCGTGCCGTGCTGGTCGAGCAGAGTGCGGTAGGTCGACAGGTCGCCGTGGCCGGACTTGCGGGCCTTGGCGTCGGCCTTGGCGCGGTTGCGCTGCTCGGCCATCAGGTCCCGGAAGCCCTGCTCGTCAACCGAAAGACCTTGCTCCGACGCCATTTCCAGCGTCAGGTCGATCGGGAAGCCGTAGGTGTCGTGGAGCTGGAAGGCCTTGTCGCCCGCGAGGGTCGCGCCGCCGCTCTTGCGCAGGTCGGTGACGGCCATGTCGAAGATCTTCGACCCGGCGGTCAGCGTCGACAGGAAGGCGTCCTCCTCGTTGCGCATGACCGAGTCGATGCGGTCGAACTGGGTGACCAGCTCGGGGTAGCTCGGCGACATCGCGTCGCGCACGATCTGCGCGAACTCGCCCAGCACCGGCTCCTGCACGCCCAGCAGGCGGGTGGAGCGCACGATGCGGCGCAGCAGGCGGCGCAGCACGTAGCCGCGAGCCTCGTTGCCAGGGGTCACGCCGTCACCGATGAGCATCACGCCGGAGCGGGCGTGGTCGGCGATGACGCGGAACCGCACGTCGTCCTCTTCGGTGGCGCCGTAGCGGCGGCCGGAGAGCTCCTCGGCCTTGGCGATCACCGGCCGGACCAGGTCCGTCTCGTAGACGTTCTCCACGCCCTGCAGCAGGCAGGCCACGCGCTCGACGCCCATGCCGGTGTCGATGTTCTTGGTGGGCAGCTCACCGATCGGCGGGTGACCGTCCTTGGGCGGCAACTCGCCCCTGATGTCCTGCATGAACACCAGGTTCCAGATCTCGATGTAGCGGTCCTCGTCGACGACGGGACCGCCTTCCTTTCCGTAGGCCGGACCGCGATCGTAGTAGATCTCCGAGCAGGGCCCGCCCGGGCCCGGAACGCCCATGTCCCAGTAGTTGTCCTTGGCATCGCGGGTCTGGATCCGCTCGGCCGGGATGCCGCAGACCTTCTGCCAGAGCCCGGCGGCCTCCTCGTCCTTCTCGAAGACCGTCACCCACAGGCGGGCCGGGTCGATGCCGTAGCCGCCGTCCGCCACCGACTTGGTGAGCAGCTCCCAGGCGTTCTCCATGGCGCCTTCTTTGAAGTAATCGCCGAAGGAGAAGTTGCCCGCCATCTGGAAGAACGTGTTGTGCCGGGTGGTCTTGCCGACCTCGTCGATGTCACCGGTGCGCACGCACTTCTGGATGCTCGTCGCCCGCGGGTACGGAGCCGGCGCCTCGCCCAGGAAGTAGGGCTTGAACTGGACCATGCCCGCGTTGACGAACAGCAGCGTCGGGTCGTCGAGGATCAGCGACGCGCTGGGCACGACGGTGTGGCCGCGGCCCTTGAAGTGCTCGGTGAACCGGTGGTTGATGTCGTGGGTCTGCACTGGGAGTCCTTGGGAATTTTGGTCAGGTCACGGACACGGCTGCGGGTGTCGGCGAGCGGCCGGGCGGCGCGGGAAGCGCCGGTGTCAGCGGCCCGCCCGACGAGCTCGCCGCTCGGCGTCGTAATCGGCGGCCACCCGCCGGACCTGGTCGGTGTTCACGACCACATCCTGCAGCTGGTCTTCCCGTTCCTGCATCCCGGCCCGCACGTCGGCACCGAACGAGCCAACCGCTCCGGCGATTTCGCGCATGGCACCGCCGACCTGCTCGGCCATCCCCGTGGGGGTCGCCTTCCGAGCGGTCTCGTTGACCTTGCGGGTCAGCGCGACGCCTGCTGCGATGCCCGCGCCGAACCAGAAAAGGCGCCTCACTTGCGCACCCCTTTGTTCTTGCGGCGGTAGTGCCGTCCGGTCGGTTCCTGCTTCCGCTTGCGGCGGGCCTTCAGCGCCTTGCTCACGCCGTAGGAGAACGCCGCCGTCTTCACGAGCGGGCCACCCAGTGTAGCCGTGAACAGCGACGACAACGCCGAGACGTTGCCGCTGATGGTCTTGGCGTTGGAGGTGATGCCGTCGACTCGATCCAGCTGCGTGTTGACGTGCGTGAGCGTCGTGTTCGCGCCGGTGAAGATCGGGTCGCTGTTCTCCTGCGTCTTCTTGATCGCGGTGCTCGCCTCGTCCAAGGTCTTGCCGAGCTTGATCAGCGGCACCGCCAGCAGCAGGACCAGCAGCACGAACGCTCCGGCGACGATCAGCGCGGCGATCTGCGTGGGCGTCACGTGCCCTCCCGTTTGTCCACGTCATGTCCTTGTCGAACCGGCGACCTGCGCCGGTTCGTTGATCGTGCGCCAGGTTACCGGTGTATCCGCCAGCTACAAGCACCCGGGCCGTCGGGTCGAACCCCTGGTCCGCGCCGCTTCGGCACCCGCCTCACCGGGCCACGACTGGAGGTATCGATGCGGTGACCGGTTGATCACGCGGTGACGGGGGTGAGCGGCGGCTGCCCGGTCAGCACGGCGGCCACGTTGCGCGCGGCCAGCTCGACCATCGCGGTCCGGGTCTCGGTCGTGGCCGATCCCAGGTGCGGGGCGATCGCGACGTTGTCCAGCTCCAGCAAACCGGACTCCACCTCGGGCTCGTTCTCGAAGACGTCCAGCGCGGCCCCGGCGATGCGGCCTTCCTTCAGGGCCTCGGCCAGCGCCTTCTCGTCGATGACCGGGCCGCGGCTGGTGTTGACCACGATCGCGGTGGGCTTCATCAGCGCCAGAGCGGCACCGTCGATGAGGTGGTGGGTGTGCTCGTTGAGCGGGCAGTGCAGGGAGAGGACGTCGGCGGTGCGCAGCAGCTCGTCCTGCGAGAGGTGGCGCGCGTCGAGCTCGGCCTCGACCTCCTGCGCCGCGCGACGACGTCCGGAGTAGGCGATGTGCATGCCGAAGGCGCGGGCCCGGCGGGCCACCGCCCGGCCGATGCCGCCGAGCCCGATGATGCCCAGCGTCTTGCCCTGCAGACCGGTGCCGAGCATGAAGCCGAGGTGGAAGTTCCACGGCGTGCGCGAGCGCAGCAGCCGCTCGCCCTCCCCCAGCCGGCGGGTGACCGACAGCAGCAGCCCGAAGGCGAGGTCCGCGGTGGCGTCGGTGAGCACGCCGGGCGTGTTGGTGACCGCCACGCCGCGCTCGGTGACCGAGGGGACGTCGATGTTGTCGTACCCGACGGCGACGTTGGCCACGACCTTCAGCTGCGCACCGGCGGCGTCGACGAGCCCGGCGTCGACCCGGTCGTGCAGCATCGTCACGACTCCGTCGGCGCCCCGGACCTCGGAGCGGAGTTCGTCGGGGGTCAGCGGGCGGTCCTGGTCGCAGACGCGCACTTCGGCGACGTCGCGGAGCACGGCCAGCGCTGCCTCCGGCACCGTCCTGGTGACCACGACCTCGCCCACATCGACCTCCACGCTCGTTCCGTCCGGCACGCCCGCCACGCTACCGGGCCGGGCACCGCCCGGTTTTGGCCCGGAATGAACCGGCATGACGAACATGATCGTGGCCAGATCCAGGACCAGGAGAGATTCCGGACGGCGCTGCGGGTGCCGGGTACCACGGAGGCGCTGGGGCGCTGGGGCGCCGAGCGACTGGGGGCAGTTTTGGCCCGAACCGCCCCATGATCATATCCGTTTTGCCCGGTCAGTTCGGACCAAAACTGCCCGTCGGCCCACGTCCCCACTGCCCGCCAGGCCTCGTGCTTGGTGGATGTCAGTCCTCGTCGCGGATGATGTTGCGGAGTTTGGGGACTCGGTCGTGGAGGGCGCGTTCGGCACCGCGCGGGGTGGGCTCGTAGTAGTCGCGTCCCAGCAGCGACTCCGGGGCGTACTGCTGGGCGAGGACGCCCTCCGGCTTGTCGTGCGGATAGCGGTAGCCCTTGGCGTTGCCGAGCTTCTCCGCTCCCGAGTAATGCCCGTCGCGCAGGTGCGGCGGGACCGGCCCGCCCTTGCCCGCGCGGACGTCGCCCATCGCCGCGTTGATCGCCGCTATCACCGCGTTGGACTTCGGCGCCGTGGCGAGGTGGATGGTGGCCTGCGCCAACGCCAACCGCCCTTCCGGCATGCCGATGAACTGCACGGCCTGAGCGGCGGCGACGGCCGTCTGCAGCGCGGTCGGATCGGCCATGCCGATGTCCTCGCTGGCGTGCACGACCAGTCGTCGCGCGATGAACCTCGGGTCCTCCCCCGCCTCGACCATCCGCGCCAGGTAGTGCAGCGCGGCGTCGACGTCGGAGCCCCGGATCGACTTGATGAACGCGCTGGTGATGTCGTAGTGCTGGTCGCCGCCGCGGTCGTAGAGCACGGCCGCGCGATCCACCGTGGATTCGACGGTGGCCAGGTCGATCTCCGCGGCACCGTTGGACACCGCCGACTCCGCGGCCGCCTCCAAAGCCGTCAGCGCCCGCCGCGCGTCGCCCTCGGCGAGCGCCACCAGGTGCTCCTCGGCGTCCGCGGCGAGCCCGACGGAGTCACCCAGCCCCCGCTCCTCGGTGACCGCGCGGCGCAGCAGCGAACGGATGTCGTCGTCGTCGAGGCTGCGCAGCTGCAGCACCAGCGACCGCGACAGCAGCGGCGCGACGACGGAGAAGTACGGGTTCTCGGTGGTGGCGGCCACCAGCAGCACGGTCCGGTCCTCGACCGCGCCCAGCAGCGCGTCCTGCTGGGTCTTGGAGAAGCGGTGGACCTCGTCGATGAACAGCACGGTCGCCTCGCCGGAACGCCCGAGGCGGCGGCGCGCCTCCTCGATGACGGCGCGGACCTCCTTCACCCCCGACGACAGCGCCGACAGCGCGGCGAATCGGCGGCCGGTCGCCTTCGAGACGAGGTTGGCCAGCGTCGTCTTGCCCGTGCCCGGCGGGCCGTAGAGCAGCACGGATGCGGGCGCGGCCCCTTCGACGAGCCGCCGCAGCGGAGCCCCCGCGACGAGGAGATGCTGCTGCCCGACGACCTCCTCCAGGGACCGGGGCCGCATCCGCACCGCCAGCGGCGCGTTCTCGGCCAGCTTCTCCCCGGCCTTCTGCTCGGTCTCAGCCCCGAACAACCCCTCGTCGAACAACCCCTCGCTCACGCCCCGAACGCTACCCGTCACCCCCGACTCCACCACCAGCCGCTCCGCACCGGAGCCCGCGCACGGGAACTGCGGTCCCCGCATGCGCGAAGACCGCAGTTCCCGGTGCCTCGACGACCGTCGTCGCCCGTGCTCGACGCTGGTCAGCCGACCTTCGCCGGCATGGCGACCTCGACGCTGCCGTTGTTGCGCCGGTGCTCGGCGACCCAGTTCTCCACGGCCTGGTGGCAGGCGCGGTCCAGGTGCCGGACCGTGCTCAGGTCCAGGTGCACGTGCTTGTGCTGCGGCAGGTTCTCCAGGTGGTCGAGCAGCCGCGGCAGCCGGAGGAAGGTGGCGTTCCCGCCGAGCTCCACGTGCACGTGATCATCGGCGTGCTTGGCGTTCACCGACAACCGGGACACCTCGACGGCGGTCTTGATCACCGCGACGGCCAGACCCGTCACCGTGCCGATGAGCAGGTCGGTGGCCACGATGGTCACCGCCGTCAGCACCAGCACGAAGCCCTCGGACCGGTGCTCGCGCACCAGCTTCGCGACGGCCTTGAGCTCCAGGAGCTTCCACCCGGCCTGGATCAGCAGCGCGGCCAGCACGGCGGTCGGGATGAACGCCAGCAGGCCGGGCAGCAGCACCACGAACAGCAGCAGCCAGAAACCGTGTAGGACGCGCGACAGCTTCGTCTTGGCACCCGCCTGCACGTTGGCGGAGCTGCGCACGATCACCGCGGTCATCGGCAGCGCGCCGAAGGCACCGCAGACCGCGTTGCCCGCGCCCTGCGCGACGAGTTCCTTGTTGTACTGCGTCTTCGGGCCGTCGTGCATGCGGTCGACGGCGGCGGCGCTGAACAGGCTTTCCGCCGAGGCGATCAGCGCGAACGTGAGGATCGAGCCGAGCACGGCCGCGTTGAACGCACCGAAGTCGGTCAGCGCCGGCGGGTTCAGCGAATCCAGCAGCGAGCCGACCTCGATCTTCTGCACCGGCAGGGCCAGCAGCGCGGCGAGGGCGCTGGTGAGCACCACGGCGATCAGCGGACCCGGCACCAGGTTCAGCGGTGCGGGGGCGAACTTCTTCCAGCCGGTCATGACCAGCAGCGCCGCCACGCCGAGCCCGAGGCCGGCGAGGCCCTGCGGCGTGGTCACCATCGCGGTGGCCAGCTCCCCCAGACCGCCGAACTTCTCCCCGGTGGTGTCGGGCTGGGCGAGCCCGCCGACGGGGTAGATCTGGCCGAGGATCAGCACCAGGCCGATGCCGGCGAGCATGCCCTGCACGACCGAGGGCGAGATGGCGCGGAACCAGGTGCCCAGCCGGCTCACGCCGAGAAGGATCTGCACGACTCCGGCGCCGAGCACGATGACGCCGAGCATGCCGAGCCCGTGCTGGCTGACGGCCGAGGCCACCAGCACGGTCAGTCCGGCGGCGGGTCCGGAGACCTGAAGGCTGCTGCCGGGCAGCAGTCCGACGACCAGGCCACCGACGATGCCGGTGACGATGCCCAGTTCGATCGGGACGCCGGATGCCGCGGCCACGCCCACGCACAGCGGGACGGCGACCAGGAACACGACCAGCGAGGCCGCGAAGTCAGCGCCGAGGTGCGGCGGGCGAGGCAATCGCCCGGTTCGTCGTTGGGGCTTGTCTTCCAGTTGCGTGGTCACGATGCCCTCCAGGGCGAAAGCGGTGCGAGGCATCGGCCCCGGGCACCCTGCGCGGCGGGTGCCCGGCGGCGATGCCGTGAACGCGGGATTTCCTTACAGCGGGAGGAAGTCCTGCTCCTCCGCGGACTGCGGCGCGACGTAGACGAGTCCGGTGTCGATCTCGTAGAACCAGCCGTGCAGGCGCAGCCGCCCGGATTCGATCCGGTCCCGGATGAACGGGTATTCGCGCAGCGTGTCCAGCTGCGCGCGCAGGTGCCGCTTGCTCTCGGTGCGGACGGCGGTGTCCTCGGGCTCGGTGGCGACCTGGGCGTCGGTGCCCAGCCAGGTGCACAGCGCGGGCAGCTCGTCGAGCCCGCGGCCGGCGATGGTCAACGCGGTGACCGCACCGCAGTGCGAATGACCGCACACGATGATGTCGGGGATCCCCAGCTGCAGAACCGCGTACTCGATCGTGCCCATCTCACTGGAACCGGAATCCGGCGCGTATTTCGGCACGACGTTTCCGGCAGTTCGCAGTTCGAACAAGGTACCCGACTCCGCACCGGTGATATGGGACGGGGTCACGCGGGAATCTGAACATCCGATGAACAATGCGGAAGGGGACTGGCCTTGTGCCAGCTGCTTGCGCTGGTCAGCGGAAAGCAGGTCGGAGTGACGACGTGCGTGACGCACGAAGTTGTCGAAGCTCATTGTGAATCTCCGGGTCGAATCGGCTCGGAAGAAGTGGGTTTCCGACCCGATCAGTGCCGCATGACCTGCAGCGCCGCCGGAGAATGTCTCATCCTGCTGCGGTCGTCATTCGTCTCCGTCTCAACGTTCGGGACGTACCCGCTGCGGACGAGGACTTCGAAATCCGCCGCGACCCAGCGCGCTTCGCTGCGGAGCAGGTCGCGGTCGTGCTCGTGCCGCAGCTGGGTGCGCCGGTGCGTCGTCAGGCCCGGCAGGCGCTCGCGGAGCTTCTCGCCGTCGCGCTGCTCCTTCGTGTCCGGCTTGTGCTCGCTGGTCGCGGGGCAGCTGACCTGGTTGGCCAGCGCCGCGTCAGTCGGCCCCAGCGCGGCGAGCACGACCGCGAAGAGCAGGAAGAGTCCCGCTCTCGTGATCTGCCATGCTCTGCCGCGCAACGAACGCCTCCCGAAAAAGAGCTGCGGATCCCTTCCGGCGACGCCGACGGCTGCGGGATGAAGGAGCGGAAATGCTCCCGCCCACAATATCGGAAGACCCGGCTTCGCACGCAAGTCATGAGCGGTACGAACCAACCGCGAAACAAATGAAGATTCCTTAATGCGAAGAAGCGCTCGGGCGAGATTCACCCGGTCGCCGGGTGGACGCCACACTCGTGACCGCATTCCGCGACATCCGCGATCACGGTGCGCACTGGAAATGTGATCCGACTAACCGCATCGAGCGATGGGCGGACACCCTCCATTAACCCGAGAAACCTGAAAGAAACATGAGAACTAGCGAACGCGATAATGATATGCGTGCGCGTTGATGAATCCGAGCGTGGCATAACGACTCCGCGCGACCGCGTTGTCGGACTCGACTTGCAGGAAGACGTGCTCCGCGGACGACCACCCGGCTCCCGCGCGCATCAGCGCGGCGGCCACGCCCCGTCGCCGCCAGCGGTCGTCGGTGCGCATCCCGTAGACGCCGCACCAGCCGTCGGCGACGGCGAACATGCCCACCCCGACCGGCGTCCCGCCGCGCACCGCGGTGGCGAAGGCGACCGGCGCGGGCACCCGGTCCAGGCTCGGCTCCGGCGTGCCGCCGACGGCGGCAACCGCGCCCAGCCAGCGCGGTTTGGGCGAGTCGTCCAGCAGGACCTCGAAGTCCTGCGCCGGGCACGCTTGCAGCAGCGCGTCCCGCGAGGTCCGCATGACCGCGGTGGGCGCCTCAGCCCGGTAGCCGCGCGCGGCCAGCAGCTCGTCCAGCACCGAGCGCTCGTCGAGCGGGCTGACCTGCACGATCACCGGGCTGGAGCGCTCCGCGTAGAAGCGCTCGACGGTCTCGATCGCCGATTCCGGATCGTCCGGCGGACCGATCGGCAGCGCCGAGTTCGAACGGCGGCGCCGGAGCAGGTCGCAGTGCCGCAGCAACCACCCGTCGCGCCGCAGCGCCGTGGTGGTCGGCCAGGTCGCCACCGCGGCGCGTTCGATGTCGAGCGTGGCGGGATGGCTCATTCGGTGCGGAACGCGGGGTAGGGCTGCAGGTGCAGCGCGCCCGCCCCGAAGCGCTCCACCAGCGCGTCGATCATCGCGTCCGCGAACTCCGCCACGTCGGTCAGCTGCGCGTCCTGCGCGTCGGAGCGCAGGTGCCGCCAGCGGTCCACCAGCGCGGTGCTGCGGCGCGGCGAGGGCTGATGCAGGTCGATCGGCCGGTCGTTCTCACCGGTGCGCGGCAGGAACCACCACGTCGACACCCACACCCACAGCAGCTGGGCGTTGAACAGCCTGGGCAGCAGCACCTCGTCGGAGTCCAGCTCCGGCCACACCTCGGCGATCTCCGAGCGCCAGGTCGCGAGCATGTTCTGCGCCAGGTTCTCGGGTAAGGCGTAGGAGCACCACGAGGACGGGAACGGGTACTGCAGGTAGGCGGCGTCCATCGCGACGTCGCGCACGCAGCCCCACTCGAAGTCCAGGAACCGGACCCCGCTGGACCCGGTGACCAGGCTGTTCTCCGGGCAGATGTCGGACGGGCTGAACGCCTGGTAGCGGCTCGATCCCAGCTGTTCGGAGGCGGCGGTGAGCCGCTCGACCAGCTCCGGCGGTGTGTCCACGCCGAGGATCTGGCTGAGCAGCTCGGGCAGCTCGCCGACCGAGGTGACGATGTCGTCGGAGACCGGGTCGGTCCACGACTTGGCGCCGAGCCTGCGCATCAGCGCGTCGAAGTCGGCGGCGCAGCCGGCGGTGGTGCTGTGCAGCCTGCCCAGCGCGCGCGCCCACGCGAGCAGCGCCCGCTCGGCGGCGCGCGGGTCCTCGCCGAACAGCACGTCGGCGAGCGTGGAACCGCGGCCGAGGTCTTCGAGCACCAGCAGGCGCTCGTTGACGTCGTGCGCGATGAGCTCCGGGCTGACCCGCGCTTCCGGTGGCAGCGCGGTGGTCAGCTGGCAACTTGCCGCCTCGTGCGCGAACGGGTCCGAGCGCGCCTCGGGCGGGCACTCTCCGTAGTGCTTGACGACCACGGTCCGCGGCAGTTCGAACGGCGATTCGGCGATCCGCACCCGCAGCACGACCGAGCGGTCACTGCCGCCCAGGTCCTCCGCGTCGGCAAGCCGCACCGGAGCTCCGGTCCTCTTGCCCAGCACCGCTTCTGCGGTGGCCACCGTGTCGGTCGCCTCGGTGCTGGCCGGGACCCGGACCTCCGGGGGGCCGGTGGTGATCTCCACGCTCATCGTCTCCAGACACTACCCCCAGAACCTGCATCACCAGGGCCATGACCGGTCAAGTGACACCCGACCGGCCAGCCGTCGTGCGCTCTGCGTGTTCACCCTGGAACTCCAGCGCACACGACCCCCGTAGACGTTGACGGAACGGACCTCCGGCGACGTTGCACGGGTGCCGGACGAACTCCGCGAACCCCCGCGGACGAACGAGCCCGGCCGAGCGCGCGGCTCGGCCGGGCAGCGCTCGGCGGCAGCGACGTCAGCTCTGCGGCTCGGACTTGTCCGCCTCGGTCTTGGACGCCTCGGCCTTGGACGGCTTCAGCTTCGCGTCGATGCCGGCCTCCTTGCGCTGGGCGTCGGTGATCGGCGCCGGCGCGGCGGTCAGCGGGTCGAACCCGCCGCCGCTCTTCGGGAAGGCGATGACGTCGCGCAGCGACTCGGCACCGGCCAGCAGCATGCAGATCCGGTCCCAGCCGAAGGCGATGCCGCCGTGCGGCGGAGCGCCGTACTTGAAGGCCTCCAGCAGGAAGCCGAACTTCTCCTGCGCCTGGTCCTCGGTGATCCCCAGCAGCTCGAACACCCGCTCCTGCAGGTCCGGCCGGTGGATACGGATGGATCCGCCGCCGATCTCGTTGCCGTTGCAGACGATGTCGTAGGCCCAGGCCAGCGCGTTCTCCGGGTCCTTCTCGAAGGTGTCGATCCAGTCGGCGTTGGGCGAGGTGAACGGGTGGTGCACCGCGGTCCACTTGCCGCTGCCGACGGCGACGTCGCCGGACTCCATGTCCTCGACGGGCTCGAACATCGGGGCGTCGACGACCCACACGAACGACCACGCGTCGTGGTCGATGAGGCCGCAGCGCTCACCGATCTCCAGGCGGGCCGCGCCGAGCAGCGCGCGAGCCGACGCGCGGCCGCCCGCGCCGAAGAAGACGCAGTCGCCCGGGTTCGCGCCGACGGCCTTGGCCAGGCCCTCGCGCTCGGTGTCCGAGAGGTTCTTGGCGACCGGGCCGGACAGCTCACCGTCCTGGCCGACGAGCACGTAGGCCAGTCCCTTGGCGCCGCGCTGCTTGGCCCAGTCCTGCCAGGCGTCGAGCTGGCGGCGCGGCTGGTCGGCGCCACCGGGCATGACCACGGCACCCACGTAGGGCGCCTGGAACACGCGGAACGGCGTGTTCGCGAAGTACTCGGTCATCTCGGTGAGTTCGAGGCCGAAGCGCAGGTCGGGCTTGTCGGTGCCGTAGCGGGCCATCGCCTCGGCGTAGGTGATCCGCGGGATCGGGCGCGGGATCTCGTGGTCGACCAGCTTCCACAGGCCGGCCAGGATCTCCTCGCCGAGCTCGATGACGTCGTCCTGCTCGACGAAGCTCATCTCGACGTCGAGCTGGGTGAACTCCGGCTGCCGGTCGGCGCGGAAGTCCTCGTCCCGGTAGCAGCGGGCGATCTGGAAGTAGCGCTCCATGCCGCCGACCATCAGCAGCTGCTTGAACAGCTGCGGCGACTGCGGCAGCGCGTACCAGCTACCGGGCTGCAGGCGGGCGGGGATCAGGAAGTCGCGGGCGCCTTCCGGGGTGGAGCGCGTCATCGTCGGCGTCTCGATCTCGACGAAGTCGCGGCCGTGCAGCGTCTCGCGCGCGACGCGGTTGACGTCGCTGCGCATCCGCATGATCCGCGCGGGCTCGGTGCGGCGCAGGTCCAGGTAGCGGTGCTTGAGGCGGATCTCCTCGCCGACCTCGAGGTGCTCGTCGAGCGGGAACGGAAGCGGCGCCGCCTCGCTGAGCACCTCCAGGTCGGTGACGGTGACCTCGATGGAACCGGTGGGGATCTCCGGGTTTTCGTTGCCCTCGGGGCGAACGACGACCTCACCGGTGATCTTGATGCAGAACTCGGCGCGCAGCCGGTGCGCGCGCTCCGCCATCTCGCCCTCGCGGAAGACCACCTGGGAGACGCCCGAAGCGTCGCGCAGATCGATGAAGATGACCCCGCCGTGATCGCGACGGCGCGCCACCCACCCGGCGAGGGTGACGGTCTGCCCGGCATGACCGGCGCGGAGCGATCCGGCCTCGTGCGTGCGCATCACGGGTACTGATCTCCTTCTTCCGCTACTCGAGCGTTCGACATCGTTGGTCGGTTCCCACGCGCGTGAGCAGGCGGGACGCGAGCTTCCAGGCTAGCCAACCTGCCCCGACCGATCGCGAGCAGGGCAGCGGCCGCCCCGGGGCGCGCGAGCCGGGCGGATCGGAGGCTCGGCCGCACCTCATCAGGCTGCCAGGGCGGGGCAAGCCATTTTCGCTGATGGAGATCGACAATTCCCGGTTTTCTCCGACTCGGCGCCAGCCGAGTGAACAATGTGGGACGTTGCATACGTGTGGAAGAGAGGAACAACAAAACACAGGCATCGCCCGAGGTGGGCTACTCCTAAAGTGGGAGCCGCCTACCGGAACTCGGTCGTTGCGCAACAGTGACCCACTGATTAGCGTAAGTTCGGAATTCGCCGGACACGAGGAGTAACGATGACCGGCCCGAAAACCGAGGCCCGCCCGACCGCCCGACCAGCCGTTCGCGGCATGCAGCAGGGCGCCCCGCAGGCCCACCCGACCCAGCAGCCACCTCCCCAGGCCACGAAGCCGCAACCGACGCAGCAGGCCAACACGATCTCGGCCGAGCTGGCGGAACTGCTCCGAACGGGTCCGTTCGAAGCCGCTCTGCGCACCGCGATCCGATCAAGCCGCCTGAGCCTGGAGCGCATCCAGCACCGCCTGCGCGCCCGGGGCACGCCGGTCAGCATCACGGCGCTGAGCTACTGGCAGTCCGGGCGACGTCGTCCCGAGCGCCCCGATTCGCTGCTGGCGCTGGCCCAGTTGGAGCAGGTGCTGGGCGTTCCGGAGAGCTCCCTGTCCGCGCTGCTCGGCCCGCCGCGCCCGCGCGGCCGCACCCGCCAGGCGTCGACCGAGGCGCCGCCGCTGAGCGCGCTGTGGTCGGAGCACGAGTCGGCCGCCGAACTGCTCACCAAGATCGACACCAACCACGACAGCAAGCTCACCCGCCTGTCGCACCACGACGTGGTGCACATCGACCAGCGCGGTGACCTGCGAAAGATCCGCACCCGCAAGCTCGTTCGCGCCGAAGCCAACAACGCGGACCGCTGGGTGATCATGTTCGACGGCGCGTCCTCGGTGGCCACGCCGCCGATCATCCGCCCGATCCGCTCGTGCCGGCTGGGCCAGGTGCTCACCGACCACGCCCGCGATCTGGTGGTCGCCGAGCTGCTGTTCGACCACGCGCTGGCACGCGGCGAAACGCTGCTGCTGGAGTACGAGATCATCGACCCGCCGACCGGGCCGAACGAGGTGGACCACAGCTTCTGCCGGCTCTTCCGGCTGCCGGTGCGGCAGTACGTGGTGGAGATGCAGTTCGATCCGGCGCACCCGCCCGCGGGCTGCGAGAGCTACGTCGGCGACTCGGCGATGCAGGAGGCCGAGCAGCCCAAGTCGCTCCAGGTGGATCGATTCGGGCGCGCGCACGCGGTCGCGCTGGACTTCGGCATGGGAGTCTTCGGCGTTCGCTGGGAGCCCGAGGTGCAGGTCGAACCGGAGATCGCGGAGTAACCCTGTTCAGCGACCTGCCATCACCCACCCCTCTGCACGCACCGTAACGAAACTCGAATAATTCAAGAAAAGACGAAACCCCAGTTCGCACTCGTCTTCACATTCGGGAAACAATGGCCGAACGCGTGCGCGAACACCAAGCAATTCCGGATTGCAACCGCTCGAACCGAAAGCGCCGGCGGTTTCCGGAAATCGCCAAGAGGCCGAGCCGCAGCACCTCCGACGGAGGTCAGCGCAGGCTCGGCCTCGCTGCGTTCCAGACCCCTCGCCAGGCGAGACGCCGACGGGACATGACCTGTCGGTGAACACTCCCCGACTTGTCTATACAGGCGGTCGGCGGAGTGGGCAGGGTGGAGGTCATGAGCTCCGCGACCCGCCTCCTCGAATCCGCCCGATCGGCCAGGTGGGAGGGCGTCGGTGAGCCGTTCCGCGTCATCGAGACGTCCTTGCCCGGGGCCCTGGGCGACGGCGAGGTGCTCGTCGAGATCGAGCTGGCGACGGTGTGCGGCAGCGACCTGCACACCGTCACCGGCGACCGGCCCGGCCCGGCTCCCGGCGTGCTCGGGCACGAGCAGGTCGGTCGGGTCGTGGCCGTCGGCCCCGATGCGCCCCGATGCCTCGACTCCACTCCGGTGACGCCGGGGCTGCGCGTGGTCTGGTCGGTGGCCGCGTCCTGCCTGCGCTGCGCGCGGTGCCTGGCGGGGATGCCGCAGAAGTGCCTGCACCTGCGCAAGTACGGGCACGAGGCCTGGGACGAGGACAGCCCGCTGCGCGGTGGTTTCGCCACGCACTGCCTGCTGCTGCCGGGGACCGCGATCGCCGCGATCGACGAGTCGGTGCCCGCCGAGGTCGCGGCGCCGGTGTCCTGCGCGACGGCGACGGTCGCGGCCGTGGTGGACGCCGCGGGACCCATCGCGCCGGGAACCCGGGCGCTGGTCAACGGCGCCGGGATGCTCGGGCTGACGGCGGTGGCGATGCTCTCCGCCTCCGGTGCCCGGGTGGTGGCGGTCGATCCGCACCCCGAGCGCCGAGCGCAAGCCCTGCGGTTCGGGGCCGCCGAAGCGCAGCCGGTCGGCGCACCGATCGGTGACTGCGACGTCGCGCTGGAGCTCTCCGGTGCCCCCGAAGCCGTGCAGTCCTGCCTCGACTCGCTGTCGGTGGGCGGCGTCGCCGTGCTCGCCGGCTCGGTGTCGCCGGGCCCAGCCGTCCGCCTCGATCCGGAGAGCCTGGTGCGCGGGCTGCACCGGATCGTCGGCGTGCACAACTACCACCCGCGCGACCTGCAGGCGGCGGTCGACTTCATCACCGAGCACCACCGCACCCGCCCGTTCGCCGAGCTGGTCACCGGTCACCACCGGCTGGACGAGCTCGATGCGGCCTTCGCCGCCGCGCGACGAGGCGAAGCCCCCCGGCAGGCGGTCGCCCCCTGAATCAGGACCTGGCGACCTCGGCCGCGGCGGACGGCGTGAACTCGCCCGCCCAGGCGGGTCCGGAGCGGGTCACGTCAGCCCTCCGGCTGCGGGTGTTGGTCACCGTCACCGAGGCGACGTCCGGCCGGTAGCGGTCCTCGGAGCACTCCAGCGGGGTCCCCGCGGAATCCGTGGTGACCCGGCGCTCCCGGAGCAGCGGCGCGCCTTCGCCGACCTCCAGCAGGCGCGCGTCGGTCGGATCGGCGGCCACCGCGTCGAAGGTGTGCCGCGCGGCGTTGAGGTCGACCCCGCGCTCGGTGAGGTAGGCGTAGATCGACCCGGCGTCGAGATCGGCGTCGAGCAGCGGGCGACCGATCTGCTCGCGGTAGGTCATCCGCTCCAGCATCGCGGGCCTGCCGTCGAGCAACCGCAGCCGCAGCAGCTGGACCGCCAGGGCGCCGGGTTCGAGCTGCAGCGCGGCGGCGATCGCCGGTTCGGGCCTGCGCAGCGCGATCTCCTGCAGCTGCTGCCCGGGGACGTGCCCGGTGATCTCGGCGCGCCGGGTGAACGACAGGAACGATTCGAACGGCTGGCTCGGCACGGCGTCGAGGACCACCGGCCGCTTGCCCTTGCCGCCGCCGATCAGCCCCTCGTCGCGCAGCGCGGCCAAGGCCTGGCGGATGGGTCCGCGCGAGACCGAGAACTCCTGGCAAAGCTGGGATTCCGAGGGCAGGGACTCGCCCACCGCGATGTCCCCCGACCGGATGCGCTGCCGCAGTTCTCCCGCCAGTGCGCGGTGCAGTGGAGTCGTCACGAACTGGACTATACAAGCTCAGGCCGCGCGGAGATGGACGACCGGAAATGCCTGGTTGAACAGCGGATTACTTGTACATACAAGTCATTGACCTGCTCCGACGTCCGCTGACACCGTGAGCGCCGTGAGCATGTCGAGCAGTTCTCCCGACCTGGTGGTCGTCGGTGCCGGGATCGTCGGTCTCGCGCACGCCGTGGACGCCGTCGAACGCGGCATGTCGGTCACGGTCGTCGAACGCGACGAGCGCGCCGTCGGAGCCTCCGTCCGCAACTTCGGGCACGCCTGCATCACCGCCCAGGAGGGCGAGGCCCTGCGCTTCGCCGAGCGGGCCCGGACGACCTGGCTGCGGCTCGGCCGTGAGGCGGGTTTCGAGGTCTCCGAGTGCGGCACGGTGGTGGTCGCCCGGTCGGCCGAGGAGTCCGCCGCGCTGGACGAGCTCGCCGCCAGCCGAGGGCCGGACCAGGTCCGGTTGCTCACCGCCACCGAAACCGCTTCCGCCGGACCGGTTTCGGCCGACGGACTGGAAGGCGGCGCGCTGCTCGCCCGCGACCTGCGCGTCGACCAGCGTCGCGCCGCCGCGGCGATCGCCGACTGGCTCGCCGCGCAGCCCGGGGTCCGGTTCCTGTGGTCCACCCCGGTGCTCGGCGTCGAAGACGGCCTCGTGCGCACCGGCAGGGGCCCGGTGCGCGGTGATCGCGTCGTGGTGTGCGCCGGTCACGACCTCGACCGGATCTTCCCGGAGGCCGCGAAATCCGCAGGGATGCGCCGGTGCGTCCTGCAGATGCTGCAGGTGCGGGCACCCGGCCTGCGCCTGGACCCGGCGCTGCTGACCGGCACCTCGATGCTGCGCTACCCGGCGCTGGCCGGGACCGGGGGTGCCCGAGCGCTGCGCGACCGGTTGAGCCTCCAGCGCCCGGAACTGCTGGAGGCGTCGGTCAACCACATGCTCACCCAGCTGCCGGACGGCGACCTCGTCGTCGGCGACACCCACGCCTACGCCCGCACACCCGAACCGTGGTCGTCGGAGGAGTTCGACCGGCTCCTGCTCGCCGAGACCCGCGCGCTGCTCGGCCGCGACGACCTCGCCGTGGTGCGCCGCTGGCAGGGCGTCTACGCCTCGGCCGAGGGCGAATTCCTCCGCGCCCGCCTCTCCCCCGGCGTCACCGCCGTCGCCGTGACCTCCGGAATCGGTATGACCACCGCTTTCGGGCTCGCTCCCTCCGTCATCGACTCCCTCCTCTAGAACCTGGAGCCCTGATGTCCCTGCGCCGCTCGTTGCCCCGTCAGATCGCGCTCGCCCTCGTGACCGGCACGGTCCTGGCACTGACCGCCTGCGGTGGCGGCGACACCGCCGCCGAGTCGCCGACCTGCCCGGACGGCAAGATCCGCTTCGGCGTCGAACCCTTCGAGGACCCCGCCAGGCTCACCCCCGCGGCCCAGAAGCTCGGGGGCGCCCTGTCGAAGTCGCTGCGCTGCCCGGTGGAAGTCCAGGTGACCCAGCAGTACTCGGCCGAGGTCCTGGCCATGCAGAACGGCAAGCTCGACATCGCGATCTTCGGCCCGCTGGGCTACGTGTTCGCCAGCCAGCGCGCCGAAGCCGAAGCGGTGGCGTCCTTCGCCGACGCCAACGGCACGCTGTCCACCTACACCGCGGGGATCTGGGTTCCCGCGCACTCCGACATCACCTCGGTCGAGCAGCTGCGCGACCGGTCCCTCGCGCTGGGCGCCACCGGTTCCACTTCGGGAGACGCCTTGCCGCGCAAGGCGTTGGCCGATGCGCGGATCCCGGAGAAGGACGTGAAGATCGACTACGCCGGTGGTCACCCCGAGGCGCTGCTGGCGCTGACCAACGGGGCCGTGGACGCCGCCGAGATCAACTCGCAGCAGCTGGCCAGCGCCACCGCGACCGGCACCTTCGATCCCGCGGCGCACCGCCGGATCTGGAGCTCGCCGCCGATCCCGAACGACCCGATCACCGTGCGCGGCGACATGGACCCGGCGTTCAAGCAGGCCGTGCGGGACGCGCTGCTGAACCTGGACCCGGCCACCGTCGGCGAGATCGGTGCGCTGCTGGACGTCTCCCCGCCCGGGCCGCTGGTGCCCGTCGACCGCTCCACCTACCAACCGCTGTTCGACCTGGCCGCGGCCCTCCACCTCACCGAAGGCGACGCCTGATGCTCTCCGCCACCGGACTGACCGTCCACTACGGATCCCGCGAGGTCCTGCACCAGGTCGACGTGACCGTCGCATCGGGCGAGCTGCTGGCCGTGCTCGGTGCCAACGGGTCCGGCAAGTCCACGATGCTGCGCGCGGCGGCCGGGCTCGTCGCCTCCGACGGCACCGTCACCGTCGACGGGCGACGCCGGGGACCGCTGGACATCGCCTTGGTGTTCCAGCGGATTCACCTCGTGGGCAGGCGCACCGCGCTGGACAACGTCTGCGCCGGCGCGCTGGGCAGGCTCCCGCTGCACCGCTCGCTGGCACCCGGCCTGTTCCCGCGCGCGGTGCGCGAGGAGGCGATGGCCTGCCTGGACCGGGTCGGGCTCGCCGATCGCGCGCACGACCGCGCCGCGGGCCTGTCCGGCGGGCAGCAGCAGCGCGTCGCCATCGCCCGCGCGCTGTGCCAGCGAGCACCGGTGGTGCTGGCCGACGAACCGGTGTCCGCGCTGGACCCGGCCGCCGCCGAGCAGGTGCTGGAACTGCTGGCCGAACTCGCCCACACCGAGCGGTTGGCCGTGCTCGCCGTCCTGCACCAGCCGGACCTCGCCCGCTGCTACGCCGACCGCGTCGTCGGATTGCGCGACGGCTCGGTCGTCCTCGACGGCGATCCCGCCCAGCCCGTCGATTCCCTGTACCCGCACGCCCTGCTGGAGACCTCCTCGTGACCACCGCCGTGCAAGGACCCGCACGTCGAGCCGTGCCGCCGAAACCACCGCGCACCCGGCTCCGGATCGTCGGCTGGATCGTCGCGGCGCTGGTGCTCGCCGCCCACGTGATGGCCTGGAACGCCACCGAGATCTCGGTGTCCGCGCTCGTCGAGGGCGCCACCGGCATGGGCGAGTTCCTGTCGGAGGCCATCCCGCCCGAGCTGGGTTCCGACGTCCTAGCCGAGAGCGCGTCGGCCGCCGTGGTCACCCTCTGGATCGGTCTGCTGGGCACCACGCTGTCCATCCCCGGTTCGCTGGTGCTGGCGCTGCTGGCGACGCGCGGGACCGCACCCGGCTGGATCTACCAGGCGGCCCGGGGACTGCTGTCGTTCCTGCGCGCGGTGCCGGACGTGGTGTTCGCGCTGATCTTCGTCACGGCCGTCGGGCTCGGCCCGTTCCCCGGCGTGCTGGCGCTGGTGTTCCACAACGTCGGCGTCATGGGCAAGTTGTGGGCGGAGACGCTGGAGGAGGCCGATCCCGGTCCTGCGCAGGCGCTCCGCTCGGCCGGTGCGGGTCGCGTCCAGGTCGCCCTGCACGCGCTGCTGCCGGTGGTGACACCGCAGATGGTCGGGTTGCTGCTGTACCGGTTCGACGTCAACGTGCGGTCCTCGCTGGTGCTGGGACTGGTCGGCGCGGGTGGCATCGGCTTCCTGATCAACCAGGCGATCCAGCTGTTCCAGTTCGACGAGATGCTCACCCACATCCTGGTGGTGCTGGTGCTGATCGTCGTGGTGGACCAGCTCTCCGCCCTCATCCGCCGTCTTCTCGGGAGCACATCGTGATCGCGCTGGTCGCACTGGACATCGCAGGTACCACCATCGACGAGGGAGGTGCGGTCTACCGGGTGCTCGCCGAGGTCGTCGCCGAGCACGGCACTCCTGCCCCGGACGCCGACGTGCGCCGCTGGATGGGGGCGGACAAGCGAGCGGCTCTGGCCGCCCTCACCGGTGACCCCGACGCGGTGGAGCAGCTGCACGACCGCTTCGTGACCCGCCTGAGCGAGTCCTACGCCGGCACCCCACCGAAGCCGTTCCCGGGAGTGCCGGAAACCCTTGCGGCTCTGCGAGAATCGGGCATCCGAGTCGCGCTGACCACCGGGTTCGACCGGCGCATCACCGGCATCATCCTGTCCGAAGTGGACTGGAAGCTCGGCGAGCAGCTGGACGCGGTGGTCTGCGCGAGCGAGGTCCGCGCCGGTCGCCCGGCCCCGGACATGATCCACCGCGCGATGGAGCTGACCGGAATCGCCGACCCCGCCCAGGTCCTCACCGCAGGTGACACGGTCCTCGACGTCCAGGCGGGCCACGCCGCCGGCGCGGGCCACGTGATCGGCGTCCTCACCGGAGGCCAGACCCGGGCCGAACTGGAGCAGCACACCCCCACCCGGATCCTGCCCGGAGCAGCGGACCTCCGCGAACTCCTGGACAACGCGCACTAGAGCATCTCTCGACGCTGAAACCACCGCAGACGTCGTGATGACACGTCCGCACGCGGAGCGAGATCTGCGGGGTTGACACGGATCGGGGTGGGCTGAATACTTCCGGCCAAATCGATTTGGCCCTGGTGATTCGGCGAGACGCGCACGCGTCGGCAGGGCGTCATCCGGCACCCCGCGGGGCCGGCAGCACCGCCCCATCCCGTTCGCCCGACCTCCCGGGAACGGAGGATCGAAGTGCCCAGACATCCGGTCGACGAATTCCGCCCGCTGTCCCGTCTCGTCCCCTTCGGTCTGCAGCACGTGCTGGTCATGGCCGCCGCACCGATCTCCAGCGTCTTCCTGGTCGCCAAGACCCTCGATCTGTCTCCCGACCTCACCCTCCGATTGCTCTCGGCGACGTTCGTGCTGGCCGGGATCGGCACGCTGCTGCAATCGTTCGGCCCGTGGCGCATCGGCGCGCGGCTGCCTTTCGTGATGCTGCCCGGCGGCGCCCCGGTGATCCTGTTCCTGGCGATCGCACAGGAGCACGGCGTCCGGACCGCCGTCGGCGCTGTGATCCTCACCGGCGCCTTCTACTTCCTGGCGCTGCCGCTGTTCAGCCGCCTGCTGCGGTTCTTCCCCGGCATCGTGATCGGGACGATGATCGTCCTGGTCGGCGTCACGCTGATCAAGTCCGGGGCCGAGCTCATCACCGGAAAGCCCAGCAGCCCCGGTTTCGGCGATCCCCGGCACCTGCTGATCGGGTTGGCGACCATCGCCTTCACGGTGCTGCTGCACCGGTTCCTGCGCGGCATGGCGCGGCAGCTCGCCGTCGTGCTCGGCCTCGTCGCGGGCACCGCGCTGGCCGCCGCGCTCGGGGAGCTGCGCTTCGACGGGTTCGGCTCCGAACTCGTGACGCTGCCGGAACCATTCCCGTTCGGGCCACCCGAGTTCGACGTCCTCGCCGCGCTCCCGCTGCTCATCTTCGCGCTCGCGTCGATGGCCGAAGCCGCCGGGCAGACCGTGCTCAACGCCGAGGCCGTGGGCAAGGACATCGACGTGCGGCGCGACGCTCCGCGCACCATCCGCGGCGACGGCCTGATCTCGCTCATCGGCGGGCTCTTCGGCACCTCGCTCATGGTCACCAGCGGCGAGAACATCGGCATCGTCCGGATGACCGGTGTGCGCAGCAGGTTCGTCACGGTCATCGCCGGACTGGTGCTCATCGTGATCGGGCTGTTCTCACCGTTCGTGCGCCTGATCGACGCCATCCCGCCCTCGGTGGTCGGCGGCACGGCGGTCGTCGTGTTCGGCGTGATCGCCGTGATGGGCGTGCAGATGCTGCGTGACTACGACCTGTCCGACCACCGGAACCTGCTGGTCGTCGCGGTGCCGCTCGGGCTCGGGCTGATCCCCGTCCTGGTACCGGGAATCTACGACAGGCTGCCGTCCACCGCGAGCATCCTGCTGGAGAGCGGAGTCGCCGTCGGCGCGGCGAGCGCCGCGGTGCTCCACGCGCTGTTCCACCACCTCAGCAAGACCGAACGAAGTGAGGACACCGTTGCGGCCTGACGACTTCGACGACGACGAGTTCCTGCTGCTCCCCGAGATCCTGCTGCTGCCAGGCGGACCGGTGCGCGGGTGGGCCGCCGTCGTCTCCCACGGCGAGTTCGGGATGGTCGGGCAGGCCGACGCCGTGGCCGACGCCCACCCCGGACTGCGTCCCGTCCACCTGGACGGGCACCTGCTCATGCCCGGTTTCGTGGACGCGCACCACCACCTCACCCAGACCTTCGGCAAGGCGCTCGCCTTCGGTGAGCCCTCGGAGATCTTCCGTCGGATCTGGGTGCCGCTCGAACGGCAACTCACCTCCGAATCCGCTCACGTGGCGGCGAAGCTGGCCGCGTTCGAATCGCTCCGCGGCGGGTTCACCACGGTCGCGGAGGCGGGAACCCGGGCGCCCGTCGACCTCGCGAGCGTCGCGCAGGGGATCGACGAGGCCGGACTGCGCTGCGTCCTCGGCGCCGTGTGCGAGGATCCGGAGTCGGCTGACCGGCACCTGAACCGCTGGGACTCGCCGCTGCTGCACCCGTCGCTGGCGATCCCGACCCCGGGCCACGTGCCGGATGACGTGCTGCGAGAACTCGCACAGCTGTGCCGTGATTCGGCCGCGGTCCTCCAGATCCACGTCAACGAACACCTCGCTTCCGTGGAGAGATCGTTGGAACAGCACGGGCTCCGGCCGTTGGAGCACCTGGAGGCGATCGGCGCGCTGGGACCGCAGACCCTCGGCGCGCACGCGACCCTGCTGACCCCGGGCGAGATCCGGCTGCTGGCCGAGACCGGAACGGCCGTCAGCTACAACCCGGTGGCCAGCGCGTGGAAGGGCAACGCGGTGGCCCCCGCGACGACGTTCTCCGCGCTCGGCGTGCGCTTCGGGCTCGGCACCGACGGCACGCGCGGCGACGGGTTCCGGCTGGTGGACGCCGCCGAGTTCGCGCAGCGGATCACCTCGGGACTGGTCACCGGGGATTCCTCGTGCGGCGGGGGCTGGACCTGGTTGCAGCACGCCATCTCCGGTGACGCCGTCGGGCTCGACCGGCTCGGCCGGATCGAAACCGGTTGCCTGGCCGACTTCCTGCTCGTGGACCTGGACGTCCCCGAACTGCGCCCGTCGTGGGACCTGCCGTGGGAGCTGGTCCGGTTGGCCAACCGCGACCAGATCACGGCGGTCTTCGTCGGTGGCCGGCTCCGGCTCTGGCGCGGCTGGCCGGTCGACTGGGACGGGCGGGAGCTCCTGGAGCGCGGCGAGGAGCTGGCCCGCGAGGTGGTGGCGGCCGCACCGCTGCACCGCGTGCACCCGCGGTCGACGGAGGTGCGCGCGTGAGCCCCGCGCTGCTGGCCGTCACTGCCCTGGTCGTGGCCGTCGCCGCGTTCGTGCAGGGCAGCACGGGGGTCGGGTTCGCGCTGATCGTCGCCCCGGTGGTGGGACTCGTGGAACCCGCGCTGCTGCCCGTCTTCCTGCTGGCGCTGATGATCCCGCTCAACCTCTACGTCGCCGGCCGCGAGCGCGGTGAGCTCGACTGGCGCGGCGCCAAGTGGATCACCGCGGGCCGGTTCGCAGGCACCTTCGGCGGGCTTTGGGTGCTCGTCGCCGTGCCGCTGGCGCAGCTCAACCTCGTCGTCGGCGCGTCGACGGTGCTGGCCGCGGTGGTCACCCTGCTCGCACCATCGCTCAAGCCGGGGCGCGGCGCGTTCGTCGCCGCGGGGGCGATCACGGGAGTGACGGAGACGGCGACCGGGGTCGGCGGGCCGCCGCTCGCGCTGGTCTACCAGCACCACCCGGCCGCGGTCCTGCGCTCGACGGTCGCGGTCTGCTTCATCGCCGGTGAGGTGATCTCGCTGGTGGTCCTCCTGGTCACGGGCAAGATCACCCCGCACGCACTGGGAATGGCGGCGGTCCTGCTCCCGGCCGTGGCGGTGGGAGCCGTGCTGAGCCGCTTCGTCCACCACCGCCTCAACGACCGCGTGATGCGCCTGCTCGTGCAGATCTTCGCGATCGTCTCCGGCGTGGTCCTGCTCATCGCGGGCTGAGGAGTCCTTGCAGAATTCGCCGCGAAGCCGTTGCCTCAGGTGTGGGACTCAGCCCGCACCGCCGCGGGTTCTCACACGTCGTCTGGGTGAGTACGCCGCGACGCCGTGTATTGGCATACAAAAGGAGTGGCGCACAGAGTCCAGACGGCGTGTGAGGTTCCGCTACCCGCACCGCCAAGCAAGGTGATACTGCAAGGCCCCCCCAAAAAACCGATCACCGCAGCGACGACCTGCGCGGGACGAGAACCGGTGCCGGGACCGAGGCTTCGGTCTTCTCTGTGTCGCGGCGGAGCCTGGCGATGAGCAGCTCGACGGCCTGGGCGGCGGCGTCGCCGAGGTGGAGGTCAACCGCGGTGAGCGGTGGCTCGCAGGTGCGGGCCCGCAGGCCGTCGTAGCGGGTGGCGACGAGCACGTCGTCGGGGACGCGGCGTCCGCGGTCGGTCAGCGCGCGCACCGCTCCGACCGCGAACGCGTCCACCATCGCGCAGACGGCGTCGACATCCGGATCCTGTTCCAGGACTTTCAGGCAGGACTGGTAGCCGGCGTCCTCACCGCCGCCTTCGTCCGCCGTGACGACCAGCGGCCGAAGGCCCTGTTCCGCCGCGAATTCCCGGTAGGTCCGCTCCACGTCCACGTAGGAGTGACGGCGGCCGGTGCCGATCATCAGCGCGATCCGCTGCGCACCCTGCTCCCGCAGGTGCTCCAGGAGCAGGCGACCGACCGCTGCGGCGTGCAGGTCGACGTGCGGCACGTCGGCCCCGGGGTGGCGTCCCAGCGCCACGATCGGAAGCCCGCGCGCTCGAAGCTGATTCGTCGTCACGTCGGCCTCGCCCGGCTCGACGACGATCGCACCGTCGACGTCGAGCGTGTTCAGCGGTGGGTCCGCTTCCACCGGCGGGACCAGCACGAGCGCGAAGCCGTGCAGCAGCGCGGTTTCGGCCGCCGCCGCGGCGGCCTCCATGAAGAAGCCGAGCCGGGAGGGCCCACCGGCGACCGCGACGGGCATCGAGGACACCAGCCCGATCGTCCGCGACTCACCGCGACGGAGCCGCTGCGCTCGCAGGCTGGGCCGGTAGCCGAGCTCGGCGGCGGCCTGCGCGACCCGTTCCCGCGTGCGGGGATCGACCTTGCCCACGCCGTTGAGCGCGTGCGACACCGTCGTCCGGGACACCCCGGCGGCGCGCGCCACGTCCGCGATGGTGGGACGCGTCCCCTCCATGGCCACCTCCTCGCACCCACCCTATGCGCACACGGGAGGCGAGCACCGAGCCCACGCGGAGGGGACGCCGCGCGAATCAGCTCACCCCGGGCCCGATGTTGCCGAGGCGCACCGGGCCGTCGATCGCGCTCGGCCAGTCGGCGCTGATCCCGCCACCGGTGGGCAGGGTGAACGTGACCGACGAGACGGGGAGCGGCTGGGGCGACGCGGCCGGTGCCGCGACGTAGGCGACGCCGGGGTGCTGCTCGTCGATCGTGTGGGGCTGCGCCGAACCCGGGTCTGGGGCGATCACCGGCACGTCCTGCACCGCGTCGCGGTTGAAGAACGTCAGGCCCGACGGCGCACCCTCGACCTGGCACGACACGCCAGGCTTCGCCGCGAGTTCGATGGCGAAGAGCCGCTCGCCGTTCGGCGACGGGATCTCGGCCACCGAGGCGTTCAGATCGCCGGGAACGCAGAAGGGGTACTCGTCGGGCGCAGCGTTCGCCGCGCCCGCCGCGAGCAGCGCACCCGCACCGAGCAGACCGCTGAGCGCGGTGGCGGTGACGACGCGCGGGAACTTCGACGTGATGGCCATGAATGCCTCCTGATCGATGGGGTGTCCTCGACCATGAAGACGCGAGTCGGCGGTCGAGGATGCCTGCGGCCCAGCACGAGTGACATCACCAACAAGCGGGCAACCTGGGCCCTCGCGAGACGTCCCCCCGCAGCGCCCACCCCTCACAGCAGCGCGAGCCGACGTTCCCGATCCGCTTCCGCCTCGGACCGCGGCGGGTCGCGCTGCCGCTCGCGGAAGTTCTCCGGTCACTGCGGACGCACCAGTTGCCGATGACGGTGACCGGGAAGGTCCGCAAGAGGCGGATCCGTGAGGAGACAGCCGTCGAGCTTGACGGTGGGGACTGATGCTCGATCAGCTGATCGGTGGGATCACCGCCGGAGTGTCTCGCGTTGCCACAGCTCCGGTAGGGCCAGGTCGACGTCCGCTCCGGCGAGCCGGGTGAACTCCCGCATCGTCACGTCGAGTCGGTCGACCCGCTTCGGCAGCGGTCGCAGGGGCCTCGACAACGGCCGCCAGAAAGCGTCCCAATGCACCGGGCGGACCACCGAGGGCGAAAGCGCTCCGATGGTCTCGCGCCAGTAGTCCTCGATCCAAGACACGGGCTTCACGCCTGCGGTGCCGCCGCCGACGTACGCGACGTCGGCCGAGTACTCCGCAAGTGCGCCTGGGATGAAGTTCGCCGTCGGGTGAACGAAGACCGTGCCATCCGGGTGCGCGATGTGGAAGGACGTACAGCCACCCGTCCGGAAGTCCTTCAATTTCGCCGGAAGCGTGACAGGCTCGTTGATCTCACCCGGGAAGCGGTCGCCTTCGCTGTGCAGCGCGTGCACGGGCGTTACCGTGAAGGCGCCGGCCGTGAAGGGCTCGCCGTCGCGCAGCTCGCGGAACGGGACCCGCTCGAGGCCGTAGCCACGCGCGATCATCCGCGTGGAGGGTGTGCCGACGAGTTCCGCCCCGGTCAGTTCTGCGACGACTGGGGCGTCCAGCGCGTGGTCGAAGTGCGAGTGCGAGACGAGTACGGCGTCGAGCCGGTCGACCTCGAGCCGGGCCAGCGCCTCGTCGATCCGCGAACGGGACGGTCGGACTCGTCCGGCGAGCATTCGCGGCAACGACGGCCGCGAGAAGAACCCGTCGACGAGAACCGACGACGAGCCGTCGGTGACGAGGACGTTCGCAACGCCGGCGAACACGGTGGTAATGGTCATGCCGTCCCTCCCGGGAGAAGTCTATTGACGAGCACGCGGCGCCCGCGTTCGCCGCGCCGTGAACGGGTCTGCTCCGGCGCATCACTGAGCCCCGGCAGGATCGGCGCCATCAACACCGAACAACCGATACCCACCTCCGCAAACCGCCGCACCGCGTCCAACCGCCGCAGCGGCGACGGTGTATTGCCGGACGCTTTCGCAGGGAGGGCAAGTAGGAGATGGTGCGAAGAGACTCCGTCGACCGCGCCCTGTGGTGTCTTCGCGCACTTACCTTGTTGAAGCGTGAAAAATGGTAATGGAAATTCGCGGAATAGGGACCACTCATGAACTCCCCCTGAGAGCCTATCTTTGCAGGGGGCGCTGAAAATCGAGATACCTGGTTGGCGTGGACCTCTGTCTCTCTTTTGGGGTAGTCGACGAAAGTCCGGAGTCAAGAATGAGAGTCGACGCAAACATGACCGCACGAAAAGCGCTGAGCGTCGTCGTGGACGATTCGAACGTCCTCATTACCCACGAGAGGCCGCTACCATGCCATCCATGACGACATCGAAGACGCTTGGCAACTACCCGGCTTTCATCACCGGTTTGCACGGGCGTCTGAAATTGCGTCCGTCGGTGGTGAGGTAGTGGGAGCTTGGCGAATTCGAGGACGTGTACGGTCTGTTGGTCCAGCGCAGTGTCGCGCTGGGGCTGGCGGAGTTCGGGGTGCGGGCAGATGCCGGAGTCCGTTGGCACCAACACGAAGCGGGGGGCGACTGGACTCAGGACGGCGAGGTGCGTGAAGCGGCCTGGATGCAGGCCGGGCTCCTGGACGAACGCGGGCGAGTGCCCGTCTGGCAAGCGATGACGTGCTTGGGTGACGTCTTGAGCAGGATCGGTCGGTTTGAGCTGCGCGGTGTCCACGCAGTGCTCCCGCTGGGCGCAGACATCCTCGACAACGAGCACTTCGCCACCTCACACCAGTGGTTCACCATGGTCGAGCACGGGCAGCCGGAGGCAGTCGGCATCTCCGTGCGCACGCCGGCGAACGGAGAAATCGACCCGGCCGGTCTTGCTTCCGAGATGGAAGCCCGGTCGCTGTCCACGGTCGCTGTCGAGGCCCCGGATGCACCGGCCTCGGGGCTCCCCGATTCCGAGATGTTTCACGGGCGGTGGCTATTGGGCGAGGACGTCACGGAGGTGCACCTCAGTTGCCGCGTGCCGGAATGGTCACTGGACATGGCCGGGTTCACGACTGACCTCGTGTCGGACGCGGCGCGAGCCTGCGGTGTCCGAGCCCCTGCGGCGATTTCCCTCTTCCGCACCGGGTGATCGCGTGACCGGGACGCCGCGCTGAAGACTTCTGGCCAATCGACAACAAATCGCCTTCGGTGCGGGTCAAAACCTGCCATCGTGGCCTCACCACCCGGCATCACAGCAGGGCAAGCTGGCGCGCTCTCTCCCGATCGGCATCGGACTGCAAGGGATTCTCCTGCTGCGTTCGGAAGTTCTCCGGTCTTTGCTGGTGGCGCGTCATTCCGTGACGCTCCTTGGCCCGCTCCACCAGGTCGACGACCTGCCGCTGGTAGGACTTCGGCGTGTAGGCGCCATTTCGGTAGAGACGTTCGTAGAGAGGCAGCAGGTCCGGCCGCCGGGCGCTCAACCACTCGTGAAACCACTCGCGCGCCCCAGAGCGCAGGTGCAGGACGATGGGCGTCACGCTCACCGCGCCCGCCTCGGCGATCGCCCCCACCGTCGCATCGATCTGCTCCGGCGCATCGCTGAGCCCCGGCAGGATCGGCGCCATCAACACCGAACAACCGACGCCCGCCCCGGCGAGCCGACGCACCACGTCCAGCCGCCGCAGCGGCGACGGTGTTCCTGGCTCCACCTCCCGCCACAACGCCTCATCCACCGACCCGATCGACGTCGCCACCGACACCCTGGTCCGCTGCGCGGCCTGCACGATCAGGTCGAGGTCACGCAGGATCAACGTGCCCTTGGTCAGGATCGAGAACGGATTCGCCCGATCCCGCAGCGCGGCGATGATCTCCGGCATCAACCGGTAGCGCCCCTCCGCCCGCTGGTACGGATCGGTGTTGGTGCCCATCGCGATCGACTCACCCGCCCACCGCGGACTCGCCAACTCCCTGCGCAACAACGCCGGCGCATTCACCTTCACCACGATCTTGCTGTCGAAATCGCGCCCGGAATCCAGGTCCAGGTAGGTGTGCGTGCGCCGCGCGAAGCAGTAGACGCATCCGTACTGTCGCCAAGTACCATGTTTAGCTATGGATGTCAGCGAGATCCGGACAGCACGCGAGTACCTGCGCGTTTCGCAGGACCGCTCTGGCCGCGGCAAGTCCAACCAGGAACAGCACTCCGACAACGTGGCCGCCGCTGACCGCAACGGATGGACGCTCGGCGAAGCGTACGAAGACCGGTCCATCTCAGCTTCCCGGTACACGAAGAAGGCGCGCGAGGGGTACGACCAGCTCATCGCCGATCTTGAATCGGGCACTTTCAGCGCCGACGCTCTGATCATCTGGGAGTCCTCGCGCGGCTCCCGCCGCGTCGGAGAGTGGGTTCTGCTGTGCGACCTGTTGGAGGAACGCGGCAAGTTCGTCCACGTCACCACTCACGGCCGCACCTACAACCCCCGGAATCCTCGCGACCGGCGTTCACTGCTTGAGGACGCGGTCGACTCCGAGTACGAGTCGGGGAAGCAGTCCAGCCGGATCGCACGCGACGCGGCCGCGGCGGCGACGGCCGGCAGACCGCCGACGCGGGGTGCGTTCGGCCACCCGCGCCGACACTGGATCGACACCCCACTCGGCCGCGAACGCATCACCGTGCCCGAGGACGAGATCGAGCGGGAGCGGGCGGCAGTGCTCGCCACGTATGACGGGCTGTTCGCGGGGAAGACGCTCGTGTCGCTGGCCCGCGAACTCGACAATCAAGGATTCCGCACGACCCGCGGGGGGAAGTTCACCCGCACCGAGGTCCGCGCCATGCTGCTCAATCCCCGCAACGCGGGCATCCGTTTCTACAAGGGCGAACGACTCAATGTCGAGACGGCCTGGGAGCCGATCGTTTCCGAAGAGACATGGCAGGCGGCCGTTCATTTCTTGAGCGATCCGAAGCGCCGTCAGAACCACGGCACGGCACGGCGGTGGATGGGCGGCGGGCTTTACCGGTGCGGTGTGTGCAACGAGTCCGATATGCGAGTGAACTACCGGGATGACGGCCGGGTCTACCGGTGCCGCGCAACAGGCCACAACTCGCGACACGCCGACAAGGTAGATGCATTCGTATTGACCACCGTAGCCGAGCGGCTGCGGCGCGATGACGTCGCAGAACTATTGGCGGAAACTGGGCAGAAATCACGGGCAGCCGAGTTGCGCACTGAGGCTCACGGGTTGCGGAAACGCCTTGATTCGCTCGGCGTGGAATATGCCACTGGGGCGCTGACCGCAGGTCAAGTCAGGACAGCAACTGACCATTTGGAAAGCCGGATGGCGGAAGTCAACTCCGAACTGGCATCGCTAGGACGTACTGATCAGCTGACATACTTGTTCGACGCCGACGACGCTGGACAGCGCTTTCTTGATCAAACGCTCGATGTGCAGCGAGCAACTGTGGCCGCGCTCTGCACAGTCACACTGCAAGCCAATCGGCGGGGTCGATGGGCTCTGATGAGCGACACCGTTGACATCGATTTCAACCAACCGTCTCGGCTCGTGAGTTAATTAGGGCACGCAGAGTCGCCGACATATCCGAACCACACCCGGCCAGTCCACCATCGACAATGCCACAGGCACGGTTGACGACGGCCCGTAGATACATGGGAAGCCGTCATCCATCTTCTGACCTGCAACTTTTCAGAACGACCAACCCGCTGATCGAAGCCGTTCGCGCTCTTCGCTATAATCGAGAGCGGGCAGAACGCGGGCCCCTTCCGAGTCACCTGGCTCCCACGCAGCTGGTGACGATGAGGACAAGTCGTCGCTGACGGCAGCGCCGGTTACCCGACCTCGTGCGGGTGGCGTGGGCTCCCGTGGAGGCGATCATGGGTGACTCCTCCCCGAAGCGGAAGGTAAACCAAGCGCGGAAGCGCGCAGCGAGGGCGTATCAGGCACAATACGGCTGTTCGTACCGGCAAGCCCTTCAGGCAGCTCAATCAGTTCCGCGACGAACAGCAAAACGTCCGTTTCCAACAGCAAGCAAGTGCGCAAATCCTGAGTGCACGGAGCCCACTTACAGGTACATTGACGCAAGCACCACGATCATCAATTTCCGCTACGCTCACATCTATTCAGCATCACCCTCTGGCCCTCGCCACGACCCAACAATCCCGAATGCGTTTTCGGACACAGACGACAACATTCTTCTTTTGTGTCCAGCCTGCCACAAAAACGTTGACTCGAATCCGGAAGAATTCCCCGACAGCCTGCTCACACTCTGGAAGAAAGAACAGATGAGCGGAGGTGCCTCAACAGGGAGAGCAGGCAACCTGAGGCACAACGAGGATTCGCAATGACCCCCGTTTCCATCACCGCCATGCCGGGAATATCGGGAATTGCGGGAGCGATCTATTTAACATTGATCGCACTAGCGGCAACGGTAGCCATATTCACCAAGAAACCCGCACGTCGCAAGGCAGCACTTGAGGTGCTTTTCGTGTTGATGTGGCGCAGACGGACAAACGATCGTAGGACCGCAAGAAAATAGCCCCGCGGTAAACAACTTGCGGGAACTTCCCCTTCCCGAGTCGGCCGTGAAGGGCACCCCGTCACCTCGGCGACCTCGGCAGCACGCATCCAGTTGGCCCAGGCAACCGGTCGAGATCCCGAAATCGCTGGCGACCTGCTTCAACGGAGCCTCGCCACGACGCGCCACAGCGACCAGGTCATCACGAAACTCCTGCGGATAAGGCTTGGGCACGACAGACATCCTTCCAAGCGAGGCCGAAGCCTCACACATCAGGTATCAACCAAACCCTGGGCAGACCCACCGGACCGACGGCGATGTGCCCGACAAGCTGCCGACCGCTTGGGACTGCCAAGGAGAGCAACCAGCACAGCAGCCGCCTCACTGGTCAACGCAGGAGCGGAATCGGCAATCTTCTCCGCAGCAGCGAGGTCACGCGGATCCAACCGGCAGGCATACGGAGTTGACACCTCCCGAACTCGGTTGCGCCGCAACTGCTCCACCCCCGACCATCGTGGACGACCTCGGCTCAGAGGTACTCACTCCAAGTGGCCCGCAGGGCCTGCGAATCAGCTTAAACCGAACCACCGCTACATCCGTCGCAGCTAGCGACCCGGAAACCAGGCACTGGGCGAGAGGTTGCTAGCACCGGCTCTGTCCACGTCATAAACCCACCTAGGGGCCGCTGCGGCTAGCTCGTTGGATCGTCGAGGACGGTGTGACCACCGCTCACGCGGCGAAGATGTTCATGGTGGCGCCGAAACTGCCAGTCAAGTGGGAACTCACCGGCATGCTCAAGCCCATTTTCCCAGGTCGATGTGAAGTCTAACCAGCGCAGTAAAGGAGTTTACCAGGACTGATCTGACGTCCCCGTGTTATCGCAGGCCATGACCCTTTCGTCCAACTGTGCTCCCTATCCGCCGGGAAAGCTGATTAGGTCCGAGTGGTCTCGGAAACCTCGCACGAGGCACCTTGACTCCCCTCCAGCAGCCTCCTTCTCGCCAAAACGGCCCCGCCGTCGCCAATCGGGCCTGAACCAGGTTGCATGCCTCGCCAGGCTGGAGGCTGGGGGAGCTTACTCGAACACAAAGGACCAGGTCAGCGCCCTGGAAACACTGCAAATGAAGCTGCCGGACCTGGCTACACCGTCCTAACCGACACCGAAGCGGGCAAAGCCCGGCCGCACCCGGCGACTCCCCGACGACCAGGTGCAGCAACTGATCGAAGGCTACAAGTCCGGCGCCACCGTCTACGAGCTGGGTGATCAGTACGGCATCGAGCGCCGCACCGTCAGCACGATCCTGCACCTCCACGGCGTCCCGATGCGGCGACGCAGTCTGTCCGAGGAACAGATCGACGACCGATGACCAGCACACCATCCACATCAAGCCCCTCCCCGATCGATCGCTGCACCTGCAGTGCGCGTGCACGCTGCTGGTGGCCGTGGGCGCGGCCTACGTCTCCTACCGGCATGGCCGCGACTTCGCGCTACGGTTCGGCGCCGACGAGACCACCGCCACCGCGGAGTCGATCGTGGAGACCGCCATGCTGGTCGATAAAAGCGTATGGGGCGGCGTGGCGAGGGCGCGAACAGGACATCTGCGCCGCGGACAGGTGTCCGTAACGAACTCAGATCGCTTGGTCTGCTGAAGAGCGGAGCCCTTCTAGGACCACGGCGAGGATCGAGGGGCTCAAGCTCTCGGGGCTGAGCGGTCGGTCGGTGGCCAGATATGAGAGGGCACTGATGGTGACTGCGCCGAAGAGGACCATCGCTGTGGTCGTTGGGTCCTCGGTAGGGCGGAGTGATCCGTCGCGTACGCCCTCGTCGAGAAGTTGTTGCACCGGCGTGTAGTAGGCATCGGTGATGGCGGTTGCGATCTCGGGGATGCGGCCGGCCCGGCCGAGGTTTCCCACGAGGGCTTGGCAGACGGCGGGCTGATCGGCCATCACTCGCAGCTGGGCGTCCACGACCGCGGTCAATCGGGTCGCCGCGGAATCCGGAGCCTGCACGGCCATGGCGACCTCGTCGGCCATGTGTTGCAAAGTGTCTTGGAAGAGGAACGCCAGGATCTCTTCCTTGCCCGCGAAGTAGTAGTAGAGCGTCGCCTTTGGCACCCCGGTCGCGGCGGCGATGTCCTCGACTTTGGTGTCCTCGAGCCCGCGGTCTGCGAAGAGTTCGGCAGCCGCTGGCAGGCGGGCGGCGATCTGGGCGGGAACGCGGCGCACAGTGACTCCCTTTCGCAGTTTGAGCTGAGGTTTTAGACTAGCAGTCTAACCTTGCGGTGCAATGCCGTCCCGGCGCCCAGGAAGGTGAGGCCCAGCCATGGTGGAGCTCTACGACCCGTTTGACCCAGCCGTGCACGACGATCCGTATCCGATCTACCGCCGCCTGAGAGACGAGCATCCAACCTACTGGTGTGAGACCCGTGGATGCTGGGTTCTGAGCCGCTATGACGACGTCGAGGACGCCTTGAACCACCCTGAGGTGTTCTCTTCGATCAACGGCGTGTTCCCTACGAGGGATGCAGCGGGCCAGGGTCCGGACATTATGGATGCGCTGTTGCCGATGATGATCATGATGGACCCTCCACGTCACACACAGTTGCGGAAGCTAGTGAGCCGGGCGTTCACCCCGCGCAGGATTGCGGCGCTCGAGCCAACGATTCGCAGCCTTGCCGTCGAGCTGCTGGATGAGCTTTCTCCGGCTGGCTCGGGTGACGTGGTGCGTGACTTCGCCGGGCCGCTGCCGGCGATGGTGATCGCCGACATGCTGGGGGTGCCCCGCGAGGACCGCGACCAGTTTCGCACCTGGTCATCCTCGATGGTGCAGGGAGATCCAATGGTGGCCGAGGAGCGCGATGCCTCCTTGGCGGCTGCCGCTGCGCTGTATGAGTACTTCTCCGAGGTGATCCAGAAGCGCCGCGACGACCCGAGGGAAGACCTGGTGTCGGCGTTGGTCCAGGCAGAGGTCGACGGCGACCGGCTGGGCGATGACGAACTTTTGGGCTTTTGTCTTCTGTTGCTGGTGGCTGGTCATGAGACCACTACGAACCTGCTCGGCAACTCCGCCGTGCACCTTGCCGAACACCCAGACCAGCGCCGTCGGCTAGCCAGCGAAACCGCCTTGCTCCCGGACGCGGTCGAGGAACTATTGCGTTATGACTCGCCAGCCCAGGGCTTGTCGCGCACCCTCACTCGTGACCTGACACGACATGGTCACCGCATGCGAGCCGGGGAGACAGTCTTGCTGTTGTTCGGCTCGGCCAATCGCGACGACCGCGTGTTCGCCGACCCCGATCGGCTCGACATCACCCGCAAGCCTGAACGACAGGTCGCCTTCGGCCACGGCATCCACTTTTGCTTGGGTGCGGCACTGGCGCGGCTCGAGTCACGAGTCGCCCTGGCAGAGATGCTCGACCGGCTCCCCGACTGGCAACTCGACCCCGCCAAAGGGCCGGAGCGGCTTCACTCCGGCCCTATCCGCGGCTACGCAACACTCCCGGCGACCTGGGCAACCAGCGTGCGGGACGAGCGAGCTCACCCCTTGCCGCGGCCGGTCCAGACGTGACCGGTGTTGGCCGCGCGCAGAGCTCCGTGAGTCCGCGCGAGTTGGCCGCGGAGCCGTTGGTTCTCCTCATCTTCTACAACCGGCAGCGACGACATTCCCAGCTGGGTCTGCCCAGGTTTCGGTTGACACTCTGACTCTGGGGCAGGTCAAGGTGTTCAACCAAACAATGATGATGGCGGAAGGCGTCGGTTCGGGACCTGACCTGCAACTAAACTGACCCTCCGGGTGTCCTTCTAGGGACGCGTCGGTCCCGCGCCGGTACCGTACCGGATAAGTCGTTTCAGGCGACCGGTCCGGACGGATGTGACCTGATAGGAACCTGCGCCACCCGCTGCCTCGTCATTGTTGTGTCCGCCCGTCCCGGCACCCGGGTCGCCGCTTGAAAAGGAAGGCGACACCGCAGCATGACGGACACGAGCGATGTCATCGGTGGCGTGGACTGCCACGCCGACACCACCACGCGGCCGTGATCGACCACCGTGGCCGACTGCTCGCAGCCAGCGAGTTCCCGACGACCGCGGAGGGCTATCGGCAGCTGACCACGTGGTTACACCAGCACGGACGGCTCGAAAAGGTCGGGGTCGAATGCTCAGGATCCTATGGAGCCGGGCTTACCCGGTACTTGCAGGCCTGCGGCATCACCGTCGTCGAAGTCAATCGGCCCCACATCCATACCCAATCCCGGCGAGGTAAGACCGACGCCATCGACGCCGAAGCGGCCGCCCGCAAGGTCCTGGCCGGCGAGTGCACCACGGCTCCCAAAGACACCACCGGCGTCGTGGAATCGATCCGGCAGCTGCTCATAGTCCGCAGCAGTGCCGTGAAAGCGCGCACGGCCGCACTCAACCAGCTCAGCGAAATCCTCCTGACCGCACCCGAGGCTGTTCGCGCGAGCCTCACTGCCCGCGGTCTGGAAGGCAAAGCGCGCCAATGCCTGACTTGGCGTCCCGACCCTGCCCGGTTGCACGACCCGGTCCATGCCGCCAAATACGCTCTGCGCAGTCTCGCACGACGCATCCAGGAGCTGACCAACCAGGCCGAGGATCTCGAGAACAAGCTCGCCTCCCTCGTCCAGCGCAGCGCTCCCCGCACACTGGCCCTACTCGGCGTCGGCACACTCCACACGGCCCAGCTGCTCACCACCGCGGGCCAGAACATCGAGACTGCACTGCGAAACCGCTTTCGCCGACCTCTGCGGGTCCGACCCCATTCCCGCCTCGTCAGGCAAGACACTGCGGCACCGGCTCAACCCCTTCGGAGACCGCGATGCAAACCGAGCCCTGCACATGATCGCTGTCGTGAGGATGCGCTACTGCGACCGCACCCGCGCCTACACGGCCCGCCGCACCGCCGAAGGACTCTCCAAAAAGGACATCATGCGCTGCCTCAAACGCTACATCGCACGCGAGATCTACTACACACTCCGTGCCGACCTCAAGAACCTCGCACTGGCTACTTGACCTTTATAGGAACGTCCCTGGGCAGACCCGACGTCGCAACCGGGCTGGCTGCGCAACTCTGCTCTGTCCTCCAACGGGACGGCACTGGCATTCGGAGTTGCGCTCGTTGTCTCGCCCTAAACAACACCTCTGGGCCGCATGCCCGTCATCGAGGCTTACTCAGCGTCCGCAAATGATCTTCGGCGTGGTGGACCGCGGTGTTGATGTCCTGGTTCTGGCCTGCGGACATCGTTCGTTGACCGAGGCCTGAGACGGTGAGTACGGCGGCGAGTTGGTGTCTTTGTTCAGTGGTGAGGTAGGCACAGAGCGTCTGGTTACTCAGTGCTTCGCGTGCGGCGTAAGCGTCGGAGAGCGCAGCGGAGACGACCGTCTGTCTCAACTGCGTGATGGCGCTTTAGTGGATCGCTCGCCGACCAGGTCCAATGTGGTCAGCCCCAGACGGACTCGGAACGCTGTGGTGCTGGGTTCTGTGTCGCTCATGAGCGCAGCAAACCGGGCGTAGGAGTTGGCCGACGGCTGTTTCCCAGGTTTCGGCGGGGATGGCGGAGTCGATCAGGGCTGTCGCCTGCGAGCGGAGATCTTGTTCGAGCAGTGACATGCTCTTGATTTGACAGCCGTCGAGTAAGCGTTTCCCGATGCCGCGATGGGCGGGCTACCCGAGGCTGTCGAGGGCCTCCCGGATGCGGCGCCCTGCTTCGTCGGCCACCGGACGCAGCTCTTCCCGTTCGGGAACGGTCACCATGACCTGCGGATCAAGTGCTTGGACCAGGGTGCGACCGTTATCCTGGGCGCGGACCACGACGTTGCAGGGCAGTAGAAGCCCGATCTCGCGTTCCGCGTCCAGCGCGCGGTGCGCCAGCTGTGGATTGCACGTGCCCAGGATGACGTAGGGCTCGATGTCCTCGTCCAGCTTGTCCTTCAGCGTAGTCTGCACATCGATCTCGGTGAGCGTGCCGAAACCATGGGCTTGGAATGCTTCTTTCACCTTGGGCACGGCCTCCGCATACGGGGCGTCGAGCGTCCGAGACAGCGCGTAGTCCACGATTCGGCCCTCCTCGGGTGATCGGTTCGTTCCCTAGAATGACTACCCGGCGGCCCCAGCATGCACGCACAGCAGTCCCTCAGCAGACCGAGTCGGTCCGCTTGGGGACACCGAGGCCAAGGAGTCTCCGCGTCTGGAGCCCGAGCCAGGTTACCGCGAGCACGGCGAATGCCCAGATCCACCCGTGCAGGGAGAACAAAGCAATTCCACCGAAGTAGGAGCCGACGTTGCCGTAGACGAGCCGGGCTCCGTAGCCCGCGAGCAGCCCGCCCGCTGCTGTGGCGAGCACGGTGCGCAGGGGCAGGTTCGTGGCGAGGGCGAAAGATCCGGACGCCGCCGCGGTGGCCCACGACACCAGGGAGAAAACTGAGGTCGAGCACCCTGGTCGAGTTGGTCAGCAGCCGGGCGTGCAGGGTCCCGGAGTGGGAGCCCTGCCAGTAGGGCCAGGCCCCACTCCGCACCGAACCCTTGGAGTCAGCTTGTACGAGCGCCTTTCCCGTGTCAGTTCACATGCGGTGGTGTAGTTGGCTTTCTGTTCGGGGTCTGACCAATGTTCTACTGGCCGCCCCGCCGATCGACTTTCTTTTCTCGCCTTCGAATTCGCTGCGCTGCAACCACTGCGCGCACAGGAGCGACCCAGTGACTATGCCTTGGCCCCGACCCCACTGTGCGGGGCGGTTCTCTGAGAGCGCTCGGGGCGCCAGGTAGCCACGAGCGCGGCGGCTAGGAGGAGTTCGGCGATGTCGCCGAAGTAGTACATGATTTCTGCACCGTTCTGGATCTCGTTGATCGGGGCGCGGATGTCGACCCAGAAGCCGCCGTACATCAGCTGTGCGATAACGGCGTGAATCGTGATGGCGCAGCCGAGGTACACCAGGCGCGTGCGCACAGCAGGCCGGGCCGGTGCCGGGTCGGGACCGGCGATGGCGTAAGCGAACAGACAGCCGGAGATCAGGAAGTGGACGTGTAGCAGCCAGTGCCCGGCCGAATGTGCCGTGGTGGCGTTGTAGAGCGGAGTGAAGTAGAGGACGGCGAGACTGGCGGTGGACAGCAACATTGCGGTCGCCGGGTGGGTCAGTACCCGGGCAGGGCCGCTGTGCAGTACGGATGTCAGTTGCCTGCCGCGTGCGGTGGGCACCGTCCGCAGCAGGAGGGTGACTGGGGCGGCGAGTACGAGGCCGAGCGGGGCGTACATGCCGATGAGCATGTGCTGGGTCATATGGCCTCGGAAGTCGGAGTAGGCCCACGGCGCCACGGGCGGCAGGAACGCGACGGCCAGCACGGCGAGCCCGGTGAGGAAGCTGGCCGTGCGCCAGCGGCTCCATCCCTGCACAGGGTTGCTGCGGCGGGCCTGGCGGGCCAGGGATAGATAGACGGCACCGATCACGAGCAGAGCAAGTACGGGTAGCAAGACCTCCACAATGCCGCCGCCCGCTCCGTGGTCGTGGTGGTTCATCAGGTGCGCCCTTCGGTCGGCTGAGCACTCCCAACGTCGGAATCAAGCGGCTGTCCGCCGCGCTGGAGCAGGTAGCCACCGGCGACCAGCAGCGCGCCGAAGACGAGGAACCCGATGTCCCACCACAGCTGATAAGGCCCGCCATGGACGTGGTGGATACCCAGGATGTGGTGGTCCAAGATGCCTTCGACGAGGTTGAACACCCCCCAACCAACCAAAACCCAGCCCCACAACACACGCGAGGTCCACACTTGGCGGCGGCGGTGTGTGACGCGGGAGTAGAGAAGCGCCAGGCCAACCAAGACGAACAGCCAGCACACAGTATGGAACAGCCCATCCCACACGGTGTTCATTTCGAGACCCGAAACAGTCTCGGGATCGTAGTACCGCACTCCGACGTTGTCGGTGTTCGTGCTGGTCAGCATGTGATGCCACTGCAAGACCTGGTGCAGCAGGATGCCATCCACGAAACCACCGAGCCCCACGCCCAGGAGAATGCCCGGCCCTCGTAGGCTCGCCGCTGCCGTACTCGCCCCATCCGTACTCATGCGGTCCGCTGGCATCCCGCCTCCTTCCTCCGGGCACATGGCGGGCCTACCCGGTTAAGCGGACCTGTAATCCAGGCCCTGCACGGGAATGCCACACGGCATTGACCGAGAAACGTGAAGGAGCCAACGTGCCCGGCTACGTGTACTGGGCTTCGCAATCAAGCTGTTCTCGCGCCTGGTCAAGGGCTGTCGTGTCTTCGACCTGACAGCCCGTCTCCGACGGGAAGCCGACATGGTGAAGCAGGAAGAACGGGCGCAATTCACTTCTGCTGCGCGGAGACGTGCTGTCAGTCGAGAGACGCGGTGTCGGGCGCAACCTTCGATCAATAGCGAACACGTCAGAAGAACCGCGAAAGGCGTTCCTTCAAGTGCATCGTTCCATTACGTTCTTGGCATTTCGGTCAATCGCGGCCGATGAGCTTCCGCAGGAACCCACTGATGCCTCCGTGTTGGGCGCTCGGGGCGCAGTCGCATCGTTGGGATTTCGGTACTCCCGCGAGCACCTGTTCCACGTGCTGGCCGCAGCCTGCATATGTCGGTTTGCCGCACGTGCGGCACTCAACGCGACGACACATGTTCCACCTTCCCTTTCTCTTCCTGAGAGAGTTGTCGATTCGGCCTGGGCGGTCCTCATCCGAGAGCCGAGGGGTTGACGACGGCGGCCACGGCGACGAAGACCGCGACGGCCAGCACCACGAAAGCGAACCAGCGGCGCACGGTTGACGAGTCCAGCCGTGCCGACAGCCGAGCGGCCACGATAGAAACCACCAGAGACGTGCCTGCGAACAACAACAGGACCCGGTAATCGATGGTCGCGATCGAGCCGGCGTGCGCGGCGAGTCCAGCTCCCGAGTTGATTAAGACGACCACCAACGAGGTCGCCACCGCTTGCTGCGCTCCCAAGCCCAGCAGCAATGACAGCGCGGGGACGATAATGAATCCGCCGCCGACGCCGAACAGTCCGGTAAGCACACCAACCGACGCGCCGGCGAGCACAGAGCGCGGCGAAGGCCAGCAACAGCCAGCGCTGCGGGAAGAGCTTGCCGAGCGCGGCGCCACCAAAGGCGGCCGGGATGCCGGCCGCGCCGAAGACCAGCGCCACCGGCCACCGCACCGCACTGCGCCGCTCGCGGGGCATCAGCGCGCCCAGCGAGGACAGCGCGACCACGGCCAACGAGGTGGGGATCGCCATCTGCAAGGGTTGCCCGACGCCATAGACCAGCGCCGGCACGGCGAGGATCGAACCACCCGCACCCAGCAGTCCCAGCGCCAACCCGATCACGGCGCCGAACACCACTGCCAACAACAACGAAACCACCTATCCCGGTGGCGGACTCATCGCCCGCCACCGCCGCCGCCAACGCCGTGCACGCACTTGCCAGAGAGCAGCCCTCAGCCGCGCGGCCCGCCCCCGCCGGTGAGGGCCTCGAGCAGGGCGCGACCGTCCGTGCGGGGAGTGCGGTTGTGGGGCAGCAGTCCGAGCACGCGGGACATGGCGCAGGTGTTGCTCACCGCGGCGAATGTCAAACCGGCGCCGACGAAGCCGGCGACCCACTTCAGCGGTTCGTAGGCGGTGCTGGCCACGACGCCGGTGAGCACGAGCAGTCCAGCGACCAGCCGCACCTGCCGCTCCATGGCCCAGGTGCCCCGGCCGTGGTTAAGCTCGCCTCCCTGCTGCTCCCAGCCGGTGATGCCGCCGCGCAGCACGCTGAGCCGATCGAGCCCGGCGCTCTCCAGCAGCGTGCGGGCCTGCTCGGCACGACCACCCGAGGCGCACACCAGCACGCCAGGGTCGCCGTGCTGGGCGGTGAGTTCCTCGCGGTGTTCCCGCAGCAAAACTGTGATCAGTTCCGCCGCGCGACGACCGTTCGGCGGGTCTGGTCGGCTAGAGTCATCGACGCCATGATCCCCCTCCATGGCTTGCGGTACCCGGCTTGGCCGCCCCCCTCGAGCCGGGCACCGAACAGAAGATCGCCCCCGCATCGCGGTCGACGGACCCGTGAGATGCGGGGGCGGTCTCTCATCCGCCCGGCGCGTACCGTGGTCTCCGGTGCGCCCCTGTCGAAGCTGACCTCGGGAGCAGCTAGATGGCGCCGCTGAGCACGATGCGCGGCACAACACGAGGCGGGTACGGTTCCGCGTGCGCAGCGCGCCATCGGTGGCGTCGAGGCTGAGCGGCACAACGAGCGACTGCCCGGGCGTCTCCGAGCCCTACAGTGCTGCGTATTTTGATCTTGTGAAGCAGGCGTACAGCAGCAAAGAGGCGTGCCGGATCGTGGGGATCAACCCGCGGACCGGCAAGCGCTGGCGCAACGGAAGGCAGCCGACCGGAAACACGAAGGGTGCCCCACCGGTTCGTCCGGCGGGGCACCCCGATGTGTGTTCTCGGTACCTTGGCCAGCAGGAACGTCTCTACATCGCGGATCGGTGGCGGGACAGGCGAGGATCCGCACAATCGCCCGGGAGCTGGGGCGATCACCGTCGACGATCAGCCGGGAGATCCGCCGCAACGGGATGCCGCCGCGGGGAGACATCCGCAAGTGGGCATACCGGCCCTACTCCGCGCAGGACCGGGCACTGGCCCGGCGACCCCGCCCCAAGCCACGCAAGATCACCACGAACCTGCAGCTGCACCCGGTCATCCAGGCCCACCTGGACCGCAAGCTCAGCCCGAGCAGATCGCCGACCAACTACGCCGGGACTTCCCTCCGTGTCCGCGAGCGGACGGGGGTGAGGGTGGTCCAGCCGTGCTCGGCGAGTCGGGCGGTTGTGTGGTGCCAGGAGTGGCGGGTTTGTCCGGCGCCGTGGAGGAGGATGGCGGTGCCGCGTGGTGGGGTGGCTGGTGGCGTGCTCCAGTGGTTAGCGGCCAGGGTGAGTCCCGCGCGGCGGTAGTTGCGGAGTATGGGGGGCGGTCACAGATTCTCCGGGGCGTCAGGGCTGAGTTCGCGGGCGAGGAGGTCGAGCAGATCGGCGCCTTGCTGTTCGAGTTCAGGGAGATGTTCCGCGGTGTCGGCGAGCGCGGTGACGCGGGTGGTAGTGGAGGTGTCGGTAGTAGCGATGCGGGCGAGGTCGTGCCAGAGCTGGGTGAGCTGGTCGTAGAGGTCGGCGGCTTGTCCTGCGATGGGCAGGCCGGTGCGGTGGGCGAGGTAGTGCAGGTAGTCGGCTTGCAGTCGGCGGAACAGGCTGCCGCCCGTGCCGGCCTTGTCGATGAAGGCGGCCAGCGCGGTGAGCACCGTGTCCAGTTGCGTGGGGGTGAACACGTCGGGCCAGCGCCGCAGGTCGTCAACGAAGACGCTGAGGCCGTCCAGGCCGGCGCCATACGGGCAGTCGGTCACTCCATCGAGTTGACTGGCAGGAACCAGTGACTGGGGGTTTCGCAGGCCTCGGGCGGCGGCGTGGCAGGCGTCGGCGGCGGTGTTGGCCAGGGGTGGGAGGTGGGTGGGGTAGCGCAGGCGGTAGCCGGTGTGCCGGGTTGGTGCGGGGAATCCGGTGGAGCTGCGGGCGCGGGCGAGCGCGTCGTAGGGGACGGGTTGGGGGTCGGCGCGGTCGTTGTCGATGACTGTGGCGGTTCGGGTGTGATCGTCGTATCCGGTGATCACGATGTCGTGGCGGCTCATGCTCAGCCGCACCCGCAGGTACGGGAGGTGAGCGATGTCGGCCCAGCACAGCACCGGATAGCCGTGGTCGAGTTCCTCGCGGACCCAGGCCCAGCCTTCGTCGGGATCGTCGGTGGCGTGTTGGGTAGCGGTGATCCCGAGACGGCGGGTGAACCCGCCGGTGAGGTCGGGGCCTCGGCCCACGAGGTAGATCGGTGGCCTCATGGCGGGGTGGCGCAGGTAGGTGAACCCGAGTTCGCCGCCGAGGCCGAACACGGTGCCTTCGTCGAGTGGCGTCTCGTCGTAGGACAGCTGGGCCCAGTGCATCAGGTCGCGCAGCGCTCCCGACCCGCAGTGCCCGGCCACCTGGTGTGGGTAATCGCTGATGATGTGTCGTCCGGTCACGAGGTACTCCTGTCCTGTTCGGCGACAAGCGCAGGGTCGGTAGCGTCGCAGCCGTGGGTTTCCACTGTGTGCCCGCGGTTGCGTCCGGGCGCCCACACCGTGAGCGCGACGGCCGTGACCGCGGTAATCACGGCAAGGGCGCTGAGGGTGTCGTGGACCCCGTCGACGAAGGCGCGCCGCGCCGCGACAGCAAGACCAGGCCCTGCGGGAGTGTCGCTGGCGATCCGAAGAGCCACGGCCAGCGAATCACTGGCGTGGGCGCGGGCTTCTTCCGGAAGGTGAGTGATCGTCGGGGCGAGATGGGTGCTGTAGCTGCTGGCGAGTAGACTGCCGGCCAGCGCGATCCCCACTGCAGCGCCGAATTCCCGGGTGACGTCGTTGACGGCGGAGGCCACCCCCTGTTTGGCGCGAGGAACGCCGCGCACGATGGCGGCGGTGGCCGGAGTCGCGCAGATGCCCAGACCGAGCCCGAACACCCCGAGGAACACCACCAGCCGCGGATAGTTCTCGTCCACCCCCAGCCCGCCGATCCCGACCAGCGCGCCAGCCACCAGCGCCAGCCCGGCACCGGTCATCACCCGCAGCCCCACCCGCTCGCTCACCCAGGGCGCGAGTACCGCTGCCACTACCAGCGGAGCGGCCACCGGCGCCAACGCCAACCCCGCCTGCAGTGGTGAGTAGCCCCAGACCAGCTGCAGATGCTGCATCAGCAGGAAGAACACCCCGAACGCCGCCAGGAACTGCACCACCAGCGATACCGCGCCAGCGCCGAATCCGCGATCACCGAAAAACTCGACCTGCAGCAACGGTGCCACCCGTCGCCGTTCGACCAGCACGAATCCCGCCCCCGCCAGCATCCCACCGCCGAGCGATGCGACAACCAGCGCACTGTCCCAGCCGTGATCGGGTGCCTCGATCATCCCGAACACCACCAGCCCCACCGCCACCGCCGACAGCACCGCCCCCGGGACATCCAGCTCGGGCGCCGCAGGCTCACGTGACGACGGCACGAACAAGGCACTCACCACCAGCAGCAGTGCCAACGCGGCGGTGGCCACGAAGAGCGCACGCCACGGCCAGACCGCCAACACCACCCCGGCCCCGAGAATGCCCAGCACCGCACCCGCCCCAGCGAACCCCGCCCACACTCCCACTGCACGCGCAGCCTGCCGGGCAGGGAACTCCGCGGTCAGAAGTGACAGTGTTGCCGGCATCACCAGGGCCGCCCCCAACCCCGCAGCCGCCCGGCACACAATCACCCCGGTCGGAGTATCCACCACCACCGGCAGCGCCGAACCCACGGCGAACACGGCTAGCCCAGCCAGCAGTACACCGCGCCGCCCGAGACGATCTCCCACTGCACCCGCCGGCAACAAGACGCTCGCCAGCACCAAGGTGTAAGCATCCACAATCCACGTCGCTTGCGTCTGGCTTGCCCCAATATCCGCTGCCAACTCCGGCAATGCCGTCATCAGCGACGCCACCCCGGCCATCACCAACGCCACGGCTAGACACGACACCGCCAGCGTCCAGCCACGGCGTACTCCTCCGGGTTCCCCGGTCGGCTCCGCCACACGATCACCTACCAGACTCGACATTTGTGAACCGACAGTATTGGACCTAGACTAGTAGTTCCACAAGTCCGGTTCTCGATTAAGCTTGCTCATGTTCGCGCCGTCCTCCGGGTTCGCAGGAGATCGATGTCCACCGCCGCCCCCACACCCAGCACTCCCGACGAAGACCCGCGGCTGGCGCGCTCCCGCGCACGGCTGCTCGACGCCGCCACCCAGCTACTGGCGGAAGGCGGCATCGACGCGGTCACCATCGACGCGGTCACCCGAACCGCTGGCATCGCCCGCGCCACCCTCTACCGCCACTTCGGCACCGGCACCGAACTGCTCGCCGCCGCCTTCGAACGCCTGCTGCCCCCCGTCGCACCCGCACCCGCCCACGGCCCCCTACGCGAACGACTGCTCACGCTGCTGACCAACCAAGCCCACCTCATCGACCACGCCCCCCTGCAGCTGACCGTGCTGTCCTGGCTCGGCATGAGCATCGCACCAGCACCCTCGACCCCCACGCAGAGCGACCGCCCCCGCCTACACACCCTGCGCCGCCGCATCATCGAGCAATACCGCCAACCCTTCGACGCCGTCCTCACCAGCGACACCGCCCAGAACACACTCCACACTCGCATCGACACCACCAGCGCCCTCGCCCAGCTCATCGGGCCCCTCATCTTCAACCGCCTCGTCACCGGCACCCCCAACGACGAACAGTTCTGCATCCACCTCGTCGACGAGTTCCTTACTAGCCACACTCGACAACCGCCTCCGAGGTAACCCTGGGTGGCGCCGTCAAGGCCTTTCCGGTACGGACAGGCGGGTCTCATAGACAGCAGGGCGCTTATCGTCAATTGCTGCTGGCCCACTCGCCTGCGCCGCGCAGGATCTGCCTTGTCCCACCGCGGCCACCACACCGAGTGACGCGCCCCGGATTAGGTGGAGACTCCTCGTTTGAGCGAGGGATGTGGATCAGGCCCCGGAGGACGAGTTACTCGCGTGGCGTGCGCGATCGATGGTGGCGATGGCGTTGGTGCTGGCGCGCCAGGCGGAGTACGACTCGCAGTGGGAGGCGATCCGCTCGATCGCGGCGAAAGTGAACGTCTCGACCGAGACGCTGTGCAAGTGGGTCAGGCGGCGGAGGTTGATGCGGGCCAGACGTCCGGCACCTCGAGCGAGGATTCGGCCGAGTTGACGCGGCTGCACCGGAGAATGCGTAATTGCGGCGCGCAGACGAAATACTTAAGGCGGCGTCGGCCTTCTTTGCGCGCGATCTCGACCCGCGGTCGCCACGCCCGTTCGATTTTCACGGAACACAAGGGCTGACTCGGGGTTGAGCCGATCTGTTCCGTGCCGACCGATTTTGGCATCACGATCGCCCGTCCACATATTATGCCGCCCGGTTGTGCTGAAGTCGGAGCGTGACGAGCAAGACAGGAATTGATGGAAGAGATCCAACAAGTGCATGACGCCAATTGTCAGATGTGCGGCGCTCGGAAAATATGGCGACAGCTGAATCGGGAAGGTGTCCAAGTGAGTCGCGGCCGATTGAATCGGCCTGGCTGGGGCGGCGCGCGGCAAGACAGTGTGCAACAATCCTGGTCCGGGACGGCGTCCGTGCTGCTGACCTCGTGAAACGGCAGTTCGCGGCGGGGTGCGTCGAACTGGCTCTGGGGTACGGTCTTCAGCCACGTGGCGACTGGTCCGGCACCGTCTATGTGGTGTTCGCCGCGGATGTGTTCTCCCGTAGAATCGTCGGGTCGGGTGGACAGAGTATGCATGAGGACGATCTCATTATGGATACTCTCGAAACGGGGTTTGCGCGATCGAGGCTACCGTGTATTCGACGGTGTTTTTAAAGCGTGTGCACCGTTCCGACTCCGGGAGGATAGTACATCTCGTTGCGGTTCACCCAGTGTCTGATTGACGCGGGCATCGATGCGTCGATCGGAACGGTTGGCAGTGCTCTTGATAACACGCTCCCTGGAACCATGATCGGCCTGTACGCACGGAGCTGATTAAGCCGTAGTGGGCATGGCGCCTAAACGAGAAGTCGAAATCGCCACCGCCGCGCATGGGTGGAGTGGTATAGCAACCGACAACTTCACGAGGCCTGTGGCCATCGGCTGCCGACCGAGTTCGAGACCCTGTGCGAGTTAGCCAGCCTGGTCGCCTGACACCAACAACGAGCCTCCCCGAAGACTTGGGACGCTTCAAAGACCCTGCTGCCACCGATTGGTCTGGCTACATCCAGAAGTGCGGCTGCTCTAGGTGTTCGATTTTGGGACAGCGTGGTTGGTGGGGACAGGGTCGACGATGCCTGTGGTTATGACGCGCATCACTAGGAGGTGGACCCATGACGGCCGCGACTGACACCGCCCCACGGGTTAGGCAGGGCCAGGCGGACATCGTGCTCGACGCGGTGGTGCTCGGCGCCGGGGTGGCCGGCTTGTATCAGCTGCACCAGTTGCGCGAGCAGGGGCTGCGTGTGCGGGCCTACGAGGCGGGCTCCAACGTGGGCGGAACCTGGTATTGGAACCGTTACCCGGGCGCCCGGTTCGACAGTGAGGCCTACATCTATCAGTACTTCTTCGACGAGGTCCTCTATAAGGAGTGGAGCTGGAGTCAGCGGTTCCCGGACCAGCACGAGGTGGAGCGGTGGATGGACTACGTCGCCGACCGGCTCGACCTGCGCCGGGACATTCAGTTTTCCACGACGATCACTAGCGCGCACTTCGACGAGGACCGTGGGCGCTGGCTCGTGGGCACCGACCGCGGCGAGACGATCGACACGCAGTTCTTCGTCGCCTGCGGAGGTATGCTGTCCGCGCCGCTGGAGAACGTTTTCGAGGGACAGGACGGCTTCCGCGGATCGGTGTACCACACGTCCCGCTGGCCGAAGGACGGTGTCGAGCTGGCGGGTAAGCGGGTCGGTGTGGTCGGTATCGGTGCGACCGGCATCCAGGTGATCCAGACCATCGCCGCCGAGGTCGAGCACCTCACCGTGTTCGCACGGACGCCGCAGTACGTGCTGCCGATGAAGAATCCGGACTACGGGCCGTCTGAGCAGGCTTGGTACAAGAACCGGTTCGAGGAGTTGCGGGCCACACTGCCGCACACGTTCAGCGGGTTCGAGTACGATTTCGAGCACGAGTGGGCCGCATACACGCCTCAGCGGCGTCGGGAGATCCTCGAGGAGATCTATCAGGACGGGTCGCTGAAACTGTGGCTGGCCAGCTTCGGGGAGATGTTCTTTGATGAACAGGTCAGCGAGGAGGTCTCCGAGTTCGTCCGGGAGAAGATGCGCGAACGCCTCAAGGACCAGCGGCTGATCGACATTCTGGTGCCCACCGACTATGGGTTCGGCACCCACCGCGTCCCGCTGGAGCAGGGCTATCTCGAGGTCTATCACCGCGACAACGTCACGCTGGTCGGGGTCCGGGATAACCCGATTGCTCGAATCACCCCTGATGGCATCCAGCTCACCGACGGCACTGTCCACCAGCTCGACGTGATCATTCTGGCGACCGGTTTCGACGCGGGTACCGGGGCTCTGACTCGAGTCGATATCCGCGGCCGGGACGGCCGGTCGCTGGCCGAGGACTGGAGCCGGGACATCCGCACCACGATGGGCCTGATGGTGCACGGCTACCCCAACATGCTCACCACCGCCGTCCCGCTGGCTCCGTCGGCGGCCCTGTGCAACATGACGACCTGCCTGCAGCAGCAGACGGAGTGGATCACCGACGTCATCCGACACGTGAAGGCGCAAGGCAAGTCGGTGATCGAGCCGACCCAGGAAGGCGAGGATGCCTGGGTGGCCCACCATGAGGAGATCGCGAGCGCGACGCTGGTGCCGAAGACCCACTCCTGGTACATGGGCTCGAACGTGGCGGGCAAGCCGCGACGTCTGCTGTCCTACATCGGCGGGGTGGGCACCTACCGCGAGAAGTGTGACGAGGAGGCTGTCGGGGGCTACCCGTCCTTCCGGATGACCTGACATGAACTGACGCAGTCAGGCAGAGCGTTCACGCTGGTCTACGGTCGTGAGTGTTGCGCATGGTGAGCACCACTCGCAACACTCACGACCAGACGTCCGTCGGTCCCGGCGGCACAATCGAGTGCCGGACAGCGCGGTGCGGCGAGGGGTCTCAGATCGTGATGCCGTACTGGCGGATCTTGCGGTAGAGCGTGGAACGGGCGATGCCGAGTGCCCTGGTTGCTGCCACCCGGTTGCCGCCGGCCTCGCGCAACGCGGTGACGATGGCGTCGCGTTCGGTCTCGTCCACGGGGCGCAGCGAGCTGCGCGGCACGCTCTGACAGAACGTGGGAAGGTCGGCGGCCTCGATGACACCCACCGGCCGCCGTGCGAGCGCGGCCGACAGGGCTCGTTTGAGCTGCCGGACGTTGCCCGGCCAGTCGTAGCCGCCGAGTACGCGCATGGCATCGCGGGACAGGCAGGTATCGCGATGCGGCGCGAGATCGGTTAGCAACGCCTCTACCAGGCCGGGCAGATCGGACCGGCGATGGCGCAGCGCGGGAACGATCGCCGAGGCGCCGAAGGTGGCCAGCAGCCGTTGGTAGGAGGCCCGCTCGACGATAGCCTCCGAGGCCGTCGCGGCGACCGTCCCCGAGACCCTGCCGGGGGTACCGTCGGGCGCGGGGCCCAACGCCTCGGCGAGCCTGCTGAGGGACTTGGCGTGCAGCCGGTCGATGTCTCTGAGTACGTACAGCGTCGGCTCTGAGGCCGGCTCCCGGAGGCGAGCGCAGATCTGCGACGGTGCCGCCGCGACCTCGTCGGCGTTCAGCGCGATGACCTGTCCTGATCCGGAGGCGAGCCGGTGCAGCTCGGCCAGCAGGGTGCAGCGGCCGGTCCCGGGTTCGCCGAGGACCAGGACCGGGGTTCCGGCACGGATCGCGGTCTCGACGGTGGCCGCCGCCGCACGCCATGCCGGCGACCGGCTCTCCAGCATCCCGTGGCGCGGGGTGTCGACTGTGGTGGAACGCGGCCGGCCGTTCTCGATCATCAACGGGGTGGGGCGCGGGAGGTCGGGCTGGGTCGAGACGACGGCGACCATGCCCGCGATGTCACCGCCCACCTCGACCCTGGCGCCGCGCAGGCGGACGCAGGTGCCGGAGGGCAGTTCGACCTCGTCGTCCACGGTCGCGTGTCGCGACATGACGAACCGGACGTGGTCCTGCAGCACCTCCTGGTCACGCGCGTCGAGAAGGTCCCGCAGCGGTGAGTTGCCCAGCACGGTCCGCCGGCCGACGGCCAGCACGGCCTGCCTGCTGCGCGTCTCCACCCGCGAGTAGGCGTCGAACAGCGCCTGCTGTGCCTGGTCGCGGTCTGCCAGCAGGTTGTGCTCGATCTGTCGTGCTGCGGAGCGGACCAGCGAGTGCATCAGCGGCGTGGAGTGCTCGCTCATGCAGCTCAGGTCGAGCACGCCCTCGATCCGTCCGGTGAACGGGTCACGCACCGGCGCGCCCGCGCACGCGAAGTCCTGCAGCGACTCCACGAAGTGCTCGGCGCCCACCACGTGCATCGACTCACCGAACTCCAGCACCGTGCCGACGCCGTTGGTGCCGACCGCTCCTTCGGCGTAGTCGAAGCCTTGCGCGAAGTACACCCGATCGAGCATGCGCGCGATCCAGGAGTTGCTGTCCCGGCGGCTGACCAGGCGGGCGCGTTCGTCGGTGAGCGCCACGCTGATCGGGAGGTCGGCGATCTGTTTGGAGAGTTGATCCAGTACGGGCTGTGCGCAGCGGACGAGACGAGCGTCGAAGTCGAGCTCTGGAGAGTAGGGGGGAGCCACCTCGTGTGGGGGAACTCCTCGGTCAACGCTGCGCCGCCAGGATGCGGCCACGTGGCCTGGGACTCCGCGCAGTTGGAGGTCTGCGTTCTCGATCAAGTCTGCGCGGGCTGCGGCAAGCAGGAGCCGCTGATCCGCGAGTTCGCCCATCGGTCCACCACCTCCTTGTGGCATCACACACAGAGCGAGATGTTGCCATGATGCCCCAGAAGTCAAGGCCGTGACGTGTCCCAATTTCGGACACTTCGCGGGCCCGCGACACATGCACAGTGGGCGCACGCCAGGGACCGAAACGGGAGGCCAACGATGATCGACAACCCGTACTACACCCAGGAATTCCACGGCGACTACGAGCTGATCAGCATCGGCAGGCTCGACCTCGAGGAGGGCGGCTCGATTCCCGACTGTCAGCTCGCGGTCGCGACCTTCGGCACGCTGAACGAGGCCAAGGACAACGCCATTCTGGTCACCACCTGGTACTCCGGCACCCACCAGGTGTGGCGGGAGAACTACATCGGAGCAGATCACGCGCTGAATCCGGACGAGTACTTCATCGTCGTCATCAACCAGATCGGCAGTGGGCTCTCCACCAGCCCGCACAACGCCGCGGGCGCCAACGCGGAGCTCGCGATGTCGAAGTTCCCCCGCGTGCGAACCGGGGACGATGTCGTCGCCCAGGAGCGCCTGCTGCGCGAGCACTTCGGCATCGAGAGGCTGCAACTGGTCGTCGGCGGCTCGATGGGTGCTCAGCAGACTTACGAGTGGGCCGTCCGGTTCCCGGACAAGGTCAGGCGGGCGGCGCCGATCGCGGGCACCGCGCAGAACACGCCGCACGACTTCCTGTTCGCCCAGGTGCTGTGCGAGGCGATCACCTCGGACCCCGGGTTCAACGGGGGCGAGTACGGGTCGAACGCCGACGTGGTCGAGGGACTGAAACGGCACGCCCGCATCTGGGCGGTGATGGGCTTCTCCACCGAGTTCTGGAAACAGGAGGTGTGGCGCGCTCTGGAGTTCCACACCAAGGAGGAGTTCCTCGAGGGCTTCCTGGAGCCGTACTTCACCGCCATGGACCCCAACGACCTGCTGTGCATGGCCTGGAAATGGCAACACGGCGACGTCGCCCGCAACACCGAAGGCGACCTGGCCGCCGCACTCGGCCGGATTACCGTGCCCATGTTCGTGATGCCGATCAACGAGGACATGTTCTTCCCCGTGCGCGACTGCCGCGCCGAGCAAAAAATGGTCAAAGGCAGCGAACTACGGGTGATCGACGACGTACTCGGGCACCTCGCACTGTTCGCCGTCGCCCCCACCTACATGCCCCAGGTCGACCAACACCTCGGTGAACTACTCGCCCGCCCAGCCTAAACCTCCTGAGTTAGGTGCAGAACAGCCGAAGAATCGGAAGCAGGACCGCTGATGTATCGCTTGATCGTGTGTTACGGGCACCCCGATAACCGGGCCGCCTTCGACCAGTATTACAACTCCACCCACCGCCCGCTGGCCGACAAAATCCCTGGAGTGCGGCAGTGGCATGCTGGCAAGTGTACGACCCCGGACGGATCCAAGCCGCCGTACTACCTGGTCGCCGAGCTCGTCTTCGACTCGAAACAAGCCCTCGAGGCCGGACTCGCTTCCCCAGAGGGCCAAGCCGCCGCTGCGGACATCGATAATTTCGCCACAGGTGGCGTGACCATGCTCATCACCGACGACTGGATCTAGCCGCGATCTTTCATGGTGATCCTCGGACGGGTGTCCCACGCAGCGCTGCTGAAGATTTCCTACACCGACATCTCCTTCGCGTTCAGGGCACAACACAGGTCTTGACAATTCCTCGCTGGCACCCCGAAGCGGTGGTTAACGCGTGTCCAAGTGAATAGGCTTGCCGTTTGTCCTCCGGAGATATCCGACCGAGACGCCGGGTGCTTCGCATGGGGTTGCCGCCGCGTCTCCGGCTCGGCAAGTATGACAGCGGCGCGACCACATTGACCTTGACGAGGAATGCCGTGTTGTACAGCCTTATTGCACGATCACGAAGATCGGAGCCCAACGATGAAAGTTCCACTGAGCCCTCTGCAGTTCGCACGCCGCACCCGCAGGCTCCACCCGTGGCGCGAGGCGGTGGTGGACGGCGAGCTTCGGCTGACCTACGAGGAATTCTTCACCAGGTGCGACCGGTGGTCGGCGGCGTTGCAGCGGATGGGAGTGTCCAAGGGCGACCGCGTGGCCTACATCGCGCCGAACACGCATGCACAGCTGGAATCGTTCTACGCGGTGCCGCAGCTCGGCGCGGTCCTGGTACCGGTCAACTATCGGCTGGCGTCCGACGATTTCGCCTACATCCTCAACCACTCCGGCTCCAAGGTGGTGTGCGCACACGGGGACCAGCTGGACAAGCTGGACAAGATTCGCGATCAGCTGCCCCACGTGGAGCACTTCGTCGCCCTGGAGGAAGCCCGCGACGGCTGGGAGGACTACGAGGCGCTCCTCGCGGCATCCGAGCCACACTTCACACGACCGGACATCGACGAGAACGACCTGCTGACGATCAACTACACCAGCGGCACCACGGCCCGCCCCAAGGGCGTCATGATCACCCACCGCAACGCCTACATGAACTCGGTGGGCACACTGATCCACCTACGTCTGGACACCGGGCAGGGCTACCTCTGGACGCTACCGATGTTCCACGCCAACGGGTGGACCTACACGTGGACAGTCACCGCGGCCGCCGCCAAGCACGTCTGCCTGCGTGCCGTCGAACCCACACGCGTATTCGAACTGATCCGCGCTGAGGACGTGCAGTGGCTGTGCGCGGCGCCGACCGTGCTGATCTCGCTAGTGAGCGCACCCGAGGACGTCCGAGGAAACCTCCCTCCGGGCGTCCGGGTGGTCACTGCTGGCGCCCCGCCGGCGGCAGCCACCATCCAGCAACTGGAGCAGGAGTTCGGCTGGACCATCACGCAGGTGTACGGGCTCACTGAAACCGCCCCGTTCATCACGGTCTGCGAACCGCTGCCGGAGCACGACGGTCTGTCTCCGGACGAGCTCAGCGCTGTCAAAGCGCGGCAGGGCGTCGCGCTGATCACCTCTGGCGAGCTCAAGGTCGTCGAGGAGAACGGCGATGAAGTCCCGTGGGACGGTCAGACCATCGGCGAGATCGTGATCCGGGGCAACGTGGTCATGGATGGCTACTTCCGCTCCCCAGAGGCAACGGCCGAAGTCCTGCGCGACGGCTGGTTCCACACCGGCGACGCGGCGGTCACCCACGCCGACGGCTACGTCGAGATCCGGGACCGCATCAAGGACGTCATCATCTCAGGCGGCGAGAACATCTCCTCTGTCGAGTTGGAAGGTGTGCTGCTGCGGCACGAGGGCGTTCAAGAGGTCGCGGTCGTGGGCGCGCCAGACGAGAAATGGGGCGAGACACCCCACGCCTTCGTCGTTCCCGTCGGCGAGACGCCGGTTACCGGTGACGAGCTGATCGCGTTCGTGCGCGCGAACCTCGCGCACTTTAAGGCACCGCGCCAGATCACGTTCGTATCCGAACTCCCCAAGACCGCCACCGGCAAGATCCAAAAGTACGTGTTGCGTGGGAGAGATTCCGCGATCTCGCAACAGGGGCCAACGCCCGGTCAACGACCATCGAAGGCAGGGTGAGTAAACCGACGAACGCGGCGATGATGAGCCTACGTACCCGTGCTCGCCCGCCCGTTGCGTCCGATCCCGCCCGCACCGTCAGTCCAGCAGCCTTCGGCCCGGGGGAGTGTCGGGTTTTCGGCTCAGGCTGACTTTCGGTGGTGACGGTGTGTGTCTCATCCGAGTAGGATGCGGTGGTGGAGCAGAGTGTAGCCTACGCGGCCGCACATTTGTCGCTTGAGTAGCTTTGTTTTGGTGTTCACACCTTCTGTTCGTCCATTGTGGAATTTTAGAGTGAGTGCGGCGTTCACGGCGGGCCGATCGAGGTCGAGGCCGCGGGTGAACGCGTGGAGGTGGGGCAGGTCCTCGGCTCGGGCCTGCGCGATCCAGCTGGACAGGCGCTCGTCGTTGTTGGGGGTCGGGTGTGAGTAGTGCGGCGAAGTCGCGGACAAGGGCGGTGAGTGCGGTCATTTCGGGGCAGGCGCTGGTCGCGGCGTAAATCCGTTCTCGCTGATGGTCGTGGAGCGTGTCCGGGTGAGTGAGCATGTAGCGGGCGAGTCGTCTGGGTGAGGTCGCGGGCCGGTCGGATTCGACGCGTCCTTGTGTGATGTAGCGATACAGCAGGTTCTGGCTTCCGGTACAGCCGAGCTCGGTGATCTCCTGAAGCAACCGGGGTACCGACACCGCTGGATCTTCCGCAGGGCGGCGACGTAGGTGGTCGCGGAACGGGTCGACCAGGGTTGGCCGATACTGCGGAGCGCGCACCAGTCGTTCGGGCGCTTCGATGCGGGCGTAGCGCTTGACCGTGTTCAACCCCAGGTTCAACCGGCGGGAGATCTCCAGCAGTCCGGCGCCGCGATCAAGCAGATCATGCACTTGCCGCCAGCGCTCCCGAGTCGTGGTGGCGCGCTTGCCCTCCTGTAGTGGTGGGCCTGTCTTGCCCCAGCACGCACTGCGGGCGGCGACTTCCTTGAGGACGGCCTCGGCGAGGTTGTGCCAGAGATGCCACCGGTCGGTGACCTGCACTGCGTTGGGTAGTGCGCGGCGGATCGCTTCGGTGTAGGCCCGGAGCCATCCCAGCACACCACCGGCACCCCCGGGAGGCCGCGTAACCAGGCTACCAGCTTGTCCGCCGTGCGGTCAGCCAGGACGTCGACGCGTTCACCGGTGACCGCGTCGATGATCACGGTGGCGTAGCGCTGCCGCTTACGCAGGGCGAAATCGTCCACCCCGATCACCGGCGGCACCGGCCGGTCGGGCATCGGCAGCCGCAATAGCGTCCGCAGCGCGATGTGTCATGATAATCCGATACCGAGCCTCGCCCGGACCCGAGTGCCGGCGCGCCCAGCCGACTCCCGCACGACATGGCCCACCTGCGTGGCCAGCAGGGCGGTACGGCGCTGATACCGCTCCGCCACACTGGTTAGGGGCTCGCGGAACGTCTGCCGCGAACAGTCCACAGTGCAACACCGCATCCGCCGTGCCCGCACGCGCACCACGACGCGTCTTCCGTCCACCGGCACGTCGGCCAGCGACCGCTCGACATAGCCATGTACCCGCCCCGTCTCCACAGCGCATCCCGGGCAGGCCACCGGCCATGACCGCGTCGATGCCCGGACAGCAATCGTCCCAGCCTCATCCTCGATACCCAGGATGACCAGGGAAGACAATCCCGAGAACTCCAACGCAAGAAGTTGATCAACGTCGCACCAGCGTTACCCTGGCACAACGCTCTGTGGTCAGTCGGCCGACCCTACGTCAGCACCGAAAGTGAGCCAGAGCCGATCGACGGACAGTCCCGCCTGCGGCAGTCCCCCACCGGTCAGTGCGGTGCAGTGAGGGCCCGGAGTGCGAGGGTGGAGAGTTTGCGGGCGGTGCGTTCGGGGGTGTCTGTAGGCAGGACGATGTGGCTGACGGTCAAACGGACGAGGGAATCGGTGACGATCTCGACGGTGTCGGTGTCGAGGTCGGGCCGGGTGCGGGTCAGGAAGTCGATCACTACGGTGCTGGCGGCGGTGAGGACTGGTTCGGAGCGGGTGGTTAGCAGGGGCAGCAGGCCGGCGGTGTCGGTGCGGGCACTGGTGAGCACGGCATGGACCAGCGGGTTGGTGGCGGCTTGTTCGAGGGCGTAGCCGACTGCGGCGGTGACGGCTTTTTCGAGGTCGTCGGCATGGCGGGCGAGCTGTTCGGCGACGCCGGTGACGAACTGGTCGGTTTCGCGCTGCACGAGCGCGGTGCCGAGTTCGTCTTTGGAACCGAACTCGTTGTATAGCGTCTGCCGGCTGACTCCGACCGCTGCTGCCACTTGGCCCATGCGCACGCTGGCCCAACCGCGCTCGCTGACCAACCTGTGGGCGGCGTCGAGCGCGGTGGTGCGTAGCTGCTGGCGCACGATCTGGCGAAACGAGCTTCCCATCGGTGGCACACAGCCAACGCTACGGCCTCGCCCGGGCTCCCCGGGTGGCCGGTATCGCCTCCAAGGTAGGGCCCTTGCCGTCGGCATCTTCACCCGCCTTGACAAGTTTGCAGTTTGAGTCCACAGTTTTGACACCTAGTCCGCCATTGTCAAAGGAGATGTGATGTTGGGGACGAGTCGTGAGGGCTTCGCGAGTCTGGGTGAGGGCGGGCTGAACTGGCAGTCCTTCCCGATGCGGTTGTTCGTCAAGGGCAACGCGGGGTTTTGGAATCCCGCCGAGATTGACATGCGCCAGGACGCGCACGACTGGGCCAGTCTGACGGAGTTAGAGCAGCGCTTGGCGGCTACGCTGTGTGCGCAGTTCATCGCCGGTGAGGAGTCAGTCACACAGGACTTGCAGCCGTTCATGGCCGCCATGGCCGCCGAAGGCCGATTTCACGACGAGCTGTACCTGACCCAGTTCTGCTTTGAAGAAGCCAAGCACACCGAGGTGTTCCGGCGCTGGCTGGACACGGTGGGTCTGACAGGCGATCTGCATGAGCATGTGGCCGACAACCCGGGTTATCGGGCGGTGTTCTACGAGGCGCTCCCGCAGAACCTGCGAGCACTGAGCGCTGATCCTAGTCCCGCGGCCCAGGTGCGGGCGTCGGTGACCTACAACCACGTCGTCGAAGGGGTGCTGGCGCTGACCGGCTACTACGCCTGGGACAAGGTGTGCCGCAGTCGCGGCATCTTCCCCGGCATGCAGAAGATCATCAAAATGATTGGCGATGACGAACGGCGCCACATGGCCTGGGGAACCTTCACGTGCCGACGGCACGTAGCTGCAGACGAGGAGAACTGGACCGTGGTGGAGCAGACGATGCAGGAGCTGCTGCCGCACGCCGTGGCGCAGATCGAGCACGTCTTCGCGGCTGTGGACGAGGTACCGTTCGATTTAAGCAAAGACGAGTTGGTCTCCTACGCCATGGACAAAGGCACCCGGCGACTGGAATCGATCCAATCCGCCATGGGGGCCGATCTGTCCACGATCGACACCGACGCCAGCCCCGAGCACCTCGAAGAACGCTTTCACCGCGAGGACGAAGCCGCCAAGGCCACTCGTACGCGGGCTGAGGCTTAAGTAACGGGCATCCCGTGCCGCGGTGCGGTGTGTACTGCGGCACACTGCCCAACGCCCATGAGCGCGTGAGAGACGAGACAATGAGCGACACCCCTACCCGCGTTGATGTGCTGTTGATCGGCGCCGGTCCAGTCGGGCTCTACGGAGCCTACTACGCTGGTTTCCGCGGCCTGCGCGTCGCGGTAATGGACTCCCTGCCCCATCCGGGCGGCCAGGTTGGAGCCCTGTACCCGGAAAAGAACCTGTACGATATCGCCGGGTTACCCTGCGTCAAAGGCCAGGAATTGGTGGACAACCTGGTCGCGCAGGCCGCCCCCTTCGCACCGACCTATTTGCTTGGACAACAAGCCCAGCGGCTGGAGCGCACCGGTGAGACGGTGATCGTGGTCAGCAACACCGGAGCGACCGTGGAGGCCGGTGCGGTGATCATTACAGCCGGCGTGGGGGCGGCGACGCCACGCCCCCTGCCCTGCGGCGAGGAGTACCTCGGGCGTGGGCTGCACTACTTCGTAAGTGACTTGGACCTGTTCACGGGCCGCGATGTCGTCATCGTCGGCGGCGGGGACTCTGCGGTGGACTGGGCTTTGGCCGCCGTGCAGCGCGCCCACAGCGTCCACCTTGTCCACCGTCGGCAACGGTTCCGCGCCCACGAGCACTCCATGGACCAACTGCGGGCCTCAGCGTGCACACTGCACCTCGACGCCCAGGTGCAGGCGCTGCACGGCAACGGCCACATCGAGGCCGCCGAACTCACCGGCGCCGGCCCACCTTACCGGATCCCGGCTCAAGTGGTGGTGGCCGCGCTGGGCTTCAAGATCAACCTCGGGCCGATCGCCACTTGGGGGCTGGAACTGCACGAGCGGTCGATCGCCGTCGACTCCGCGATGCGCACTAGCCTGCCACGGGTATACGCCGCAGGAGACATCACCACCTACGACGGCAAGGTCAAACTCATCTCCGTGGGCTTCGGCGAAGTCGCCACCGCCGTCAACAACGCCGCCGCCGCGCTGCACCCCGAGGCTGGCCTGGCCCCCGAACATTCCTCACACGCCACGCCTCTGAGCAACCCCGAGCATCTACGGGAAAACCCTCACCACGCTTGAAAGGAACACCCGTCCCATGGCCTTCGTCATCGGTGAACCCTGTATCGACGTCAAAGACCGCTCCTGCATCGAAGAATGCCCCGTCGACTGCATCTACGAGGGCGAGCGCATGCTCTACATCCACCCCACCGAATGCATCGACTGCGCCGCCTGCGAACCCGTCTGCCCCGTTGAGGCCATCCGGCCCGCCCAACGCGTCGACGAACACTGGCAACCCTTCCAACAAGCCAGTCGGGACATCTTCGCCGACCTCGGCTCCCCTGGAGGCTCCCCCAACCTTGACCACACCCTGGCCGACCCCGACTTCGTCGCCACCTACGTCAAAGCCACGCCCTAATAGCGAACCCGCACCATTTAGGGAATTGTCAGGAGAACGGCTCTGGCGCTGATTTAGTGATCAAGCACGAGGATCACTGGTCGAGCAGGATCCTCTTGCGTAACAGGGCGAAGCTGGCTTTGCCGTAAGTCTGGCGCTTGAGGAACTTGATCTTGGTGTTGACGCCTTCGATGGGGCCGTTGCTGTAGGGCAGGGTGAGGCCGGCGATCGCGGCATCGTGGTCTTGGTTGAGGCCACGGAGGAACGGATCGAGCTCGGGCAGTCCGACCGCACGCACTCGTTCGATCCAGATGTCGAGATCGTGACCGCGGCGTTTGGCAATGAGCTGCGCGAACTCGCCGACTAACGAGGCAAGGGCAGTCATATCAGAGCACGCAGCCACAAGGTCAGCCAGGTGGGCGCGGCGCTGCTCGGGCAGATCGGCTGGCCTGCTCATGATCCACGAGGCCAGGCGCCGCGGGGACGGGATGATCCGGTCCCCTTGCTCTCGGCCCTGGTTGAGGTACTTGTGCAGCAGGTTCAGGCTGCCGGTGTAGCCAAGGGCTGTGATCTCGTCGAAAAGGCGCATCACCGATACGCCAGGCTCGGCCGTACGTCGTGCCGGAGGTGATCGCGGTAGGGGTCGACCAGGCTGGCTCGGTATTGCGATGGGCGGCGCAACCGGTCGGGCTCCGGGGCGCGGAGCGTTTCACCATATTCAGCGCAAGTCCGAGCCTGCGAGAACAGTCGAGCCGTCCGACACCGTGGTCCACCAGGTTGTGAACGGCCCGCCAGCGTTCGAGCGTGGTGTTCTCGCGGGTCAGAGCTTGCCGTTTCGGTCCTGCCGCCACCCAGCATCGACTGTGAGCGGCCACGGCCTTCTCCATCGCACATGCCAGGCCATGCCAAAGATGCCATCGGTCCGAGGCCTGAACCGCCTCCGGTAAGGCGCGGCGCACGTCCTCGGCGTAGGCAGTTGAGCCGTCCCCGAAAAGCGACGCGCTGCCGAGGTCGCGTTCCAGCGTTCAAAACCGAACCGGGCGTCACAGCAAAGACCACGCCAGTGCAACCACCACTGACAGCCGACCAGCTAGCGCGCGTACTCGATCTAATGCGCAAGAACATGTAAGGAGACTGCCGTGCAGCACTTCAAGAAACCCACATCAGCAAGCCATTGCACACCGGAAACGACGCTGCGATTCATCCTTAACCTGCTGATAGTCGTCGCGCTGCTCGCCGCTACATCCATCGCTCTCGATTCCTACGCGGAAGGCGCACCATCGGCTGGTCACCACGGCACAGAACCCCCGGTGTCGGCCAGTCAAATGATTCAACACCCTGAAACGGAATCAGGGCGCTGAGGAATCGACGCTCTCACTAAGCGCTCCACCCAGGATACGGCGCACGGTACCGTCCAGCGAGTATTCTCCAGGAATGATGTGCTCTTCGTCGAAGCCAAGTTGATCTGCCGCTCGATACCCCTCTTGCATCTCGTCATGGCTAAACTCGTTGGCCTGCGGTCGTGTCCTGTGTCGTCGTAGGGCCTCGCGCCACGAAACGTCAAAGTAGTAGAACGTCGTCCTGCCGACATGATCACGGCGTAGCCCATCGAGCATGTCGCAGTAGCGCGCCGCGTGCATGATGCCTTCGCTGACCAAATGCCACCCGCGATCAAGTGCAAACCGCACAGCCGTGGAGATCAGCTCGATGTTCCCACCACCTGGAACATCGCACTCCTTGAGTGCAGTCCTACGAAGTAGTCTCGCTCGACTTTTCCGGCCGCGTTCAGACTCTTTGGTATGTTGACATGCACTTTTGCTTGGCGTACGTGTGTACGACATTGTAGGGGACGCATCATCGCTGGGCTTGCGTGGCCGTGCGAAGTTCACGGAGGAAGCGCGGTCTGACGTCGTTTTGTCAGGGTGACAAGACCATCCAGTTTCGCTGGTGACGGCAGCGGCGACCTGCACGATGCGCGTGTGCAGGCGTGCCTGGTTGTCCTGCGTTGCCGTCTGGGGCTGCCATCGGAGTCATGCTAGCCACGTGGGGTGGTGTCTTTCTGCTCGGCGAACGCGAGGGCTTCGGTCCAGTCTCCTCGGGCTGCGATGCGGCGGCGGAACTTCATGATGTCACCGGGGCGGTCGACCGTGAGTGCCCCGGCCAGCCGGTCACCGCGGCGGTAGAGGACGAGTAATCCCTCGCTGGCTGGCCTGGTCACGTGCACCTCGTCGGCGTGTGCTGTCCCAGTGAATTGGATGCGGTGTTCGTACCAGTCAGACCAGAAGTAGGGCACTGGCGCGTGGGCCACGGCGGCGGCTGGGTCGAGCGCGTTCCGGGCGGCAACGGCTCCTTGCTCGGCGGCGGTGGTCCAGTGCTCGAGCCGCATGAGGTCGTCGTCGAAGAGGGGATTGACCGCGTGTGCGACGTCACCGGCCGCGTACACCCCCTCGGCGCCGGTCCAAAGCGTGGCGTCGCACAGCAGACCGCCGTCGTGCTCGTGCAGCGGTAGGCTGCTGTCGCTCAGCCATGTCGTGGCGGGTGTAACCCCGATGCCGATCACGACCAGATCGGCCGGCAGCACGGTTGCGTCATCGAGCCGCACCCCGGTGACCTGTCCGTACTGCGACTCGAGGCCGCTGACCGTGCGGGCAAGCTTGAGGTGGGTGCCGTGTGCGCCATGCAGCCCCGCGCACACGGCACCCACCTCCAGGCCTAGCGAGCGGGACAGCGGCAGGTCAGAGGCTTCCACCACGGTGACAGGCAGATTGCGCTTGCGCGCCGCCGAGGCGACCTCGGACCCGATGAACCCGGCTCCCACGACCACGGTGCGGGCACCGGCATCCAGTGCGTTCCGGATCGCCACGGCGTCATCGAGCGTGCGCAACTGATGCACGCCGGCGATCCCGTCGGCTCCCGGCAGGGTGCGCGGTGTGGCGCCGGTGGCAATGACCAGCCCATCGTAGGGCACCGCGCGGCCTGGCAGGTGGACTTCCCGTGCCGCCGTATCCAACGCCTCTGCCGAAACACCGAGGCTCAGCTCGACCCCGAACTGCTCGCGCAGCTCGTCGGCACTGTGAAAGGACGGAGGCTCGCCATCGTGGCCGGCGGCGAGGAATGCCTTGGACAGCGGCGGCCGGTCGTAGGGCACGTGCTCCTCGGCACCGATCAGGGTGATCGAGCCGGTGAATCCGGCGCGGCGGGCGGACTGCACCGCGCGCAATCCCGCCAATGAGGCGCCGACGACGACGAGACGCTCCATGCCTCAGCCCTTCAGGGTGAGTGCCAGCACGGGGCAGGCGTCTACGGCGGCGGCGACTGTCTGGCGGTGTTCATCGGCCGGGTGCTCGTCCAAGACGACCATGGTGCCGTCGTCTTGGACCTCGAAGAACTCGTGCGCCATGGCCTCGCACATGCCCAGGCCCTCGCACTTGGCTCGATCGACGGTGATCTCCACGTGGCTCACTTTCCTTCTCCGGGCTCGAAATCGACCTTCTCGCGCACGCCGCAATCGGGACAGCACCAGTCGTCGGGCACGTCCGCCCAGGCGGTCCCGGCGGGAAATCCCTCGCGGGGGTCGCCGGCTGCTTCGTCGTAGGTGTAGTAGCAGCCGGGGCAGCGGTACTGGCTCATGCGGCCTCCTCGGACGCCGCGGGCACCGGGTACTGCGCCAAGACCTTTGCCCGTTTCCGTGGGGAAATGTTCGCCTGGCTCATGTCGCCACCGAAGTGTGCGAGCACCCGCGGGTCCATGATCCGCCGCCAGATCGCAGGTACGATGGCCAGCAGGATCATCCCGGCGTACCCGGTCGGCAGGACGGGGGATTCCTCGTAGTCGCGCAGGGTTTGGTACCGGCGGGTGGGGTTGGCGTGGTGGTCGCTGTGCCGCTGCAGGTGGTACAGCAGCACGTTGGTGGCGATGTTGTTGGAGTTCCAGCTGTGGCTGGGCATGACCCGCTCGTAGCGGCCGGTGCCATCAGGTCCGGTCCGCTGGCGCAGCATTCCGTAGTGCTCCATGTAGTTGACGACCTCGAGCAACGAAAAACCGACCACGGCTTGGATCAGCAGATAAGGCAGGATCCCGATGCCCAGCCAGGCCACCATGCCGGCCCACAGCACCGCCGACATCAGCCAAGCGTTGAGCACATCGTTGCCGAGGCGGAACGGGTGCTGGCCACGCCGCGCGTAGCGCCTCTTCTCCAGGTTCCAGGCGCTGGTCAGCGAGCCCCACACGGTGCGCGGCCAGAACTGGTAGAAGTTCTCGCCCACTCGGGCGCTGGCGGGATCTTCCGGCGTCGCCACGCGCACGTGGTGGCCGCGGTTGTGCTCGATGTAGAAATGCCCGTAGAAGCTCTGCGCGAGGGCGATCTTGGACAACCACCGCTCGTGGCTCTCCTTCTTATGCCCGAGCTCGTGGGCTGTGTTGATGCCGATGCCGCCGATGGTGCCCACCGTGATCGCCAAACCGACCTTGTCCACCACCGACAGATCGCCCCGGGTGATCAGCCACATCGCGGCGACGAACCCGGCGTACTGAATCGGCAAGTACAGGAAGGTGATCCACCGGTAGTACTTGTCGTTCTCTAGCGCCTCGATCACATCATCCGGCGGGTTCGAACGGTCGAGCCCAGCCAACAGGTCCACCGCGGGAACCAGCACCAAGATCACCACGGGGCCAATCCAGAACCACACTCCCTGCCCAGTGGCCGCATACGCCCCCATCGCTACGAAAGCCAGGGACGGCATCACCAGCCCCATCAGCCACAGGTAGCGCTTCTTGTCCTTCCACCGCTGGGTCGATCCCGCCGGGACCGTCCCGCTGACGTTCGCTGCCACGGTAGCCACTGCAGGCCTCCTCACCTCGAGATCGGTTGACAGAACCGTAGATCTGTAAACCGAATTTGACAATAGCGAGATTTTGTAAAACACAGCGTGCGCGAACGTGCGACGAGCATGAAGGCGCCAACAGCGTGGCGGTTTCCTACTGGTCAGAGGGTCTAACTTCCACTTCTTGACCAGCATCGACAACAGCGTGCGCTGCGAACCCGGCGTACTCAGGCCGTCCTTGCCAGTGGACCGTGGACGTTGCATCAGTTTCGGCGGCGCCGACTACTCAGGCCCCCGAAGACGCAGACACCGCCGTCGTGTTGGCTTGCTCAGGCACAGGGTCGGCGACGTCGCTGGCCCGCTCTCTCCCCGTGTCGTCGGCCTGGGCGAAGTCGGTCGAGTAGCCGGGTAGGCAGTTCTCAGGTCGCTACGGCCGCCGTGTCGGCCGCGGACGCGGGCGCGGCCAGGCATTCGTGGATGTTGGCGATGATGAGGTCGCGTTGGAATTCGACGACGGCGGCCAGCATCCGGTAGACCATGCGGCCCTCAGGAGTGGTGGTGGCGATGCGGTGCTCCAGGAACCGGAACTCGATCCCGCGCTGGCGGAAGTCGTCCAGAGGGACACGAGGTGGGCGGTGAAGCTGCCGACCCGGCGGGTGGCCACGAGCACGTCGCTGACACGTAGGACCTTGGTCACGACGTCCCATCGCGGGCGGGCTATTGCGGTGGTTGGTCTGCGCTGGTGGCGCGGGCGAAGTGTTCGGGGTCGACGTGGAGAAAGACGCCGTCGCCGGCGAAGGTCAACTGGCCGTGGGGGGCGTGACCTTCGGCGCGAAGGAAGAGTTTGCGTCCGTCTCGGCGCACCAGCCATGCGGACAGCTCATAAGGCGCGTTGAGCCTGGTGGGTGCATGGTAGTTCACGGCGAGGTGGCGGGTGACGGCGAGGACGCCGATGAGGGTGAGGACATGGCCGCAGAGATCGTCGAGGACGGTGGCCACCGCTCCGCCGTGGACAAGTCCGGGGGCGCCGACGTGCCGCTGGTCGAAGACGTGTCGGCTGTGGACGCGGGCACCGTCGCGGTGCACCTGAAGCTGGTGACCGTGGGCGTTGTCCGGCCCGCAGCCGAGGCAGTCGGCGCTGTGGGCCGGCAGCACGCCGTCGGCGGCCGCATGGTGAATCGCCGCAGTGGGCGGGGTGCGGGGCCAGCCGTGTGGTGTCGACTCGAAGGGGCGCACCGGTTCTCCTCTCGGATTCCATCCACAGGGGTTATATCCAGGGACCGCACCGGACGCTTAATGCGTGTGGTGGGGGTCTCCGAGAAAGCCGATGAGCACTCGGGAGACGTCGTCGGCGACCTGGTCGGCGGGGTGCAGCGGCAGCATCACGTGGCTCAGCGTCAGTCGGGCGGCGGATTCGGCGGCGACCGTCACATCGGCCTGGTTCAGGCCCGGCCACCGGCGGTGCAGCACCGCCACGATGCGGTCGCGGGCGGCTTGCACGATGGGGGCGCCTTCGGTGGTCAGCAACGGCAGGAAATCGTCGCTGCCGTCGGTGGTGAGTACCACCTTGAGCAATGGCTCGTCGGCGGCGGTCTCCAGGGTGTAGCGCACGGCCGCGGTCCAGGCGTGATGGGGTTCGTCGGCGCTGTCCAGGGCGTGTTCGATGCCGTCGAGGAACCGCTCGGTCAGCCGCATCAGAAGCGCTTGGGCCAGCCCGTGTTTGTGGGTGAATTCGTTGTACAGCGTCTGGCGGCTCACTCCGACCTGACGGGCGACTTCCCGCATCTGCAGGCCCTGCCAGCCGCGGGCGACCACGAGTCGTGAGGCCGCGTCGAGGGCCTCGTCGCGGAGTTGGTTACGGGCGCGTGCACGGAACTGGCCAGCCACGCTCGCCATACTGGGCACATCTCTCCGGTAAGTCAATTCCATTGACACATGTTTGGCACGTGTCTAACGTCCTGTGTTGTCGGCCACTGCCCCGTCCATCAGTGGTCGGCCCTCGCAGCGGGTGACCGGCCCGCGTGCGGTGTTGCTGCGTTGTTCGGATCCATACCGGAGGTTGGCCGAGCGCGCGACCTCGGCGGACTGTTCGGTCAGCCGTAGCCCTTCGATGGGATCGCGCTCCCCGTAGAGCGCGAGATAGCTTGTGCGCAGCAGCGCATGCCCTTCGGCAGTCGGGCTATCGATCTCGCGGGCCGCAGCAGTCGCTTGCTCGAAGTACTGCCGAGCGGTCCGGTGATCCCGACGCTGGGAGGCATCCCACACCAGCTGGCCCATCAACGTTGCAGCCGTGGCCTCGGCCGCGAAGAGGTCGCGCTGCAAGGCGCCGTCTCCACCGTTGCGGGCAAGAAAGCCAATTTTGGCCGAGGGCCTGGCCGGTATCAGCCAACAGGGAGGTCGAGGGTATCCGGTCATACTGCTCGTCCAGGCCACGGACTTCCTGGAGTCGCCGCCGACCGCCAGAGCGCGCTTGCCCGCGAGGTGGCCCGCTCCGCAAGCTCTCCACGGTGACCGGGTCAGTTCTGCTCGGGAAGCGGAGCGCACGCCCAACCCGCCCCCTGCTGGAAGGCAAATTCGGTTCGACTCTGGCGTGAGGAGGTCGATCAGCTCGGTGGGCGAAACGCCGAGCGCGCGGGCGAGCCGCGGTTGCTTGCGCGCGGGCGGGGTGATCTCTCCAGACTCCCACCGATAGATCGTCGACCGATCGGTTCCCAAGCCAACGGCAGCGGCAAGCTCCTCTTGGGTCATTCCCATCGCGCGGCGCTGCCGCGCAAGACGCAGCCGTTTGCCGGACATGCAACCCCCGATCGACCTGTGCAACTCCATGATCCTCGTCGAATTTTCGCAGGTCAAGGACATTCAGGCGGTTCGACTGTCCAAGGTTTAGAAAGCGGTCCAGGTCCACGGCCGCGAAATCTCGCCCCGTAGGCACGCGATGCGGTGCTGTGCTTCGCGTGCGGCCTGGGCGCTGTCGGCGGCTTTGCCGAGGACGAACACCACCCAGCGCAGCTCTTGGATATCGGCAAAGACGCGGAATGCTGAGCTGGTCGTGACATCATGCCCGCCGTAGGCCGCGACGAAATCGCGGTAGTCGGTGCTGCTCAACCGGGCGAAGTCGACATGGTCGACCGCGATGGGGATCAGATCCCATTCGGGACGACCGCAAGAGACGTGTTCGAGGTCGAGCAGAACCGGTGTGCCGTTCTCAGGGACGGCGACGTTGCCTTGCCAGGCGTCTCCGTGTACGACACGGTCGGCCTGGTCGAGCTCCACCCTGCCCAGTTGTTGGCGCAGTTCCTGGAGACGCCGGACCAACCACTCTCGGTCTTCCCCGGGCAGGTGCTGGGCTGCGGCGACGCGCTCATCAACTCCAGCGAAGGGATCGAAGCGAGGTAGCTTCAGCTGCTTAGGCAGGCTGAGCGCGTGCAACGATCGCAAGACGGCGCCGAGCTCTGCCGTCGTGGCCGGGCGGTGCTCTGGTAGCTGTTCCCACCAGGTCACGGGTCGACTGCCCACCAGGGTCGGCTGCGGAACGCCGTCGAGCGCGCTGACCACCGCAAGGTCGGAGTCCGTGAGCCATCGAGCGATCTCGACCTGTCGTGCAGCGTTGTCGCCGGTGTGCTCCGGCCCGATCCGTGCAACGACACGACCGGGCAGCTGGTACATCACGTTGGAGCCATCGCGGATCAAGACCGCGTTCGTGGCATCGAGGCCAGCCCGTTGCGCCGCGGTGGCGAGTACGTCGTCTGCTGTCTCGCGAGGTGCCATCACCCTGCTGATGGTGTCAGGTCGACGGCCGCCCCAACGTGGCAATGTCGTGCCTCAGCTCGGCGACACCGCTCAGCTGCACGTGAGGAGCAGCACTCCGAGCAAGGCCGCGGAGTTCGGTCGTGAGCCGTTTCGACCGTAGTGCGGCCGTGTCGATCACGGCCTGACGGCCGATCGGCACAGCTTCCCGTGGATACCCGGTGGCCATCATCAAGGAGGCCAGCCGAACTCGGGAGAACGTCCGCGAACGCGGGTAGTCAGCGGCCTGTAACTCGACCGCAGCGGTGAGCCGACCGGCAGCCAGCTCCGGGTTCCCGCATGCTTGCGCGATGGGGATCAACGCCTTACCGGTGCTGCCCTGGTGTTCGGCGGCGTCGTAGTAGCACAGCCAGGGCGGGTCGGCGTCGGGATCGTGGTCGGCAAAGTGAGCGTCCGCGCGATCGACATCCGCTTGGGCTTCGGCATACCGTCCGGTTAGCGCCAACAGCCGGGCTCGGATCGTGGTCAGCATCGCCCGAGCCGTGGCGGTGAGCCGATCGGAACGTACCTGGGCGAACTCGATCAGTTCCAGGGCGTCGTCGAGGTTGCCCAGATACGCGGCCTTGCGCGTCATCTCCGCCAGCGTGTTCGCCCGCAGCGCCCAGGAACCCGACTCGTTGGCACACCAGAGCGCGAACTCGAAGCACCGATTGGCGGCGGAGTAGTTGGCGATGTCGAACGCGGAGAATGCAACGACGCTGGCGAGGTTGCCGACTGCTTCAGTGACGCAGCGGTGAACGTCCCTGGGAGCCTGAACCTCCAGCAGTTGTCCGGCCCAGCGCAGTTGCGCTGCTGCCGCCTCGCACGAGAGTCCGCCGCCGAACAAGTTCTCCGACATCGCTACCGCACGCGTGGTCGCCCGGACATGCTCAACCTCCGTCCAGCCGAGCCGTGTAGGTAGCGGGGTTTCGACGACGGTGCCGGCCAGGAAGTCGAGTGGGCTTCCACCGAGGTCGATACCGCCCGAGTAGTCGTGGGCACGCCTGGAAATCCTGAACTCGGTCAACGTCTGCGGAGGTCGAGAGGCGTCGCGTGGTCCCGTCGTCGCTGGCGCCAAACTGAGGCCAGCCTCGATCATGAGAAGGTTCGCTAGCTCATCAGGGCTCACGCTCAGCGCGCGTGCCAGCTTGGGCTGCACGTCGGGCCGCGGTGCCACCTTCCCGGACTCCCACCGATAGATCGTCGAGCGCTCAACACCGAGCGCGGCGGCGAGTTGTTCCTGGGTCATCCCCACTGCGTGGCGCTGACGCGCGAGCCGGTCTCGTTTACCTGGCACGTGACCACCCCTCGCCATCGACTGCATCCATTTAATCTCGCCAGCATATGCGCAGGTCACAGGTCTTCGCGCAGCAACCGTGCAGCATCTGTGCAGCGATTTTGCTCTGGTTCATCGTGCATCCCACCGGTTGACTACCAGCTGAGCACCCACCGAGGCGGACACCGACCGTTCGGCCAAGAGCGGTGCTCGGACCTGAATAAGGGGCTCGCTGCTTACGAGGAGACATTGTGACGCTCCCCCAGCGATTCGTGGGCGAATGCGCGCCACGATCCCGTTGCGTAGACCGTCGGCTCGCACCGCGTGCCATCCCGCATCGCCCGACTAGAGCGAGCGTGCCGCCCTCCGGGTATCGAGCGATCTGGAGGAACCGGTGCTGATGAGACGACTGCTGACGACCCGCCGTCGCTGGCTCGTTCGTAGCGACAAGGCGCATGTGCACGAACGAATCCCCTGCCGGGATGGGCGTGGACGACGCGCACACATCACCGTCCATGAGCTGCCATGCGGCGATGTACGGGTCGAGTTTCCAGCGCACGGTCGCGTCGTCGTGCAACCCCTCGACGTTGGGCGTTTGCGTCGGGCACTGCGGTCGGCCGCCACGTCGCGTGAACAGCCATGAGTGCTCCGCGAGGCCGCTTTAGCGCATAGGTCTTCCCGAGCTTCCGTACCGCCGCCGGCTTCGCAGCCGCAGCGCGCAGGCCGCGGTGGAGGTGAAGCGCGCCCCGACCTTCACCTCCACCGCGCACCACCGATCAAGGAATCCAGAGTATGAGCGCCAGCATCAACACTGCTTCCTCGCAGTCACACCAGATCGACACGTTTGCAGCTCCGGGAAAGCCCGGCATTGACCGCCATCCTCGCCATGCGGTCGTGATCGCCTCGGGCGGGCTCGATTCGACAGTGCTGGCCTATTGGCTCCATGCCCGCGGAACCGAGCTGAGCCTCGTGTCCTTCGACTACGGCCAGCGTCATCGAGTCGAACTGCGCTACGCGGCGGCAACTGCGTCGGCCCTGGCTACGCCTCACGAGGTGGTCGACCTCTCCGCGCTGGGTCGCGTGCTCCACGGATCGGCGTTGACCGACTCAGGCGTAGAGGTTCCGGACGGCCACTACACCGACGCGTCGATGCGGGCCACCGTAGTTCCCAACCGCAACGCCATCATGCTCGACATCGCGGTGGCTCTGGCGGTCGTCACGCAGGCCGATGCGGTCGCCTTCGGCGCTCACGCCGGCGATCACCCGATCTACCCAGACTGCCGGGAGCCCTTTGCCACGAGCTTCGCCCAAACGGCGAGCATCGCGAACGAAGGTCATCTCCCCAGTGACTTCCAGGTGGTCGCCCCGTTTCTGGCCAGTACCAAGACCGACATCGTGCGACTCGGCGCCACCCTCGGCGTTCCCTTCGAGCAGACGTGGTCGTGCTACCGCGGCGGCGCCCAACAGTGCGGCACGTGCGGAACCTGCACGGAGCGACGAGAAGCGTTCCACGACGCAGACGTGACCGATCCGACGACCTACGCCGTGGGGTGCGCATGATGACGATCGACGCTCAGCCAAGCCCTGCGGAAGGACCTGAGTGGGGCCGTCGTTCCCGTCCCGACACGCGTGTGCTGGGATGCGCGTTCGCCTCAGGGGATGGTGGGATCGTGCCCGCCACTCAGGCGAAGCCGACTCTAGCGCATTCGGAGATCGCAACACCAGCGACTGATCCTGCGACTCCCCAATCGCACTCGTTGATGCCGCTGTTGAGCGAGAAGCATCTTCGCCAGGCACTACGCCAGTGCGGGCGGCGGTCGTCCAGCGCCGGGGCCGACGGGATGACCTGGGCTGACCTTCGCAGGCAGGCACGAGAAGCACTTCCGGATCTCGCAGCGCAGCTCGCTGCAGGAACATGGCGCCCCGGCCCGCTTCGCGAACTGGTGATTCCCACCTATACCGGGAAATTCATGCCGACTGTGATCCCCACGGTGGTCGATGGACTCGTGCACCGAGCGGTGCGGAACGCGGTCGAGCCGATCCTGGAGACCCGGGCATTCGCCGGCTGGGTCTCCGGCTACCGGCCACGGCGGAACCGCAACACAGCACTGCGCCAAGCCGCGGAATTCCTCACCTGCGGACACCGATGCGTGGCCGACCTCGACACCGCCAAGGTCTCCGAGGGAGTCGCTGTCGATGAAGCGGTGGATTGGTTCGCCGAGTACGTCTACGACGGCACGTTCCTCCGTCTTCTCCGCACCATGCTCGCCGGGTTGCCTAGTCCCGTGGTGCCAGGGTCCGGTCTGGCACCACTCCTGATCAACCTCCGTCTATCGCAAGTAGATAGACGACTCACGGGGCTTCGGGTCGTGCGATTCGCCGACAACTACTGCGCATTCACCGAAACGGTGTCCGCCGCCGAGGAAACAGCCTGGTGCATCAGCGATGCCATGGCCGCAGTGCGTCTGGAACCGAACGCGGCCAAGAGCCGCATTCGGCGCGAGGCCAATGCCGAAGATCTCTTCTTGATCGATGGATAGCGCGATGAGTCTCGATTGGATCGAAATCCCGGGCGGCACCTGCTTGTTCGGAGACCAAGCACGCCCCGTCACGGTGCCCACGCTGCTGTGGACACGCACGCCGATCACCCAAGAACAGCTGGGCGACAACCCGCACCAGCAACGCCCAGTCACCGATATCGACCAGGCCACGGCTGCTCACATCGCGTCCCAGCTCGGAGGAAGGCTACCCCGATCGGTGGAGTGGGAGTGGATGGCCTCCGGCGCCAAGCGACGAGTGTGGCCATGGGGTGACGCCCGATGGGGTCCCGAAATGGCCAACCTCCAGGACTCAGGACATGGAGATACAACCGATGTGACCGCCCATCCCGACGGGGCAACACCCGACGGGCTGCTCGACGTGGCAGGCAACGTCTGGGAGTGGACCGCCAGCTCCACCATGGGCGACGGATTCGTGATCCGCGGTGGCTCCTACGCCTCGCCGCCCCTGTACGCGCAGTGCACGTTCCTCAACTCCGCCCCGGCCGAACTCCGTTCGCCCGGCATCGGGTTCAGGGTGGTCCGCGAACCATGACCCCACCCGTTCCCGTCGAACGCGGCTTGATCATCGCGGGCTGCTCACGGCGAAAGAAGCCGACAGAGAAACCCATACCCGCCTTGGATCTCTACGAGGGCGGGTGCATACCCGGACTCCGGGATCGCCTCGGAGACGACGCCCGATTTCGCCAGCGGATTCGGATCATCTCGGCGCTCTACGGCTTGCTCCACGCCGACTCGCCCGTCGTCCACTACGACCGCCGCCTGACCAACCTGGCCGACGCTGACGCCCTGCGTCAGCACGTAGCTCCGCATCTCAATGATCAGTTGGCTGCCGTGACCCACGTGTTGGCACTGGTCGAACCCCTTTACCTCTTCGCCCTGGGGCCCGTGGTGCACCGCCTCGACGCCATCCGCCTGTACTGGATCGCTGCCCCACGGGATTGGCATCGGGCCGCAGCTGTCCTCGACACCTGGGGGTGGACATGACCTCTTCGCTCAATAACACCTTGCTCCACCGCGGAAACGACCACACGAGTCACACCCGGGAGTTCGAGCGCGCCACAGGAGTCGCATGGCATCGCCCCGTTCCTGCCAATTGGGTCGGCGGTCGGCGCCTATCGGTGGTCCTTCCCGCACGCAACGTTGACTACTGCCTGCCGAAGGTCCTCGACGCGCTGCAGACGCAAACCTACGGTCGGCGCTTCGAGGTGATCGTCGTTGACGACGCCTCCACCGACACAACCGCGAAGGTCATCGCCACGCATCCGGCCGTGACCACAGGGCTACGGCTTCCCACCCGTTGCGGTGCGGCTACCGCCCGCAATCTGGGCACCTACCTTGCCCAAGGCGAAACCGTGGTCTACGTCGATGCCGACATGCTCCTGCCGGCCGGGACCGTGGCTGACCTTGGGGCGCGGGCCACCGACCACGCCGTTCTCACCGGGTTCCGCCACAACCTGCGGTACGGCGTTGCTCCGGACGCCAGCCCCGAGCTTGCCGCGGACCACCGGGTCACCTGGCGACCACTAGTGAACACCCCTTTGCTCTACAGCGGCATCACCCTGCGAGAACCGATCGACGGCCAGCCGCTAGAGCACACCCGCGACTTTCGCGATCTGGGGCACGGCCGGACGTATTACGACTGGGACCTGCCCCGCATGGTCGTCACTGCGCTGCTGGCCGTGCCCCGCACCGCAGTCCTGGACGTCGGCGGCTTCGACCCAGAGTTCGGGCGCATCGGCTGGGGCATGGAGGACACTCATCTTGGGGCCAGCCTCATCGCCGCCGGGCTCCTGGTGATTCCGCTGCGCCAAGCGGTCGGATTCCATCTCGATCCACCCGACGCCGCCGAGCAATGGCAGCACAAGCTCAGCACCTGGCACGCCACCTTGGCCCGCTATCGCGCCCTGCTTGCGGAGCCAGCCCGCGCTGGCCAGAGCGCTGCGTTCACCGCCTCGATGAACTCCCTGTTGCACTCCTGCGAGGTTTTGCGATGACAACGCTTCAGCACACCACGACCACCTTCACGATGCATCGAGTCTTCGCCACCGATGCGTGCGGTCACACCCGCTATGTCCATGACCCGTTGACGGGGCTGACACACCGCACCGAGGACTTGATCGCTCTCGGGCGAGCCCACCTGCCCAGCGATTCGGTGGCGAGCCTGCCCACTATCCACCCTGGCGAGTTGGACCGTGATGTTCCAGTCAGCGTGTGCTGGTCCCCGCTGGTTCGCTGCAACCTCGCCTGCCCCCACTGCCTGGACGACAAGACGGTCCGCGAACTCGCCCGAGCCGATCGTCTGCGGATCGCAGCCGTGCTCGGCGAGTCTGGCGTCTTGGCTGTGGACCTCTCCGGAGGCGAGCCGCTGCTGCTACGTGACCTCGGTGACCTCGCGGCCACGCTGACCAGCGCCGGGTGCGTGGTGAGCGTGACCACCAACGGCTGGCATCTGCAGCGGCGTGCTGAAGCACTTGCCGGGCAGGTCGACGCCGTCCGGGTCAGCCTGGACGGTTCCGAGGCAGATTCCCATGACCGCTGGCGCGGAGCGGACAGTTTTCACCGTGCTGTCGCCGGCGTCCGAGCCGCTGTCGCCTACGGCATCCCCACGCAGCTGCAAATGGTCCTGATGGCCTCCACTCGCGGCAGTGCGCAACGCATGGTCGACCTCGCTGCGAACCTGGGGGTCGAGGGGGTGACCTTCCTGCAGATGCTTCCGATCGGCGAGGGCACCACGCTGGCAGGAGCCGAACAACTCACCGATGAGGAAGCCGCCGTCACCGTCGCCGACCTCGACATCCCCGACACCGTCACTGTCCGGCTGCGGACCCGCGACGACGCAGGGGGCTTCACCGTCGTCCGAGCCGACGGGCGCGTGTGGCGCAACGATCCGACTGCCGACCGCATCACCACCCTGCGCGCCTTGACCAGCCCCTCCGACTTGGCGCTGACCGGGAGGGATGGTTCGGCATGAGCACGGCCACCTCGACCTCGCCAGATCGCATTTTCGAGCGCCACCGCCTGTGGCGGCTGCACAACTCCGTGATGATGCAGGCGTGCGACCTGCTGGCCACCGCCGCCGGTCAGTTCACCACCAGCGCCGGCTTGGACAAGGTCAGCGCGGTGATCGGTATTGCGCACGGCGGGACTATTCCTGCCCACCGCATCGCCGCGCGCCTGGACGTGCAAACGCACATCGTCCGCGCCAGCCACAACGCCACCGACGCGCCGTACAGCCCGGCAACCGGAACCGTGACCTGTGACCTCGACTCCTGGCAGCTCGATCGGCTCACAGGAACCGTGCTGGTGGTCGACGACATCTGCGGCACCGGCGCCACCTTCACCGCCGTCCTCGATGCCCTCCGGCCCTGGGCCGAGCCCAACACCCGGTTCCTCACCTGTGCCCTGTGCCGCAACCGCGGCGCATCGACTCCGCCCGACCTCTACTGCTGGGACGTCGCCGACTGGGTCGTATTCCCGTGGGAGGACGTTCCCGCAGGTCACTCGACCACGCCGCTCACATTTCCGAAACGGGTGATCACGCGTGGCTGAGGCACACGACCCACCTCCGTTGACCGTGGCGTTCCTGCTCGCGTCCTACACGCCCAACGCACCGGCAGGCATGGAACGCGCCACCGCGGCCTTGGCGCAGGGTCTGCGGCAGCTCGGCCACCGCGCGATCATCCTCACCGCCGCCGAGCAGCCGGAACTCGACCCCGACGTCATCCAGCTCAACGCCCTCGCGGCCTCGTTCCCCTGCGACGACGACACGCTGCGCCGAGCCATTCACGAGGCAGGCGACCGGCTGCACCGAGAGATCACCGCCACGTTCGATGCGCACGGCGTCGACATCGCGGTGTACGTGGACGCCCTGTGGGGCCTGGGACGGGTGGCTGTCCAGCATCGAGCGCGCTCGGTCCTCGCCACACACGTCATCGGGCACGACGAGGACCTAGCCGTCGCGTTAGCCAGCGTCGAGCACGTGATCGCCCCATCGAGCACGGTGCTCGACCAAGCCCGCGAGCGGGGCTATGACACCGATGGCTGGTGGGTGATCCCCAACGGCCTGCTGCACGAGCATCCATGCCCGGACGAGACTGCTCGGGAGACGCTGCGCAGGCGAGGCCCGATCCGAGTACTGGGCCGTCTCGGGGCAGAGAAAAACATCGCAGCTCTGGTCAATGAGGCGCGGTCGCTCGAACGTCCGGCCGAGGTTGTAGTCGCCGATGCCGGATTCGAGACCGCACCCGGCGCCCAAGGCGACGAGTGGTCCCGGTGCAAGCACGCCGCAGCGCACAGCCCCTGGGTATACCTGCGATCAGGCGGTATCAGCTGGGCGCAGGTGCCCGCCTGGCTTGCCGAGGCGGCCGTAGTGATCGTGCCCTCCCGGCGAGAGTCCTTCGGGCTCGTCGCACTGGAGGCCATGTCGGTGGGCACCCCCGTGGTCTGCTTCAACATCGACCACCTGCCCTCCCTGGTCGGTACAGGCCCCGAAGCGGGCGGCCTGGTCGTCCCGCGGGCAGGTGGTGAACACGCGCTGTGGAAGGCTGCCGAGGACCTGCTGGGTGATCCGGTACGCTACCGGCACCTGTCCAGGGCTGCGTACTACCGGACGAGGGACTTCCAGCCCACCACAGTCGCCGAGTTGTTTGTAAAGGCGGTGCGGTGATGCCTGCTCAAGTCCCATTGTTGCTGGTCGACGGCCACAACCTGCTCTGGAGAGCAGCCTTCGGGTTTCCCGCGGAGATCCGCTCGCGGGACAAAACCCGTGAGCTCACCGCCCCCTTCGGCTTCTTCGCCCTGCTACGGGTCGCGATCCGTGACGAGCTGTCGGCGGCCCCGAGGTGATGGTGGTCTTCGATGGTGAGCACGGCTCGGTCGAACGCCAGGACTCCGATGCCGACTACAAGGCAAACAGGGAGCTCGACGACGGTGCGCGCAAGGCCCTGGAAGCGATCCCGGTAGTCCAGCGTGGACTCGACCTCTACGGCATCCCGTGGATCGAGATCGAGACCGCCGAAGCCGACGACGTCATCGCCACCCTCATCAGACACACGCGTGACCGACCCGCGTGGATCTTTTCCACCGATCGCGACTACTACCAGCTGCTCGATGAGCAGGTCCGAGTGCTCAACACGGCGATGCACCCCGGCAAGAGGCACATCGCCCTGACGAGGTGGCCGCCCGCTACGGCGTAGGTCCAGCGCAATGGCCCTCCTTCTGCGCGCTGAAAGGCGATCCCGCCGACAACATTCCCGGCGTCCGCGGCATCGGCGCGGCCACCGCTGCCCGTCTTCTCGACGGAGGGCTCAGCCTTGATTACCTGCCGGCCTCCGGTCGGCTCACCGGCGCCAAGGGGAAGCTCGTCGCAGCAGTGGCAGCAGGTCTTGGCCTGGCGTGACCTCATCCGCATGCGCACCGACCTGCCGTTGCCGCTGGCACCCACCGGTGACGCCAGCGCTAAGTTGGCCAAGCCAGCCGAAGTGATCGAAAAGCTGGAGCTGTGGTGAGCGACTCAAACCCCACAACCAGGCCTGGCGACGGTGCTCACGGTCATGGCCCACCCTGACGACGCCGAGCTGTGGGCCGGCGGAACGCTCGCTCATCTCACTCAGGCAGGCGCCATCGTGACCATCGCGGTTCCCGAACACACCGACACCACGCGCAACGCGGAAGCTGCTGCAGCCGCACACGTGCTGGGGACCACCTACCAGCCGCACCCGACCGTCAATGCGAACACGCTGCACGACTTGCTCGACGCGACTCGTCCCGAGATCGCATCACACATCCGCTGGAGGACGTACCTCCCGATCACAGGCACCTGTCGGCCACGCTGACCGCGGAGATCGTGATCGCGACCGGGTTCTCACTCAGGGTCTACACCGGCGATTCCTACAACGGGATACCTGGCGATACCGCCTGCGGCGGAGCCCCCCTCGTCACCGATCGGATTCCGGCATCCCGTTGTCGTCGAGGTAGCCGCACACCGCCTTCTCAATGGCGGAGCCGACCACGGCGGGATTCTCATCCATACCTTCACGGCGGCTTTAGCGCCTTCTTCGATGGCGGACTCGGTGGTGATCGGCTTGTCCGCGCACCAGGCGTACTGGGGCCGCGGAGGGTGCCCATTTGATTCCATCGCCACCCGAATAGAGCACCCCACCCACAGCCTGGCCCCGGCAACTGGTGTTCGGTCGAGGCGCCCGCCTTGCGAACAGGAGCCGGGCTTCAGCTCGTCGCCCCCTTCCACGCGAGGCCACCGATCGGTTCCTGATCGCCGCGGTAGCCGCCCCGCACCACGGACACCGCGTTCCCGCCGACCACGGCGAGCGGCTGACCTGCGCCAACGCGCCGCAGACCCTCCTGCTCGATCCCGTTACCGCAGTCCGCCTGTCGCGTAGAGCGCGTGACCGGCGGACGCCATCCACCTGCTGATCGCACCCGCCAACGCACCGCACCGCAAGTAGAGGACGCGCGGCACGCCCCCGCGCCCGGTGGGGCGTGCGCACTCTGCCCCGGCAGCGGCCCGGCGTCCAGCCGCGAAAAGCGTGCGGCTGGACCCCGACCCGCTCCCGGGGCCTGGCGAGTGCGCCCCACCGGCCACGGCGGGGCGCACCACAGCGGTGTGAGGAGGCGGGACCGACCACTCGCCCTTCACACCCGGCCAATTCCGAGTGAAGGAGCCGCGCGATGACGCCGGAAGAGGAGCAGCAGTACATCGCCCAGATCACCAGCCCGGAGCACACGCGCATCGCCGACGAAGACCACCGGCGGCGCGAGGAACGATGTCCTGAGCTGCTGCGGCAGGGGCTGATCCCCGAAGGACTCAAGACCCCCAGCGAGAAGAAGAAGTAGGGCACAAGCGGCGCGAGCGGATCACTCCGCTCGCGCCGCTTTTTGCCTCCCCCCGCCACACGTTTTTCCGAGTTCCCACAGGGCACAGCCATGCCCGGAAACGGAGCCACGATGAGCACCTACAGCACCGACCAGACCACTCCCGAGACCGCGCCCGCCATCACGGAGCAGTCCACCGCCGAGCCGGACACCTACCCGTACGTCCTGCGCGGAGTCGATCCCCGCGAGCTGCGCGCCGACGGCAACAGCCGAGAAGTCGGTGACGTCCGCAAGCGTCGCCCCGAGCTGGTGGCCTCGGTCGCCGAGCACGGGGTGAACCCGATGGTCTCGATCATCAACGTCGCCCCGGCCCCCGAAGACGGAGTCCTCGATGTGCTGGTCGGGTTTCACCGCCACGCGGCCGCCGTTGAAGTCAAAGGCCTTGAGAACCCCGATCTGACCATCGACGTCCTGGTCCACGCGCCGGGCACTACCCGCCAGGACATCCTCGTAGCCCAGGGCATCGAGAACTTCCACCGTGAGGGCTTCAGCCCGACCGAGGAGGCGGGGCTCTACGAGCAACTGGCCCTGGCCGGGCTAGGAGACGACGCGATCGCCCAGAAGCTCACGCGCCCGGTCGAGCGGGTCCGCGCGGGCCGCGCGGTTGCCGCCACACCGCGCACCCGTGAGGCCGTGGACACGCTGCCCAACGCCGACCTACTGATCTTGGCCCAACTCTCGGAGTTCGCCGACGACGAAAAGGCGCACGACGAGCTGGTCGCCGTCCTCGAGCGTGCTCCCCACGACTTCGAATGGAAGCTGGGCCAGCTGCGGCGTCGTCGCGACCAGGACGCCAAGAAGGCCGAGGAGGAGCAGCGCCTTGTCGAGCAGGGCTACGTCCTCCTCGACAACGCCTATGACCTGCCCGAGGGCATCGCGCGGTTGGACAAGCTGTGCACCGGCGACGACGAGACTCCACTGGATCCCGCCGAGCACCGCGCCTGCCCCGGACGCGCCGCGGTCGTCGACGTCGACCCCGGTGTCGCGGTGAGGATTACCGAGCTGTGCACTGGCTTCGCCGCGCACGGTCACCGCACCATCGACTCAGTGCGAGTCGCGGCCGCGGAGGACCAGCTGCGGGCCGACGGCGTGCCGGTCGCCGACCCGGATACCGAGGGCGTGGTCCAGCTGCGGGAGCTCTTCGCCGACGAGACGGCCGAACGTCCCCTAACCGTCGACGAGCACGCCGGCTGCCCCGGGCATGCTGCCTACGCCGAGATCCGCTGGTCCAGCGTGGACATCCACTACGTGTGCACCGACTACTCCGCGCACGGCCACATCCTGCGCACCTCCCCGACCGCGCAGCCAAAGCCCGACCCGGCATTCAAGTCCGCCGAGATCAAGCGCGCGGCGGCGAACAACAAGCTGTGGCGCGAAGCCAAGGCCGACCGCCGGGAATGGCTTGCCAAGTACTTCCACGGGTGGCGCAAGCGCAAGCCCGCGGACCTGCCCGCTCGCGTGCACCACTGGCTCGCGCTGGCACCGGTGCTGGCCAGCGACTACCTCGAAGAAGCCGCGCCAGCCAACCGCTACGCCTGCGCTCTACTCAAACTCGGCGAGCCCGAGGGCTACCGGCGCGACGCCAACCCGCTCGTCGTGCACCTGCGCAAGAAGTCCACGACCGAGCCCCAGGCCGTGCTCATCCGCCTCGCCCAGGTCATCGGCGCCTGCGAGCAGCACTGGGACCGCGCCTACACCGAATCCGCCGATGCCAGCTGGCGCCAGCCGACCGACAGCGCCCGCTACTACTTCGAGCTGCTGGACGCGCTCGGCTACCCGCTGTCCCACGTCGAGCAGCTGGTCAACAACCCCGAGCTCGACAACGAGCACTGGGCGCACCTCGCAGCTGGCGACCAGGACGAGGACGACGCGGCCGACGGAGACGACGAAGCCGCCGAGGGCGACCCGCAGATGGCATGACGAGCGCCGCACGTCCCAGGGCGGCGCGGGGAGAGCGACCAACCCGCCCGCGCCGCCGACGACTGGCGAGACGTCAGCCCCACGTCGAGATCGTCACGAGTGAACTCAGCGACCTCGTCACGACCGCCGACCAACTCCCGCTGGCGTCAACCTGCCGCTGCAATCCCAGGCCCTGGGGACGGGACCGACCAACTCGCCCCAGGTCCGGAAATCCCGAGTGAAAGGAACCGGTATGAGAACCGTGGAGATGGTCATCGGCTACGACACCGACGGACGTCCACACACCATCGTGCTCGTCGACGGTCATGAAACCGAAGTCACCGTCTACGAGATCGACCCGCGCGCGAAACTCCTCCAACGAGGACGGGCAGGCAACTGGATCCACCAGCATGAGAGGCGTGCATCACAGGCCTCACCCCAGGCCGCGTCCCGGATCCGCAGCTGGGCCTACCAGACGGTCCACGACGGCTACATCACGCCGGACACCGAGGACACAGCTTCGCCCGATCCCGACACCGTGAACCAGGCCGACGCCTCGGTGCACCGCTTCCACGGCCTAGACGTAACAACCGGCGTCAACACCAACACCGCTCCCGTCGAGGACGACCTCACCGACCGCGTCGTCGACGAACACGGCGGCCCGACGTTCTGAACCAGGCTGGATTTCGTCACCGCCCGACGGCGGCAGGCCGGGGTCAACCCGCGACAAGCGTGCGGCTTGACCCCTTTCCCCGGCACCGGGGCCTATCGAGTGCGCCCCACCGAGCCGGGGAGCACACCAACTCCGACCGAGGAGGGAGACAGACGATGACCGCGGAAATCCCCCCGCCGCCCCATTACCGCGAGACCCGAATCCGCGGGTTGTGGGCACTGTCCGGGTGCGCCGACTGCGGCGGCACTGGCGAATTCCTCGTCACCGATGACGAGGACCCCGACCTGCGCTACCCGCAGCCCTGCGACTGCCTGTGGTGCCCCGAGGCCGAGCTCCACGGCCGATTGGAGGAAGAGGACGACCCTGCACGGCAGGCCGAGCTCAGGGCCGAACTGGACCGCCGCGACGCCGAGCAGGCCCGGCAGCACATCGCCGAGGAGATCGGTCCTCGCCACGTCGGCGGCCGCTACCGGTCCGGCTACTCGCGCAGGGCCTACACGGTTGAGGACATCTCCATCTCCGCCCCTGATGACGTCGTGGGTCCACGCTGGTCGATCACGGTGCGCTGGGACAACGGTCATGTGGCCACGCACTACACGGCGTGGAACCCCGACCGCGATGAGGTGCTTTCCCCGCCACCTCAGCCTTCGGCACCAGTACCGCCTCGTCCGCGTGGCGAGGACTGCCCGCGCTGCCGATCCCGGTTCGCGGTGATCCGCGCAGCCCATCGGGTCGGCCTGCTCTAGCCAGCACCGGCTGCCACTGCGCGAGCCTCCCGCCAGCACGAGGTCCGACCCCGAGCGGCCGATGACCAGTGAGCGACTCACCGGACTGCTTTCGTCACCAGATCTCCGGTGGTTGTGCCCGGTCCCGGCGGGGCGTGCGCACTCTGCCCCGGCGAGACGTGCGCAACCACCTGCTGTGTGCGGAGTGGACCGACCCCCCGCGCGCACCGGGTGCTGACCAGCCCCACCGTGGCCAACCGCAAGCGGCGCGCCTTCGACCTGCTGGCCGTGTGAAACGCCGTGGCCCACCCGGCGCGTGCCGGGTGGGCCACGAGCAGACCGGCGCATCGCCCCGTACGGAGCCCGCGGCCGAAGCCACGGCCGACCAAAGAATCCACCGATCTTTTCCGAGTGAAGAAGGACCGGCAGAGCCGGCTACCGCTTCACACCGCCAGGGTAACGCAGCTCCCATACCACGGACCTCCGTCTTCCGGTCTCACGACCGCCGGGCACCCAGCACAGCCAGGGAAACCGCCATGACGCTCTTGCTCGCGGCACCGACGGAATCGCCACGCATCTTCGGTCTGCACGACTACCGCCGCAGCTACGTGCTGACCTCCGAGGTCAACACCAACATCCCGAGAGCAGGAGGCGCGGGCGAGTTCGGCTCGTGGAACTACGCCCGCAGCGTGCTGGTCGAGGTCAGCCGTCGACTGCGCGCGGCGCCGCTGTCGCTGCACTACCGCGAGCTAGAAGCTCCGAATCGCCTGCCGATGGGCGTCGAAGTCACCGCCGTTGTTGACGACACCCGGCGGCGGATCAGCGTGGTCTCGCGCCTCGAGACGGTCCCGTGCGGCCCGCGTGGTGACTACTGGGAGCTCTCCGTCGACGATGCCGTGCCTGACGACGGTCGCCACAGCCATGCGCAGTCGCTGCCGTGGCTGGTCCACCGCGCGCTGCTCTCGACGAGCTGATCGACAGCGTGCGCAGCGGGTTTGGTGCGACGGATTCCGGGTGGTCGGCCCTTACGCTCCCATCCAGGAAGGACGGCACTATGAGTAGTCCAGCCACGATGCGCCCCTGCCCGTCCAGACCGCCGCGGCTGATGCGAGCCGCGCTGGAGGCCGCCGAGGCCGGTCTGGCGGTGTTCCCGCTACGACCACTGAGCAAGAAGCCGGTGCCGAAGGACTGGGAATCCGTCGCCACCTGCGATCCCGAGCAGATTCGGGCCTGGTGGCAGGCGGTGCCCTACAACGTCGGCATCGCCTGCGGTCCGTCAGGCCTGCTCGTCGTTGATCTTGATGATGCCAAGGACCAGCGGGCGCCGGACCGGTGGTCCGGCGCCCACCACGGGCGCGACGTGCTCGCCCAACGGGCCGCCGAGGACGGCCAGCGGTACCCCGACGGCACCTACACGGTGAGGACTCCGTCCGGCGGTGAGCACCTGTACTTCCGGGCCCCTGCCGAGCCAGAGCTGCGGTCCCGGGTCGGTTGCTGGTGGCGGGTCGACACTCGCGGTGCCGGCGGGTACGTCGTCGCCGCCGGGTCGATCACTCGTCGCGGCCGCTACTGGGCGAGGAACCAGGCCGCGATCGCTCCCTTGCCGGAATGGCTGGTCACCGCTCTGACTCCCCCGCCTCCGCCGGATCCGGTCGGCCTGGAGCTTCCTGCCGGGCGGGCCGGCGCCTACGTCGCCGCCGCGCTCGAGGGCGAGACGCGGGCAGTCGCCAGCGCGCCCACCGGCCAGCGACACAACACCCTGCTCCGGGCTGCCGCGAGGCTCGGCTTCCTGATCGGGGGCGGCGCGCTCGACCAGCGCACCGCCGAAGCCGCGCTGTTCGACGCAGCCCGAGGCCACATCGGACAGGACGGATTCACCGAGCACGAGGTGACCCGGACGATCCAGGACGGCCTGGCCTGGGGCCGCGAGCGGCCGCGCTACATCGCTGCCGACCGCACCAGCTAGATCCAGCGACTTCGGCGATTCCGGCACCCAGGCAGTGCGCCGGGAGTAGTTCGGGGTAGCGGGCGGCCGGGTGCCGTGCCGGAGCTGTCGATCTACGCGGATCAGATCAGGACGAGGCAGGCGGCACAAGGGCGCCTTCGGCGTCGGCTTCGCCGAGGCGCTCACGCGCCCCCTTGCACCACCCACCACGCCCTGATCCGGGAGTCGCAGATCGACAGCCCCTCGGGCACGGACCCGGTCACCAGCCGGGTTTGGTGCAGGTGGCGAGCAGGTTGTCGGTGATTCCGAAATGCACCGACTTCGCAGGAGGTACATCATGGCTGGCGAGATCGAGATGACCGTTGTCGGCAACCTGACCGCGGACCCCGAGCTGCGGTTCACCCAGTCCGGCGCCGCCGTCGTCAACTTCACCGTGGCCAACAACCCGCGCTACTTCGACAGGCAGAGCGGCGAGTGGAAGGACGGTGACCCGACCTTCCTACGCTGCAACATCTGGCGGCAGATGGCCGAGAACGTATCCGAGTCCCTGACCAAGGGGATGCGGGTGCTCGTCCAGGGCCGCCTGCGGCAGCGCTCGTTCGAGACCAAGGAGGGCGAGAAGCGCACCGTCATGGAGCTCGAGGTCGACGCGATCGGCCCCGACCTGCGCTACGCGACCGCGGCGGTCAACAAGGCCACCCGCTCCCAGAGCAGCCAGGCCGCCGACAACGGCCCCTGGGACGCCGCCCCCGCCGGTGCCGCCGCCGGTGAGCCGCCCTTCTAATCCGCAGTAGCCCCCAACGGGGCACGGCACTTCGGTGCCGTGCCCCGTTTTTCATGACCAGACCTGCCGAAAGGCCTTGCTCATGCAGCACATCGCCCTGCACCTCATCCGCACGGCCCGCTACTGGCGAGAACACCGCCTGCTGTGCTGGCTCGCCCTCGCCTACCCGCCCCGTCGCCTGCGGCGAACCGCCGCGATCGAGCCAGGCGACATCGACGCCAGCCAACGCCGAGGCCACCACCGCCACACCCACTAACCTTCGCCGCTTGCGACCGCTGGGGCTGTGCGCCCGTCCGCTGCTCCCACGCACCCCGTGGCACGAACGCCACCGCTGCTGCAGGGTCGTCATCTGTCTAGACGGCGCCGGTTGTAGCCGGTGGCAGTGGTTTTCTGCCCGCCGTGAGTCTGCTGGAGCGTAGGCCGCTCCACGCAACACGGCACCCCGGAGGGGACCCCGCCGTGTTGCGTTCCGGCCCCACCCTCCAGCTCACGCGGCCGCAGGCAGAACGACCACCGTGCCACCCGCTCGTCCACGAGCTCTGCTGAAACCCCCTGCGGTGGCGGTCGTCTGCCCATTTTTCTGTTGTCTGAGGAAAAGGACGCACACGATGTTGCCTGATGTCGTTGCTCAACGCCGCGACCCCTTCCACACTGTCATCCTCTATGGCGGCCACCTCATCGGGGTGCTCACCGAACACCCCGAACACAACCGCGTGGGCGTGCTCTTCTCCGGTCCCACCGGCCGTCGATTCCGGCTGCCGGACGCCGACACCACTTCCAGCGCCACCGCGTCGTTGATCGTCGCCGCGTTGAGCTACCACTACCAGCCCCACGAGATCGCCGTGCGCGACACCGGCAACGGATTCGTGCTCTGGTGTCCCACCTGCCGAGGCGCCGGTGTCCCGGCAGGCATGGGCTACACCGATGAACGCACCGCGCTCGAGCGCGCCGCGGTCGACCATGCCGCCGTTTCCGGTCACCCAGCCACGCTCGTGAACCACCCGCAGGCGCTGCCGCCGGATTTGGCGCCGGACAACGCGGTGGCCACCGACGAGAGGAACATCCGATGAACGACGACCTCCGCACCCAGCTGCGGCGCGACCCCCTGGTCCTCGACTTCGCCGACCGAGTTCGCCGCTGCGGCCAGCCCCGCTCGTTCTTCGAAACCATCGACGGAAGCCCGTGCCCGATCTTCATCAACTCGATCCGGCAGGGCTACCCGCAGCGCGGCGGAACACTCCAGGCGCCTCCCACACTCATCGCCGAAGTCGTCATCGAGCTCGCGTTCAACCCCACTCCCCCACCATCACGGCCCGCGCGGCTGCTCGCGTCGGTTCGATCACGGCTACTTCGCCGCTAACCACCACTCCACGGCCAGCCCGGATTCCCTCCGCACTCGGGGATCCGGGCTTTCCCGTGCGCGAAACGAATTCCATGCGATCAGGACAGGAAGTGAGGACCCATGACTTTCCCCGAGCACCCGTGCGCGCGAATTGAGGCGCTCGAGCGTGCGCTCGAGCAATCCCGCACAGAGCTCCAGACGTTCCGCACGCACGTGCGCGACCGGATCATCCAGGCACACAAGGACGGCGACATCTGCCGTGACGGGATGAACGGCGGGCTCCGCGACCTCGGACTCCCCGAGTACGTCGCCGGATGGAAAGGAACCGTCACCCTCAGCGCCGAGGTCTACGTCACCGGAACCGACAACGAAAACACCGCCCGGCAATGGGTCGAAGACGCTCTCACCGTGTCCTCACAGGACCACGACGTTCGCGTCGACGACATCGACCGCCAAACCCACGGATTCGACGAAGCCGACGAGGAAGACCTGTGAAGACCACACACGAACTACGCGCCCTCGCGCGGCAGGCGCTCGCCGGAGCCCGCGCCGGGGAGATCGGCATGCGCGACCACGCGCGCAACCTGCTCGACGAAGCCCGGCGTCGCGAACTCACCGAACTCTCCCAGACCGTAGGCCGCCGCAACGTCACAACCGCCACCTACCGGGCCTTCCTCTACCAACAGCTCCAGAACCGAACACCCGCTGGCAGTCCCCAATGGACCACGAGCCCGAAAGGGATTGCCGAGGCGGGGATGTCGATCTGATCCGGGGGACTACTCAGCACTCCCGGATTCGTTCCGGCCATCCACGACACGGCCACCTCACCACCGGCTCCCGCTGCCCGCTCCCCGGCCGGGCCCCGACTTGCCCTGCGCGAGGCCGTCGAGTCACACATCGGACGCGACGGATTCACGCCGCCACGGAGGCCAGCACCACCGTCCGTGCCGGTCTCGCGTGGGGCATCCAACGCCCGCGCCACATCACCGACACCAACCCCAGGACGCGCGACTCCCGGTAGCGGGTTCGCCCTCCTCCGGCCACGCGCCACCTCACGGAAGTCCCGCCGCACTCCACAGATCGACAGCCCCTGGCCCACCGCCCGCTGGTGGGCCAGGGGCTGTTTGCCGTCACCGCACACCACCTTTGGCAAGGAGACACCCTCGATGGACAACACCGCCGCCCTCCCGCTCAACACCATCGGCGAGCTCCTCACCGCCGTACCCCACATGCTGGGCTACTACCCGACCGACTCGCTGGTGCTGGTCAGCCTCCACGACAACGCCAGCGGGCAGGCCCGGCTCGGGGCCACCATGCGCATCGGCCTGCCCACCCCGCAGGAGTACACCGACCTCGTCACCTACCTCCTCGCAGGCCCGCTGCACACGGTGTGCCCGGACGCCCTGGCCCTAGTCCTGCTCTCGCACGACAACGCCCCCGGCGAGGAGCTTCCGCACCATCGGCTGGTCAGCACGCTGCGGCTCGCGCTCGCGGCAGCGGGCATGCCGGTGATCCAGGCCGTGTGGGCACCGGAAATCCGGCACGGCGCCGAGTGGGTCTCCTACCTCGACCCCGAGCTTCGTGGCCGCCTCGGCGATCCCCGAGCCTCGCTGGTGGGAGCCGAGCTCACCGCCCGCGGCCAGATCGTGTTCGACAGCCGTGAGCAGATGTGCGCACTGATCGCCCCCGCAGACAGCGGCGCCACCGCCGCGCGGTGGGCCACCCAACTCGACGGGCTCGCCCTCGAGGCCCCCGACCCGGGCGATGCGCTGGACCAGCACGTGCAGGACATCAACGAGGTCATCGACGGCATCGCCGCCGGCCAGGACCCGGATGAGCACACCCTGGTGCGCATCCTGCACTGGCTCCAGACCACCCTGATCCGTGACGCGATGCTGCCCACCCTGCTCAGCAGCGACAAGGCCCACGCGGCCGAACACCTCTGGCTCGCACTCGTGCGCAACGCCCCCGCGCCCGAACTCGCCGAACCCGCCGCGCTGCTGGCGCTATCGACCTACCTGCGAGGCGAAGGAGCACTCGCCCGCATCGCCGTAACCCGCGCGAAGGAAGCCAACCCCGACCACATCCTCGCCAGCCTCCTCGAGCGCGCACTCGACCACGGCATCCCGCCCGGCGACCTCGCGTCCCTGCTCGCCGACACCGTCGACACCACCACCCAGCACTAACCCCCCGTATGCGCCCGCCACACGCCCAGGCCCGGTTCCCGACGGTCACACCCCGACCGCCCGGAACCGGGCCCCCTTTTTCTCTGCCCACCCGCCGCCGTCACCGCGCCCACGGTGCCGCACGGCACGGGCACCCACCCGAAGGGAGACCCATGATTCGCGACATTCTCGACGCGGTCGACCGGGAATGGTCACCGGTGGCCGACATGATCCAGTGGGGCGAAGACGAAATCCACCGCGCACAGCAACACCATCCCGGTATCGCCGACCTGCTGCACCACAGCTTCTCGCTGCTGCGCCCGACCCACGACCGGATGTCAACGGAATTCGTCTACCGCGGCCACGCCCGCGAACTCCTCCGCCGCCTCGCCCACGGCGAGGACACCCGGCCGGCCACCGCCGCCGAAATCGTGCTCGCTCTCGGCCAGGCCTCCCACACCGCCCCCCTCAACGACACCGGAGTCGGACTGCTGTTTCGGATGTGGCACGAAGCCTTCCCCGAACACGACGACATCGATCCACACCACGAACACCGCGAGACCCTCCACGGCCACCGCATCGACGACGCCGAAGCCGAGACACGCGCGAAACTCGCCGTCCCCGACCGCCAACTCGGCACCATCGACTGCGCCGGACTGCACCACGGCGAACGCGTCACCTGCCACTACGCCCCGGCCACCCACCCGCACTCCGGCCGATGTTCGTGACCACACCGCCCCTCGCACTACGAACCGCGGACAACAGCCAACACCTCATCGGTCACCCCGCAATCCCGGACAGCGACGCGGACGCCCGGCCGCTGGCCCTCTCCTGCGTAGCCGTGCCAGTCGACTCTGGAGGCGCCTGCGCGACCTCGGTCACGAGTTGAGATCGGCCCTCTACCCTCGTCTGATCCCGCCGAAGCGTGACCCTTGCCGGTGCCGAATCCACGCTGCGCCAGTTCCGAGAGACCGGTGCGCCGGACGACATGCCGTTGCGGGTTGCCCTGAAGGGCAAGAGGCGCGTCGAATAGCGACTGAATGCTGATACGACGAGGCCCCCGCGCCTGGTATCCAGTGCGGGGGCCTCGTTGTCTGCTCATTCAGGGCGGTCGAACTGGCCACCCTTGGCGGCGTCAATGAACGCCGTCCACTGTGCTCGGGTCGCGGTGAAGAACCCTTGGTCTCGGTTCTTGGTGTCACGGACGGCGGCGCCGTCACCGACGCGCCCAACCTCAACGCAGTTTTTCTCTGCGCTGTAGCTCGATTTCCGCCATGCACCGGGGCGGGGGACGGTTGTCATGGGAATTTACTCCATTTCCTTAACAAGATCAGCGAGGAGCTCGGCGGATGCGGCCGGGCTCATCGCTTTTTCGTGCAGCGCGTCTACTGCGGCTTCGCACCGGGTCACCGTGCGACGGTCGGTGATCGCCGCCGTCGACCCGAACGGTTCGATATAGACCACGGGGCGTGTGTCTTCGAACGTCATGAGCGTCCACGATCCACGGATCACTTCCGCCGGTGGCTGCGCCATCGGCACGACACGAATCGTGATGTTGGGTCGTTGGCCGCGGTCGAGGAGCCGGTGCAGTTGATCGCGCATGACCTCGGGCGCGCACATCGAGTTGCGAAGCGCGAAATCGCCGATGAACGCGTCGAGGGTGGTTGGTGGCTCATCGGTGAGAACATGCTGCCGTCCGAGGCGCGTCATCGCCGACTGCTCGGCCTCGGCTCCGCTGGACCCGAATGCGGCCACGGTCTCCCGTGCGTAGTCGAAGGTCTGCAGCAGGCCAGGAACCAACAGCGGCTCGACCGCGATGATGCGCTTCGCGGTGCGCTCATACTCGGTCAACGCGGCGAGCTGGCGGTCGACGCCGGGCGCCAGCCAGTCCGGATCGCTGGCGGCCTTCCCGAGTTCGAGCAGTTGCTCGCGCTCGTCTCCGTTTACCCTGAGCACAAAAAGCAGGCTCGCAAGGTCGGCCTCGGTCGGCACCTGCTTGCCATTTTCGACGCGGCTCACGTAGTTATGAGCCTTGCCAATACCCTCGCCGACCTGCGTTGTTGTCATGTCGGCTGCGCGACGGTGCCGCCGGAGCTCGGCGCCAAGCGCCCGCGCTCGTGGGCTGTCCGCTGTGTTGGCCATGCACAAAATCCTATCCCGCGATCACCGGCAAACGACATGTCACCCGGTGGGAGTATTGATCCAAATTGTGCTCGCACAACATGCTAGAACGCACACAGAGCCCATGTCGCACATCATGGCTCTTTGCTACGCACAAGCATCGATAGGAGGGGGCCTATGTGGAGCCCTCACCCGTTCCACTGGGTACCGGCCGGCGGCCAGCGGCACGCGAGCACAGACGCGCATCCCAACGGCGGCCACCTCTACCCCGACGGAACCGCGGTCACCACGCTGTGCGGCGACTCCACGCTGCAGGCCGACAACGGCGATCACGCCTGGCTGTGGTCGGAGTGCGAAACCTGCCGAGCCCACACCTACGACCTCGCGGGCACCCCACCGCCGCCCGCGCTACTGGCGGTGGCCTCATGAACCAGACCGCGAGCCTCATGCGCGCCGCGATCATGTCCATCGGCGCAGCCGTCGACAACGTCGAAGCAGGTAAGGCATCCCCGGACGACCGGGAGGAACTTGCGCGGGTCTGCGACCGCCTCGCCGACGCACTGCGGGCCGACGAACTCCCGGTCGCCATCGACGGCGACGTGATCTCGGTGGTGATCGACCGATGATCACCGTTGCCCTATGGAGCGCCGCAACCCTCGCGCTGATCACGGTATGCGGCTTGCTCGCTGCCTTCTACTACCGCAACAGCGGCAAGCACAGCGGCGCGAGCGAGGGCGCACTGCTGGTCAAGCAACTCATGGACGAAATGGCAGCCGAGCAGCGCGAGACACGCCGCACCACCTGGTCTGGTGATCTCGCCGACGACGTCGCCCAGCTGGAGCACACCGTGCAGTTCCAGCGCCCCGTGCTCGACCACAATGATCATCCGCTGATCGGCGCAGGCACGTACTCGACCGAACCCCGAGTGCTGCAGCAGGTCTTGGCGGCGCTGCGCACTCTCTGAACCTTACCTCTCCGGTGCCTCACCCCGAGGTGATCGCCGCCGCGGCACCGGAGCGGCCACGCGAGCCGCGGACCCCCCAACCGCGCCGCGTGGCCACCCGCCCTACGTGGCGGGTTTCGCCCGGGCCGAGGAGGCACGAGCACGGACCCCCTCGGCCCGGGCCACGTCGACACCCGCCCAGAGCATCGCCTCGGCGTCCACCGTTGGAGATCACCATGCACCTGCTCACGCTCCCGTTCACCACCGACAAGCTCCGCGAGCTGGACGGCGACGAGGCGATCCTCGCGGTCGTCGGGCAGCTCGCCGACTGCATCCTCGGCCGACCGGCCTTCGGTGACAACGACCGTGTCGCGTGGCTGCGGGCGCAGGCCGACCTCTCCGAAACCGTGCAGCACCAAGCCCTTCGCGAATGGCACCTGGTCAAGATTCGGATCTGCTGCGCAGCGGACTTAGACGCGACCGGCGATGTGCTCAACGGCTACCGATACGCTGCAGCTTGGGACCAGATCGCCGAGGCCGCCGACCTCACCGTTGAGCAGGTCAAGGACTGCTGGGGTGCCAACTGGCTTCGTAGGCACCAACAACTCGCGTAGCCCCTGAACGCCACCTGCGCAGCTCGCGTAGGCCGACCATGTCACCGTCGTGCTCTACCCTCGATCGACATGAGGTTTCGTCCTATCGTCGTGTTCGCCCGGCTCTGCGGTGCGGCCGGTCTGGGCGTGTTCCTGGGGGCCGCCGTCGCGGGCCTGATCAGCATCGTCACCGGCGCCGCGTTCGCCCGTGGTGCCGCCTGGGTGGCCGGCGTGCCCGTGCTCGCGGTGCTGGGCGCCCTGGTCGGGCTCGCCGTCGCCTGGATCACGCGCCGGTGGTTTGCCCCGCAGGCCCCGCGCCGGCGGTTGCTGTTCACCGGCGCCGGGCTGGCGGCCCTGCCCCTGGCCGTCGCGGTCGCCCAGGGCGAGCCCAACACCGTCATCGCGTTCACGCTCATCGCCGCCGCGGTCGTGCTGACCGTGACGCTGTGGGCGCGCGGGTATCGCCGGGAAACCGCCCAGGTGCGGGCGATGATGTACGGCTACGGCCGCCCCGCCGGCCGGTGACGCCCGACGGCGGGCCGGAGACGCGACCGCTGTTCGAGGAGCCGGTCGAGCCGGGCCTGCTCCCCGAGCAGGTAGTCCCGCCCGCCCACCCGGACCGGAAACCGGCGGCGCCGCTGACCGACGCGCTGGTCGTCGACCCGATTGCCCACGCCGCCGAGATCGAGCGGTTCTACCGCCGGGTGGTGTTCGGACCCGACGAGCACTGCGCGATCTGGACCGGCGCGATCTCCGACGACGGGTACGGAACCTTCTCGGCCACGCGCGGCGGTCGGGAGCGGACGGTCAAGGCCCACCGGTTCGCCGTCGCCTACCAGCTGGGCATTCCCGTCCAGTTCGGGCAGGTGATCGAGCACGCCGTCTGCGACAACCCGATCTGCGTGCGCGCCCATCCCGACCCGGTGATCGGGCACCTCTGGCCGTCGACCCAGGCCGACAACCTGCGCCGCATGGCCGCCAAGGGTCGAGGCGGCGGGCGGCCACGCTGGTGGATCCGCCGGTGGTCCGGCCTGCTGCGCCACGAGCGCGCCGAGCACTCACGCGTTCTGGCGGCCGCCGTCCGCGACCGCGGCTGGGACGAAACCCGAGTCCGGGCGGTGCTGCTGACCATCGACCCCGCGCAGCTGTCGCTGTTCCCCTGACACCGCTCCGGTGGTCTCCTCGCCCGCCGCTGCCCCCGTCGGCCTGTGCCCGGACGATTTCGCCGGGACCGTATCCCGTTCCTGAGCCGGGCCACTGCCCGCCTCGGCGGCCGTGCGGCCCGCCGTGATCAGCCGTCTTGCTTCCTTTTCACTGCGCAGCTCAAGCAGCTCGCCCACCTGCTCGACCGTTCGGCCCGCCTCGTGGATCGCCAACGCCGCCTGAGCCTGCCGGGTGTGCTCACCGGTGACCCGCTCCCGCGATTCGGCACGCAGCGCGTCGATCTTGCGCTGGAGGGCAGCCACCTTCTCCTCGCAGGCGGCATCTTCAGCGGCGATGGCCTCTCCGGCCTCGATGAACTCGCGCAACGCATCCTCAACGCGCTGCTCCCGCCATCTCTGCTCGGCGAGCTGATCGGCGTTGCGCTGCCGGGCCCGCTCCAGACGCTGGCTGATCCTGGTCGACCGGCGCGGCCGCCGGCCCCGGGTAGATGACTCGGCCATGTCCGCTTCCCTCCCCTGACGGTTGTGCCGTACGAGCTCGACGCTAAGACCGCCCGAACCCGCAGCGTCCCGACGCGCCGGGAACCCGCGGCTTCGGAGGGGAAGGAAGAAGGCAGATGAAGAGGGCGCGCCCGGCCGAAGCCGGGCGCGCCCGCCGTGCCGTGCGCGGAAGCCCCGAAGGGCTTACCACCGCGAGGTGGCTCGGCCAAGACCGCGCCGACACACTCGCCTGGCGTGCGCAGGGCCCGCTGAGGCCCGTGTCGCCAAGCACCGATCAGTGTAGCCGCCACCCGTGACGCATGGTGCCAACAAGCGGCAGGCCGACCCTGCCCGGCGCCTTGCCCGGCCGGGCGCCTGCCCATATCCGGTGTCCCGCTCGCCACGGTCACGCGAGCCTGCCGCAGTGCCGGGCGAGCGAGGCAGGGATTGTTCTCCGCTGCGCTCCGAACAATGAGGTGATCTCAGTGGATTAGGGGTGGGGTGGCTGGGAGATGTGGGCGTGGGGTCCTGGTAGAAGAAGGTCTCACCACAAGATCATCTTCACGAACCAGGACCCCACGTGATCACCTATCGTGCCAGGCTCGATGTCGCTGACGAACTCGCCCTCTACCTCGCCGGACTCCTCAACGCCGAGCGACGGCGTCGTGGCACCGGGCGTGGACGCCGCGCGTTATCGACGTTTAAACAGGCCGTGCTGGGACTGCGGTGGTTCCGAGATCGCACCGCCATCCCCGCACTCGCCCGGGACAACGACATCTCCCGGGCCACCGGCTACCGCTACATCGACGAGGTCATCGAGGTGCTGGCCGCCCAAGCCCCGGACCTGCACCACGCACTGCGGCAAGCCAAATCCGACGGTGCCACCTACCTCATCCTGGACGGCAAACTCTTCCCCTGCGACCGACTCACCGAGAAAACCACCAGCGTGAAAGGAACCCCGATCGACCGGTGGTACTCCGGCAAACACCACCGCCAAGGCGGCAACATCCAGGCCCTGACCACACCGGATGGCTTCCCGATCTGGGTCTCACCCGTGGAACCCGGCTCGGTTCACGACATCACCGCCGCGGATCACCACGCCCTCGGCGCGCTGTACTGGGCCGCATCCCAACTCGACCTGCCCACCCTCGCCGACGGCGGCTACCAAGGCACCGGTGCCGGAGTGCACACCCTCATCAAACGCTCCAAAACCGGCAAAGGCCGCCCACTCTCCACCGACAACCACGCCTACAACCAAGCCCTCCGCAGCCTCGCGGCCCCGGCGAACGCGGATTCGCCGTCCTCACCGGACGCTGGCGCACCCTCCACCACATCACAGCCAGCCCCCGCAAAATCGGCAACATCCTCCAAGCTGCACTCGTCCTCACCCACCACGAACACCGCAAAACCCACTGAGATCACCTCAATGAAGACATTCCCCTTCTTTCCCCCGGCCCTTCGCGGCCGGATTGTCTCAACGTGTGGGGCTGTCGCGTCAAGGCCACCCCAAAATTCCCGAAATTCTTCTCCGCAAGCTCCGAACAATTTCGGGAATTTGCGGGGCCCCGACCTTGACCCGACAGCCCCACACGGGAGGGATTGGCCTATGTCGAAGGGGCGGGGAAAGAAAGGGAATGCGCGACTAATGAACGGGCCCATTTAGCGAGGGCAACCCGCCCTTTTTCGTGCAAACACGCAGGTCAGAGGGTGGTTCACTTGATCCGGCGAATTGCAGAAAATAGGAATAAAAGCCCTGATTGAACTTGCCGCGAGTCGGCAATTCGGGATAGAATAAGAGTCGCAAGCCGCCGGGAAGGCCAAGCCTGGCGATTGCGCAAAAACCGCTGACTTTGGGGTTCTCTATGTCGCATTCTGTGACGATTTCTGACTCGGTTCTGTCTGTCGCCGCACTGCTGCGCACCGGCGACCTCCGCGCCGCCCGCGCTCAATGGCGCGAGACGCTGACCAGCGCGGACGCCCGCGAAATCTCCGTGCTGGCCGAGTGCGGCCGGATCCTTGCCGAGCACCCGCGTACCGGGGTGAAGCGGCTCCGCGAGTACTGGAAGCGCGCCGACGAGCGCGACCGCGCCGTTATCGCGGCGTGCGCACCGCGCCCCGGAGAACAGCGCGAGCGGCCCGAGCCGCAGGCCGACCGCGCCTCGCGCTGGGACCGGCAAGCGATCGAGAACGCCCGCCGCCGCGCCGGGGGCGCGGTCCGCACCGAGGTGCGGCCGGAACTCCGCCGCGCCCAGCGCAAGGCCCGCGCCGAGGCCCGCGCGGTCACCGAGTACGCCGCCACCCGTGCGGGAGTCGACGACGCCCCGCAGCGCGGCGAACGGCCCGATGGCTACGCCGTCGATTACGAGCGCATGACCATCAACCTGGTGGCGCGCGACCGCGAGCGGCCCGACCCCCGCACCACCGCCGTTCGCGACGGCGGCCGCCCGTGCGTGGCCCTGGGCTGCAACATCGAACCCAGCCGCGCCGACCGCGCCCACCGCGACGGGTTGTGCCAGGAGTGCCGCGAGCTGGGCCGCCCCGGCATCCAGGTGCCGGACAACGCCACCCGCGCCCAGGCGATCGAGGCCCTGTGCGCCTACATCCACCAGCACTACCCCCGCGCGCTGAAACACCTCCGCACCGAGTGGAGCCGCTACAGCCACCAGACCGATCGCGACACCGTCGCCGCCTGGGTGGCCGCGAACGCCAGCGAGCCCGCCGAGCAGCCCGCCGCGCCGGAGCTGGCCGCCTGCCAGACCTGCGGCGAGGACCGCAGCCCGCGCGACGTCCGCCACCTGCCAGCCGACGACGGGCAGTGCGCCGGGTGCCGCGCGCTGGAGTCCGCGCCCGCGCTGTCAGTCGTGCCCAGCGCCGCCGACGACGTGCCCGCCGCCGCAGCCGAACCCGCCGCGCTTGCCGCCTAGCGGCCACCCGCCCCCGAAGACCCCCGGTCATGCGACCGGGGGTCTTTTTCGTGCGCGCTTCCCACGGTTCCCGCCTGGTCGCCGCCCACATCCCGCCGCGCGCCCGGCCCGCTTCCGCGCTGTAACCCACCGGTCGCCTTTCGGCCGGCATCTCACCCGCCGACCGTGCCGCCGGTCCCCCCTGGTCTGCCCCCTCACCGACACACAGGACGTCTTGCATTCTGCATGCTCCCCGGTTCTGTATCGATTGAGTCTGCGACGGGCAGCCGCCCTGGCCTGCTTAGCGTGAGTACGTCGGCCTGACTGAAATCGCTGATGACAGAGGTGCTGGGGTGATCGGTGTTCGCAAGCTTTCACCCGGCGGGTACGAGTACCTGACCGGGTCGGTTGCGTGCGGCGATCGGGAGCTCGAACCCGGCGAATCCCTGTCCGACTACTACACCGCGCACGGCTACCCACCCGGGCAGTGGTTCGGGCGCGGCGCGGCCGCGCTCGGTGTGGACGGTGAGGTCACCGCGGCGCAGATGAACGCGCTGTTCGGCGAGGGCAGACACCCGGAGGCCGACCGCATCGAAGCCGAGATGATCGCTGATGGCGCGTCGCAGGCCGAGGCCCTGGCCGCGACCAAGCTCGGCTACCGGTTCCGGCAGCACAGCGGCGCCGACGAACTCCGCAGCAAGGTCATCGACGCCTACAAGACCTACAACCTCGAAAACGATCGGCCGATCGGCGCGCCGATCGATGAGGCCACCCGCGCGAGCATCCGGCGCGGCGTGCAGGTGCAGGCGTACGCCGACGAGCACGAGGGCCAGCACCCCAGCAACGCCGAACTCAAGCGGTGGCTGGCCGAACAGAAGCGGGAACTGAAATCCGCCACATCGGGCTACGAGCTCGTCTTCGCGCCGCCGAAGTCGGTTTCGGTGGCGTGGGCGCTGTCCGATGACGCCACCCGCGAGCGGATCGTCGAGCTGCACCGCCAGGCCGTGCGCGACACCTTGCAGTACTTCGAGAACAACGCCGCCTACACCCGCAAGGGAGACGGCGGCTACGCCCAGGTCGACGTCAAAGGCATCACCGCCGCGCTGTTCGAGCACTGGGACTCGCGCGCGGGCGATCCGCACTTGCACACCCATGTGCCCATCAGTACCAAGGTCCAAGGGGCCGACGGGCGGTGGACGAGCCTGGACGGGCGCACTGTGCTGGCCGCGTCGGTGACCACCAGCGAGTACTACGACAGCCGCCTGCGGGACCTGTTCCGCGAGGCCGGTGCGAGCTGGAGCGAGCGTGCCAAAGGCGGGTTCGATCTCAAGCGGGTGGGCTGGGAACTCGACGGGGTCTCCGACGCGCTGCTGGAAGGGTTTTCACAACGCTCATCGCAGGTGGAGACCGACCGCGCCCGCCGCATCGTCGACTTCCGGCGCGAGCACGACCGCGAACCGAGCCCGAGCGAACTGCGTGAGATCAGCCGCTGCGCCAAGTACGACACCCGCGACCCCAAACAGGAACCGCGTTCTCTGGCGCAGCATCTGCGCCGGTGGCGTGATCAGGCGATCGAGACGGTCCGGCCGAACGAGCTCGCCACGCTCGGCACCCGGCTGTTTTCCGGCCACGGTGAGGCGGTCGCTGACGTCGACGTCGGCGAACTCGCCGCGGGCACGCTGACGACGGTCTCGGATCACTTCAGCCACTTCAACAAGTGGAACATCGCAGCCGAAGCGCACCGCCAGACTGCGCATCTGAGGGTGCCGGAGGGCACCCGTGACCAGGTGATTGACCAGGTCGTCAATGCGGTTCTCCGCGATGCCGACACCGTTTCGCTCCAAGCCCCACCTGCGGTCGAAGAGCCCTCCGCGTTGCGGCGCTCCGACGGCGAATCGGTGTTCGTTGAGCACAACGCCCAGCGGTTCACCACCCACCACACACTGCGCGAAGAGGCAGCTCTGGCCGCGTGGGGACGGCGCCACGACGGGGTGCGCATCAGCGAGGCCACGGTCCGGCGAGCCGTCGGCGGCGCGAAACTCAACGCTGGTCAGAAGCGTGCGGTGGCCGGTTTCGCGACGTCCGGGCGGCGGGTGCAGCTGCTCTATGCACCAGCCGGGGCAGGCAAGACCACCGCGATGCGGGTCTTCGCCGACGCCTGGCGCGCCGACGCCGGCGAGGTCTACGCATTCGGCCCGAGCGCTCGGGCCGCCCAGGAACTCGGATCCTCGATCGACGCGCGGCCGCACACGTTGCACCAGGTCACCACGGCGATGCAGATGGGCAGCGCCGAGCGAGCGTTCCCGTTCACGCGCGGGGATGTGCTCATCATCGACGAAGCCGCGATGGCCGGGACGCACACGCTGCACGATGTCGTGCGCTACGCCCTGAATCGGGGTGCAGACGTGCGGCTGGTCGGTGACGACAAGCAGCTCGCTTCAGTGGAGGCCGGCGGCGCGGTGCGCTGGTTCGAGCACAACAACGGTGCGCTGCGGTTGCGGGAGGTCGTGCGGTTCGCCGACCAGGACCAGGCCGCGGCCTCGCTCAAGCTGCACAGGGGCGATGCGAGCGGCCTGGACTACTACTTCGAGCAGGGCTGGGTCCACGAAGGTTCGCGGGAAACGATGCGCGAGGCCGCGCACCACGCCTGGCGTTCTGACCTCGACGCCGGACGGCCGTCCCTGCTGATCGTGCCCGCCAACGACGACGTCGTCGCCCTCAACCACCAAGCCCGCCAGCTGCGGCTGGACCGCGGCGACGTCGACGACGGACGCGCCGTGCGGCTGCACGACGGCACCGCAGCCAGCAAGGGCGATCTCGTCGTCACCCGCCGCAACGACCGGCTGAAAACGCTGTTCGGAGGCCGGGACTTCGTGAAAAACGGCGACACCTGGGAGGTCCAGAACGTCCGCGCCAGCGGCGCGATCAAGCTGCACCACCAGGTCAGCGGCGGCAGCATCATCCTGCCGCCCAACTACGTCGCCGAGCACGTCGAGCTGGCCTACGCCGCGACCGTGAACCGCTCGCAGGGCATGTCGGTCAAGGGCGGCTCGTCCCACAGCCTCGTGCCCCAAGGGCTGTCCCGTGAACAGCTCTACACCCAGATGACCCGCGCCGAGTACGACAACCAGGTTTTCGTCGAAACCGTCCAGCACACGATCGACAGCCACCAGGAAACCCCGCTGGAACGCACCGGGCGGGGCGTCCTGGAAGCCGCACTCGAACGGTCCTCGGCCGAGACCTCGGCGACCGAGGAACTGCGCGCGTCCCTGGACAAGGCCGAGTCGCTGCGCACCCTGGTCGGCCACCACGACTTCGTCGCGCACCTCGGCTCGCAGGAGCGCATCGAGGCGGTGCTGACCGAGCACGTGCCCCACCTGCTGGAACAGCCCGCCACCGGGGCGCTGCGCCAGACCGTGCGCAACGCCGAAGACCTCGGCTGGCAGGCCGAGCACCTGGTACCCGCGGCCCTCGCCCAGGGCGAGCTGGCCGACGCCGACGATCCCGCGGCGGTGCTGCAATGGCGCATCGAGCAGCACCTACTGCACGAACAACCACCACCGCGCACCGCCGCGCCCACGATGAACCAGATCAACCACTGGCGCGGGATCGTCGAACGCCACGACGCCACCGCCGACGTCGAAGAACCGGCCTGGACGCAGGTCTGGAGGTTGGCGGCAGCAGCTCATGCTGAGGGCCTCGACGCCGATGGCGCCGTCACCACCGCCGCCACCCGGCTCGCCAACCGGCCCGCCGCCGACCCAATGGACGCCCACCGCTACACCGCCGGAGCGGTCTCAGACGCACTGTCCGAGCAGCGCGCACGCGGCGCCGGCTGGTCGCCCGCACTGCCGTGGATGGCACGCCCCGACCACACCAGCCTCAGCGACGAGCTGCGCGACTACCTCCAGCGCCTCAACGGCGCCATCCACGATCGCCACACCGAACTGCGCACCCAGGTCACCGCCGAACAGCCACACTGGACGGCCGGACTGGGGCCACGCCCCGAGGATCCCGGACTGGCCGAACGCTGGGACACCGTGGCCGGTCTGGCCGCCGCCTACCGCGACACCTACGGCGTCACTAGCAACGACCCGGCGCACCCGCTGGGTGAACAGCCCGACAGCCAGGGCCTGCGTGCCCGCGCCTGGCACGACCTCATCGACCAGTGGGGCCCTTCCACCGAGACCGCCAGCACCGACCAGGCCACGGGCACGAGCCACGACGAGCTGGAGCGGCTACGCGACGGCATCGACGTCGACGACCTGCTGGACACCTTCACCGAGGCGCTGCGCGAGCGGACCGAGGAACCGCTGTCGGTGCTGGCTGAGCGCCACTACAACACCAGCCGCGAACTGCTCAACCACGTCGCGCGCCAGGCCCTGGCCGAGCACGCCCCCCACGCACTCGGCCGGCCCGCCGAGCCCAAGCTGCTGGACACGCTGCGCCGCGCCGAAACACAAGGTTGGCAGTCCGACCAGCTCGTCGCGCGCGCCGCTGCCAGCAGCGGCCGCGAGCACAGCAGCGACCCAGCCGCGGTGTTGCGATGGCGCATCGAGTCCCACATCGCCGACCACGAGCCACCCGCCCGCGTCGCCGAACCCAGCGCAGAGCAGATCGACCGGTGGCACACGATCACCACCGCAGTCGTACCGGACGAAGACGTCACCGACGACTGGGCGCTGGTGTGGCGGCACGCCGCCGCCGGCGCCGCCGAGGGACTGGACGCCGAAGCGGCGGTGGCCGACGCCGCACGGCAGCTCGCAGAGTGGCCCGCCGACCCGACAGAAGCCCACCGCTACGCCGCCCAGATCGTCGTCGACCACCTCACCGACCAGCGCGACCAGGGCACCGGCGAGCAGCCCGTGGTGCCCTGGCTGACCGCCCCGCACCGCACGGTGCGAGACGCCTCCCCCGAGCTCGCCGACCACCTCGACCAGATCACCACCGCCGTGTCGACCCGAGTCGACGAACTCCGTGACCACGTCGCCCACGACCGCCCGGACTGGGCCGCGCAGCTCGGCCCGCGGCCGCAGGAGGCGACCGCCGCCGAACGCTGGGACGACGTCGCCGGGCTCGCGGCCGCCTACCGCGAGACCTACGGCATCCGCACGAACGACCCGGACGTGCCGCTGGGGCCCGAACCCGGCGGCCAGAACGCCAAGGCCGATGCCTGGCGGACGATCACCGACAAGTGGAGGAACACGATGACCAGCCCGAACGAGAACTTCCAACGCGACGACACCACCGAACGCATCGAAGCCCTGCGCGACCAGGTCCTGGAAACCCGCGAGGACTACCGCGACGACTACGTCGAGCGCCAACTCGACTACCACGACGAGGACGAATCCCGCCGCGAGAGCGAGGGCTCCTACGAGCGCTACGGCTATGACGACGACGAAGAACTCGACCAGGGCAGCGGGTTCCACTCCGGCATGGGCCTCTGACCTCGTATCACCCTGAAAGCCAGAGAACCCCGGAAACCCAGGTGTTTCCGGGGTTCTCTCTTAGATGGACGTGGTTGATGGGCTGGACGGCTATTTGGCGGGTCAGTGCGGGCCGGCTGCCGTCGGATCGGTTGGTGACCCCCGGCTTCTGACCGAACGGGTGACGCGCCGCTGTCCGAAATTGTCGGTACCCGTCGATACGATCACCACATCTAGTGGTCCATTAGTCGGTGTGCATCTATTGATTGTGTTTGAGGAGCTTGTTGTGGTCGTCGCCGAGCCCGCCCGATGAGCGTCACCCCGGCTGTCGTCCGGCAGCATCTCCCCCGGGCGCGGCCGGGCATGACCACGGACGTCTCGATCGGCGGTACGGACTTCACGGTGTTCGTCTCCGCCGATGCCGATGGCCGGCCTGCGGATGTCCACATCGCGCACGCAAAGCATGGGAGCTTCGGACGCGGGATGGTGGAGGCGTTTGGTGAGTTGCTCACCGAGGCGCTGCATTACGGGATGCCGCTCGAGGAAGTCGTGGCCCGGTTTCTGAACACCCGGTTCGAGCCGCAGGGCTGGACCGACGACGGCGACATCCCGTTCGTGACCAGCCCGATCGACTACCTGGCGAGGTTCCTGGCCCTGGAGTTCCTGCCCCGTCACCGGTGTGTGGCGCTCGGCGTGATCGCCACCGACGCGGCGTGAGCACTACATCGAGTCCTCGATTGGTGCTCCGGGTTCACCGACCACACCACCCCGCTACGCAGTCGATCGAGAACGGATTACCGCCAGGTATTACGAGGGATAGCTGGCGTAGTGCACTTATTCGGAAGGTGCCGTATTCGTCGGGTGCTTCCATGTCTGCACCGCCCCACCAGACGACCTGATCAATTACCCATCCGCTGGCCAGCGCCTACCGCACCGGCCAGCGCTTCAAGGTGCTCGGTTGGACCACGAGCCGGACCGTCGCCGCAGCACAGCGCTGATCAACAGCTGTGCACGACTAGCTACGTCTGCCTGACCCCGTTGCACCCGACAGGGGGTGGGCGCCGCGTGGAGTGGACTGCGGTTCACCGCGTCAACACTGTCCGGCTGAGGGTTGGGTCTTCGGTGTCGGTCCTGCATAGGCGGGTTGTGTTGCTCCATACGGTCGATCTTTTCCGCTTGCACAGTGCAGGTTCGGGCGGTGTTGTGAGTGGGTTTCGGCTGTCCAGGAGCGAGCTGGGTCGTGTGTGGACTGATCATCTTGCCCTGGCTAGGGGCGTTGACGTGTCCGCGAGGAGGACTACGGTCGGTCATGGGTTCGATGAGTCGCGTGACCGTTCCTCGTTGACGGTGCTGGCGCGGTTCGTGCTGGTCGGAAGCAGGTTCCTGGGGTATCCGGCCGGGTTTGACGGTCGCGCTGATCGAGCCGCTTATCACCGTGTGTTTCCGCGTTGCGCCTTTATGGGGGACACGTGTGTCTTCTATGCGACGACCTCGCGGCTTGTGACGACTGGAGGTCTGATGAACACGACAACCTGTCCGACGGGTGATCGCAGCTCGCAGCGGGCGAGCGCGTTGGAGCGAGACATCGCTGAGCTGCGCGGCGAGTGGGAGGCCTGGCGGGCCCAGCTCGGTGTGTGGCAGAGCTACACCCCGCCGCTGGATGTCTACAGCAACAACCAGCGGATCCCGGTCAACATGGGCACGGGCGGGGTTCGGCAGGGTTTCTACATCCGCGTGGGAAGCCGGCTGCATCTGCGGATGGTCTTCTACTGGGGTCAGCCGCCCTACGATGCGGGCCTGTCAATGAGTTTGTGTATGTCGGGGTTAGTTGAGGTGGGGGTTGAGCCGGT